>CBDUPF010000314.1:0-4476 GCA_965369035.1 uncultured Aliishimia sp.
AGCGAGCCCCGCGCCGCCGTAACCCAGCGGCGCGGGGATTTTTGACCGCGGCAACCTGACGGACATCGGCGCAGTTGGGCTGACAGAGCCTCGGGCTACGGGGCCTTTTCGGCTCCCACCACGTCGGCAAGCAGGTCCTTCTCGTCCCTTTCGGCGGAGCGTTTCGGTATGACCGAAAGCTGGCCGTTGGATTCGATGACGACCCAGGCGGCCGTCCCGCTCCGCTCCAGCCCCGCGCTCCGCAGGGCGGCTTCGAGCTCCTCATGCGCGATCCGCTCCCGCCGCATGTCCTCGCGCTGCACGGCTCCGTTCTTCATCAGAACACGGGGCAGCGGCTTGACCAGCCGGGCGACACGCGATGAGTGCATCACACTCCAGGTCGTGACCCATTGCAGACCGGCAAGGGACGCTACCGCCACCATGGCGTCGAGCATGGAGACGTTCCGCAGCAGGATGCCGGAGGCCATCAAGGAGCCGATGCCCACCGTGATGATCCAGTCGAAGTTGTTCATGTTGCCCGTCGTCCGCTTGCCCGAAATCCTTGTCACCACGATGATGAAGACAAAGAATACCAGGCTGGATAGGAAGATGTGCAACAGACGGTCGGGTTCCGAAATCCAGGTTTGTGCAGGTTCCATTTCGCTTGAACGCCCCCTGGCAGGTTCAGTTCCCGGCCCGCCAATGACCCCCCGCCTTGAAACCGGATCGGGCACCAAGGAGTTGAGATGTCATTCGCAGGACGCCGTCCTGCCGCGCCAAGGGGGACTGTTCGACATGGCATCACGTGCAATCTGGAAGGGACAATTGAGGCTTTCGCTGGTGTCGATACCGATCGAGATCCATTCCGCACGCACCTCCGGCAGCCGCGTGTCATTCCGCCAGATCCACAAGCCGTCCGGAAAACCGGTGCGCTATCAGAAGGTGGTCCACGGCGTCGGGCCGGTGGAGAAGGACGACATCATGAAGGGGTACGAGACCGACGACGGCGAGTACATTCTGCTGGAGCCGGACGAGATCGACGCGATCAGGCTGGAGACGAAAAAAACGCTGGAGCTCAGCCAGTTCGTCGAGGTCACGGAGATCGCGCCCATCTGGTTCGACCGTCCCTACTACGTGGTTCCGTCCGATGATCTGGCCGAAGACGCCTACCGGGTGGTGCGTGACGCCTTGCGCCAGACCCACAAGGCAGGGCTTGGTCAATTGACGATGCGCGGCAAGGAGTATCTCTGCGCGATCCGCCCCTGCGGCGACGGGCTGCTGATGGAAACGCTGCATTACGAGCAGGATATTCGGGACGCGGAGCCGCTCTTTGCCTCGATCCAGGATGACGAGCCGGACGAGGAACTGCTGGAGGTCGCCACCCAGTTGATCGACCGCAAGACCGCGCCCTTCGACGCCTCCGCCTTCGAGGACAGTTATGCCGCGGCACTGAAGGACCTGATCGGTCGCAAGATGCGCTCGAAAAAGACCCCGCGCGCCAAATCCGACGACTCTGACGACCGGCCGGAGGGCGAGAACGTCGTCGACCTGATGGACGCGCTGAAAAAGAGCCTCAAGCAGAGCAAGGGCGGCGGGACCCGCAAGAAAAAGGCCTCATGAGTTCCCTCGACGCATACCGCGAGAAGCGCGACTTCGACGTGACGCCGGAGCCGCGGGCAGAACTGGTGGAGGCCGGCGGCGACCGCCCCTCCTTCGTGGTGCAGAAGCACGATGCGCGACGGCTGCATTTCGATTTCCGCCTGGAATGGGACGGCGTGTTATTGTCCTGGGCCGTCACGCGGGGGCCATCGGGCGATCCGTCCGAGAAACGGCTGGCGGTGCGGACCGAGGATCACCCGGTGAGCTATGCCGATTTCGAAGGGACCATCCCCGAAAAGGAATATGGCGGCGGCACCGTCATGCTCTGGGACACCGGCTGGTGGGAGCCGCTGCACGACCCCGCGGAAGGGCTGAAAGAGGGCAAGCTGCATTTCCGGCTCCACGGCGCGCGGATGAAGGGCGGCTGGGCGCTGGTCCGGATGCGCGGCAAGACGGGCGAAAAGCGCGAGAACTGGCTGCTGATCAAGGAGCGGGACGATTTCGCCTCCCGGTCGGCGGACGCCCTGATCAACAAGTACCGCACCAGCGTGACGACCGGCCGCACCATGCGGGCCATCGCCGCCGACAAGCCGGCGTCGGTCCCGGCCGGTCACGACAAACCCCTGCCCCGGTTCCGCAAGGTGCAGCTTGCCACGCTGAAAAGCGACCCGCCCAGCGGAGACGGTTGGCAGCACGAGGCCAAGTTTGACGGTTACCGCTGCCTGATGGCGGTCGGCAAGGGCGGGGTCCGGCTTTATACCCGCAACGGCAAGGACTGGTCCGACCGCTTCGGCGCGCTCTGCGACCCAGCGGCCGCGCTGGACTGCCGGTCTGCGCTGATCGACGGCGAGGTGATCGCAGGCGGGGGTGGCGGCGATTTCTCCGCACTGCAAAGCGCGCTGAAGGAGGGTGGCGCGCTGACCTTCTATGCCTTCGACTGCCTCGTGCTCGATGGCGAGGATCTGACCGGAAAACCGTTGTCCGACCGGCGTGCAGCGCTGGAGCGGCTGTTCCGCGATATGCCGCCGCGTGGTCCGTTGCGGCTCAGCCCGATGATCGAGGGGGACGGCGCCGACGCGCTCGCCGCGATGTGCGAGGCCGGCGGCGAGGGGATCGTGTCCAAGCGCCTCGATGCCCCCTATCGCGGGACGCGCAGCGGGACCTGGATCAAGACCAAGTGCATTCGCCGCGCCGAGTTCGTCGTCGGTGGCTGGTCGCCCTCGGACAAGCGCGGACGGGCATTCTCCTCGTTGCTGCTGGGCAGCTACGAGGGCGGGCGGATGGTCTATCGCGGGCGCGTCGGCACCGGCTTCGACGAGGACACGCTGGAGGAGATCGGACGCCAACTCGCCGGAATGTCCCGCAAGACCGCGCCCTTCGACAACGACCTGCCGGCGGAGACGAAGGGCGCGAAATGGGTTACTCCCAAGCTGGTGGCGGAGGTAGAATATGCCGAATTCACCGCAGACGGCCGTATTCGTCATGGCGTATTCAAGGGCCTGCGGGCCGACAAGGAGGCTCGGGCCGTGAGCGCGAAAAGCGAAGTCGAGAGCGAGGACGACGATCTGACCGTGGGCGGCGTGCATATCTCCAGCGCCGGGCGGGTGGTCTACCCCGAGGCCGGTCTGACCAAGGGCGATGTTGCGCGGTACTACGAGAAGGTGGCGGAGCGGATGCTGACCCATGCCGCGGACCACCCGCTGTCACTGTTGCGCTGCCCGTCGGGCATTTCCGAAGAGTGTTTCTTTCAGAAACACGCGGGCAAGGGGTTTCCGGACGCCGTGAAAAGCCTGCCGATCGAGGAAAAGGACGGCGACACGGAGGAGTACATGTATGTCACCGATCCCGAGGGGCTGATCGGACTGGCACAGATGGGCACGCTGGAGTTCCATATCTGGGGCTCGGCCCGCGACAGGATCGAGAGACCGGACCGCATGGTGTTCGACCTGGACCCCGATGAGGGGCTGGGCTTCGACGCGGTGGTGCGGGCCGCGCGGGAGGTCCGCGAAGTGCTGGACACTTGCGGGCTGGAGAGCGTGCCGATGGTGACCGGCGGCAAGGGCATCCACGTGATCACGCCGCTGCGCCGGGTCGCCGGCTGGGACACGGTCAAGTATTTCGCGCGGGTGCTGGCGACGATGCTCGCGTCCCGCGACCCGGACCGCTACACCGCCACGATGTCGAAGGCGAAACGCAAGGGCCGCGTCTTCGTCGACTGGCTGCGCAACGAACGCGGGGCGACGGCGATCGCGCCCTACTCCCTGCGTGCGCGCAAAACCGCCGCGATCGCGGTGCCGATCGGGTGGGATGCCCTGGACAGTCTGAAAGGCCCGGACGGGTTTCACGTGGACAATATCGACAACGTCCTGTCGGACCCCTGCCCGCTGAGCCGGTTAACCCCGCGCGGGATCGGGAGCGGCGCGGTCGAGGCGCTGGAAGACCTGCTTGGCGGGTCGGAAACCTAG
Source organism: uncultured Aliishimia sp. (assembly GCA_965369035.1). Taxonomy (GTDB): domain Bacteria; phylum Pseudomonadota; class Alphaproteobacteria; order Rhodobacterales; family Rhodobacteraceae; genus Aliishimia. Next base: position 4,044 of record CBDUPF010000314.1, read on the forward strand.
GCCGGATTGCGCGCCGGGTCGGGGCAGCGAACACACACCGTCAATTCGTGCCACCGGCGGAACCGTACTCGAAGGCCGAAAGCGGGCAGTGCAACTGCCAGACGACGCCGTCGGGAGCATAGTCAATGTTCACATCGCCCGACGTCGACGCTGCGGTCATTGTGTCGAGCACGGTGGTGCCGAAACCGGACGACCCGGGTGCCGTCACCTCCGGCCCGCCGACTTCTCGCCAGGTCATGTGGAACATGTCTCCCTCGACCGTCCAGGAAATCTCCACCTTGCCGGATTCATTGCTGAGGCTGCCGTACTTTGCGGCGTTCGTCGCCAGTTCGTGCAGTGCCATACCCAGGGCCTGCGCCGCCGAAGGTGGCACCATGACGGACGGGCCTGAGAGAACGAGACGGTCGCCCATCGCGCCGAAATGCTCGAGCTG
>CBDUPF010000315.1:0-4452 GCA_965369035.1 uncultured Aliishimia sp.
AATGTCATCTGCCTCGACGTGCTGCGCACGCTGGCGCGCGAACCGCTGGCGGGCGAGGTGCTGAACCGGCAGTTCGATGCGGCCCGGGGGCTGAACCCGCGCTATGACAGCGCGCTGGCCGAGCACCGCGCACGTTGGGCCGGACCCGTGCCCGAGGCCGAGGCGCGATGGTTCGTGGAGCGGTCCGCGCTGCTGCTCATCGCATCGGTGCTGTTGACCGGGCAGGACGCGCAGGCAGCGGATGGCTTCGTCGCCACGCGTCTGGCCGGCGACCGGGGCCGAACTTCGGGCGCCTTCGCTACGGGCAACGCGGGCGATCTGCTGGAGCGGTGTTTCGCGGCCGCCTGACCGCTCAGCGCGCCTCCGGCCCGTCCCCCGCGTAATACCCGACCACATCCCCGTCGGTGGTCACGCCCAGCCCGTTGAGCAGCCGGTTCACGTAGTTGAAATAGCAGATGATCTGGTTCGCCTCCAGAATCCGGCCATCGTCCAGCCCCGCCTCGCGGAGCCGGATCACGCTGGTCTCCGTCATCTCAGCCGGGGACAGCGTCAGTTCCTCGGCATAGCGCAACAAGGCGAGGTCGGCCCCGTCGAAGGCACGCTCGGGGCGCCTGTGCCGCAGCGCGTCCTCGATGGCATCGGCGCGGGCGTCGTCGCCGATCAGGTGGCGGGCGTTCTTCCAATGGTTGGCGTAGGAGTAATCGCAGGCGTTGAGCACGGAGACATAGCTGGCGATCACCTCCTGCAGCCAGGTCGGCAGCGTGTTGCCCGCGTCGTGCAGGCAGGCGCGGTAGAGCACCGCGTGGCCCCACATCGTCGCCGGACGCAGGGAATGCACGCGCATCACGTTGTCGACGGTGCCATGCGGGGTGCGCGCGAAATCCAGCTCGCGCGCCAGGGTCGCGTCGGCGTCCTCATCGCGGATCATGCGTATCCAGGCTGACATGCGGCGCCTCCCTTCGTCATGCTTTCGGGTCGAAGCAGGCATAGCCACGCGGCCCGGTCCTGTCTACGCAGGCCCGCCCGCGGGGCCGGCCAATCTCCTTGCGCAGCCGGCCGCGCGGGGTCACGATCCGGTCCATGACGGTCCGCGGGTCGTGCGAAACGGGGAGAAGGGCAATGCGGCTCGGCCACATGACATGGCAGCAGGTGGAGGCTTACCTCGCGCGTGACAGCCGCGTGGTAATCGGCACCGGGTCGGTGGAGCAGCACGGGCCGATCGGGCTGATCGGGACGGATGCGATCTGTGCCGGCGCGATTGCGCAAGCCGCCGCCGACCAGGCCGGGGTGATCGCCGCACCACCGCTGGCCTACGCGCCTGCGCCGTTCAACACCGCGTTTCCGGGCACCGTGTCGATCTCCGAGGATCTCTTCGAGGCGCTGGCCCGCGAGGTCCTGAGCGGCCTGGCAGCACAGGGCTTCCGCCGCATCCATATCGTGAACGGCCACGGCGCCAACATCGCGCCGCTGACCCGCGCGGCGGAGACGCTGACGGACGCCCGCATCAGCCTGCGCAACTGGTGGGACGTGGCGGAGGTCGCCCGGATGCGGGCCGAGACCTACGGCGCGTGGGAGGGGATGCACGCAACCCCGTCGGAGGTGGCGATCACGCAGCACCTGACCGGTATCGTGAACAAGGGCGCCGAGACACCGCCCGAACCGCTCTCCGCCGATTACATCCGCGCCCATTCCGGCGACCGGCACGGCCCACCGGACGCCCATCGCGCGGCCTTTCCCGACGGCCGCGTCGGGTCGCATTCCGCGCTGGCCAACCCGGACGACGGCGCGCGTCTGTTCGAGGCCGCCGTGGCGGGGATTGCCGCCGAACTCGCGGCCGGGGGTTAGACCCGCTCGTCCGCGCGCATCCGGCGTTCCAGCCAGCGCACGCCGGCGGAGATGGCGAGGACGAGGACCAGGTATTCGACGACCAGGAAGGTATAGATCTCCAGCGGCCGGTACTCCGTCACCGCCAGTTCGTTGGCGCGTCGGGTCAGCTCCTGCATCCCGATGACGGAGGCGAAGGCCGACATCTTGACGATGTAGATGAACTGGTTGGCGAGCGGGGGCAGGATGCGCCGGATCGCCTGGGGCAGCACGACGTAGCGCATGGTCTGGACATAGTTCAGCCCGACGGTCTGCGCGGCCTCCGACTGGCCCTTGGGGATCGACTGGATGCCGGCGCGGTAGATCTCGGAGGTAAACGCGCTGTCGGAAATCGCCAGGGTGATGACCGCGCCCCAGAATGGGTCCACCGTGACGCTGAGCCCCATGGAGCGCAGCACCACGGGCATTCCGTAGAAGACCCAGAAGAGCAGCGGCAGCAGCGGGATGGCCCGCACGAACTCGACATAGATCCGGCTCGGCATGCGCACCAGCCAGCGCGCGGACATGCCCGGCAAGGCGACGACCAGCCCAAGCACCACCGACAGCACCGCGGCCAGAATTGACATCTGGATCGTCGCCCAGAACCCGCCCAGCAGGAAGCGGACATTGGTGGCCCCGTTGGACGTGCGCGGGTCGATGACATGCCAGCCCCAGGTGCCCGGCGGCGCGGCGCAGCCGGCAAGCCAGAGCACGATGGCGGCAGCGGCCAGAAGGCGGAGGCGTGTGGCGGTCATGTCGGGCCTCTCAATGCCGCAGGATCTGGCCGAGGAACTGGCGGCAGCGGTCCGACCGGGGCGCGTCGAAGAAGGCGGCCGTCGGACCCGTCTCCACGATTTCACCTGCGTCCATGAACACCATGCGGTCGGCGGCACCTCGGGCGAACCCCATCTCGTGGGTGACGACCAGCATGGTCATGCCGCTGTCGGCGAGGTCGGAGATCACGTCGAGCACCTCGGCGATCATCTCCGGATCAAGCGCCGATGTCGGCTCGTCGAAGAGCATGATCTTGGGGTCCATGCAGAGCGACCGGGCGATCGCCACGCGCTGCTGCTGGCCGCCCGAAAGCTGCCCGGGCCTTTTGTGCGCCTGTTCGGGAATGCGCACCCGTTCGAGCAGGCTCATCGCCTTCTCCTCGGCCGCCTTGCGCGTGAGACCCCGCGCCTTCATCGGGCCGAGCGTCAGGTTCTCCATCGCCGTCAGATGCGGGAACAGGTTGAACTGCTGAAACACCATCCCGACTTCGGAGCGGATCTTCTCCACCGAGGCGCGGCTCTCGGTCAGGGTGATCCCGTCGACGCGGATCGTGCCCTTCTGGTGGCTTTCCAGCCGGTTGATGCAGCGCACCAGCGTCGACTTGCCCGACCCCGACGGCCCGCAGATGACGATCTTTTCCCCGAAATCCGCGCGCAGGTTCACGTCCCGGAGGACCTGGAACTCGTCGAACCACTTGCAGAGGCCGTCGATCTCGATTGCAGCCGTGGTCATGCAGCCCCTCCGCGGTTTCCCGCATTTTATCTATACTTGCCGCGGCAAACACAACACTATGACACGGGAGTACGAGATGGGGATGAACAGGCCCGCGGCGCGGCGCGCCCCGCGCGCAAGGCCGGCGAAGGAGATGGACGATGAAACTATTTCGAACCCTGGCCGCAGCGATCGTCCTGGCGATGGCGGCGGTTCTTCCGGCCATGGCGCAATCGGCCCTGGACGAGATCCTGTCGTCAGGCGTGCTGAAGGTCGGCACCACCGGCGACTGGAACCCGATGAGCGTGCGGGACCCGGCGACCAACAGCTACAAGGGCTATGACATCGACGTCATGACCCAGCTCGCCGCCGATCTGGAGGTCGAGCTGGAGTTCGTGCCGACCGACTGGAAGACGCTGGTCAATGGCATTGTCGCGGGCAACTACCACATCACCGGGTCCGCCTCGATCAGCCCGCCGCGGATGAAGGCGGCCGGATTCTCCCACAGCTACATCGCGGTGCAGATCTTCCCCTTCACGACCTCCGACAAGGCCGACCGGTTCGATGGCTGGGACTCGATCAACGCGCAGGACGTCAAGGTCGCGGCCACGCTGGGCACCACCTTTGAACGCTATGTGCGCGAATGGTTCCCGCAAGCGGAGATCGTCATCGTCGACGCACCCGTGCTGGGGCACCAGGAAGTGCTGGCCGGCCGGGCGGACGTCTTCGTGACCTCGAACATCGAAGGCGCGACGCTGGTCGACAAGTTCCCGAACGTCGTGCAGATCCCGGTGGAGGGGCCGCGCGCCCCGTCGCCCATCGCGATGCTGCTGCCGCGCAACGACCAAGTCTGGATCAACTACGTGAACAACTGGATAATCTTGCAGCAGGCCAAGGGGTTCTTCGACGAAACTGCCGCGAAATGGGGGCTGTGAATGTCAGCTGTCGGCGGGTTGCGGGCTGACGGTAGCGGCATGTTCTTTTCCGGGTATCTCCGCAACGCGTGGTACGTGGCCGGGCTGAGCGACGAGGTCACCCGCACGCTGACGCCGCGGCGGTTTCTGGGCGAGGACGTGGTGCTGTTCCGGCGACAGGACGGCAGTC
>CBDUPF010000316.1:0-4438 GCA_965369035.1 uncultured Aliishimia sp.
TTGCCGAACTGCCGTTCGATCTGCGCCAGCGCGCTGTCGAGCGCCTTCTGCTTGTCGGCGTTGCGCTTGTTGGTCATGTTCAAAAGATCTGCCGTTGCCATGTTTGTCTGTCCCTTATTGTCACACCCGAACCGGTGCGGCAATTGCTGCCAATGTTCTCGTCCTGTTCTCTATGAGACCAAAAGCGGAACATTTCAATCTCTTTCTAACGATTTCGTTAATCGATCCAGGATCCAGGTCTCGGCGCACAGATGAGGAACTGCATCAGCGCAGAGCGGTTCGGCCTTGATTTTTCGATGTAATTTAGCTCCGGTTGTAATACCGGCCGCAGTTCAGTGAAGCTGGCGATGCACCGTCTCGGCCAGATCGGTCAGCGAAAACGGCTTCGGCAGGAACACCGAATTCGGAATCCGCGACTGGGTTTCGCCGAAACTGTCCTCGGCATAACCCGAAACGAAGACGACGCGGGTCTCGGGGCGCTTCTTCAGCGCCTTCTGGACCCAGGACGGCCCGTCCATGCCCGGCATCACCACGTCGGTGACGAAGACGTCGATGCTCAGGGATTCGTCCTGCAGCTTCTCCAGCGCGGCTTCGGCGCTGTCGGCCTCGATGACGGTATAGCCGCGCATGCGCAGCGCCCGGCTGGCAAAGGCGCGTACCGGCGCCTCGTCCTCGACCAGAAGGATGACGCCTTCGCCGTGCAACGCGGTGGATTTGGCCACTTCGGGTTGCTGCGCCTTGTCCTCGGCGGCTTCTTCCTTGCGGTCCTGCGCCGGCAGGTAGAGCGTGAAGGTCGTGCCCTTGCCCACGGCGCTGTCGACGAAGATGTACCCGCCGGTCTGCTTGACGATACCGTAGGCGGTGGACAGGCCCAGCCCCGTCCCTTCGTCCGTCCTCTTGGTCGTGTAGAACGGCTCGAAAACCTTCTGCAGCTTGTCGGACGGGATCCCGATCCCCTCGTCGGCCACTGTGACACAGACGTAGCCGCCCGGCGGCACGGTCGCATTGTCCCGGGTCAGCGGTTCCGGAAGCTCCGCGTATTCGCAGGTCACGCGGATCTCTCCGCCATCGGGCATCGCGTCGCGGGCATTGACGACGAGGTTCATCAGAACCTGCTCCAGTTGCCGCTTGTCGGCCCGGATCGGCGGCAACACATGGTCGTAGCTGGTCTGCAGCGTCACCCGCTCTCCCACGAGGCGGTTCAGCAGGTGGGTCAGATCGGCCAGCGTATCGCGCATGTCGATGGTCTTCGGACGCAGCGTCTGCTTGCGCGAGAAGGCCAGAAGCTGGCTGACAAGAGCCGCGGCGCGGTTGGCGTTCTGGTTGATCTGCACCAGGTCGGCATAATCCGGGTCGCCCTGGTCGTGCCGCAGCAGCAACAGGTCGCAGTGGCCGGAAATCGCGGTCAGCAGGTTGTTGAAATCATGCGCCACGCCGCCCGCAAGCTGGCCGATCGCCTGCATCTTCTGGCTCTGCACGAATTGCGCTTCGAGCGTCTTGAGTTCGGTCGCATCGTTCAGGACAGCAATCAGGGCGGGACCGTCAGGGGTCTCGACCGGGGTCAGCGTGACCTGAACGAACACCTCCTTGTCCAGACGCCGCAGGCGGAGGAATTCCGAGTTCTGACCGGACCGCCCGTCGGCGGTATCGCGCAGCCAGTCACGGATGGACCGGCCAAGCCCTTCCATCAGTTCCGACAGGATGACGCCTTCGCCCAACTCGTCGCCCAGCAGCGTGCGGGCGGAGTCGTTGAAGGCCTGCACGTCGCCCTCCGGCGACACGCGCAGGAGTGGAACGGGCAGTTCCTCGATCGCCTGCCAGCTTTCGGACCGCGCGGACGCCTCCGACGGCACGAGGTAGAGCGCACGGCGGCCGGCACCTGCCTCCAATTCGCACGGAATGACGAATGCGCGCCCGGAGGCCGCGTCGATCTCGTTGACCTGGCCAAAGCGTACGGGAAGGTTCAGGAAGACGCGATCAAGTGTCTTGACCCGCTGGCCGATCAACTGCCGCGCCACGTCGTTCATCGACAGGACCGCGTCGCCGCGTCCCAGCACGAGCATGGGGAGTTGCGGAGCGGAGGTCCGAGGCGCCGCGGAGGCTTCCTGCAGATCCTCGAGCCGCCAGATCATGCGCGTCACACCCATCCGATGCGCGGTCAGCCGGATATGGCCCTTGCGCGTCACGATCTCCTCGCGGGCGGCACCGCTCTTGTCCACGGCGGCCTGCAGGCGATGGATGATGGGCACCGGATTGGCAAAGACCTGTTTGAGGGTGCCGGCCAGCGTGTCGCTCATCCGGCCGTCGCAACGACGACGTGCAGCCTTGTTGGTGAACAGCACCGTGCCATCGTCGTCGGCGATGAAACTGGGGATCACATCCTCGGCGATGAAATTCGACATCACGTCGGCTTCGAGACGGTCGACAAGGTCGGTTCTGCGCCACACGACAAAGAACACCGCCGTCAGGGTCACCAATGCCGTGAACGACGTGAGCATCGCCACGCGCATCGTTCCGGCCGGTGCCGCAACAGAGAGAACGATGAATGCAAGGGCGCCAAGGAGCAGCACGTGATTCTTGTCGCGCGCCTGTTCCGCAATCTCCGCGAGTCGCGTTCCCCTCCGAACTGGCAAGTCCATACCCGTCCCCGTGCTTCGAATCATTAACCCTATTTGCTCGGGCAATGGTTAATTCGGGCTTAACCAGTTCCCAACATCGCGACAGGGTATTCGATTTAAGGTTGTATGTCGAACGCTTCAGCCGCGTTGGAACCGTGCGAGGAAAAAGCCGTCACCATCGGCACTTACCGGCCACGCGCGGTGATCCGTCAGGCTCCATTCCGGAAACCGGTCGATGAACCACGCGCATTGCTGGCGGTTTTCCGCCGGCAGGATGGAACAGGTGGCATAGGCGAGTGTTCCCTGCGTCGCGACGAATGTGCGCGCCTGCGCCAGGATGGCCCGCTGCATCTCGCAGAGCTGGTCGAGCCGGGCACGGGTGAACTGCCACTTGGCCTCGGGCGTACGGCGCCATGACCCGCTGCCGGAGCAGGGCACATCCAGCAGAACGAGGTCGAATCCGCCGGGTCGCAGCCGTGCCGCGTCGGTTTCGATATCGATGCGGACACCCGCGCGCCGCGCCCGGTCCGGCAGATCCTTCATCCGCGCCGCATCCACGTCATGTGCGGTGATCGAAGCCGCACCCCTCGCGGCCATGGCCAGCGCCTTGCCCCCACCGCCCGCACAGAAATCGAGGATGCGGGCGCCGTCCGGCACGTCCAGCGCCGCGACGACTGCCTGGCTCGCGGCGTCCTGCATTTCGAACAGCCCGTCGCGATAGGCAGCCGTCTGCATCAGTCCGCGCCCATGCCCGGTCAGGGTCAGCGCATCCGGCGCCAGCGGGTTGTCGCGCAACTCGAACCCTTCGGCCTCCAGAGTGCCGCGCAACACATCCCGGCTGGTCCGCGCTGCGTTCGCACGCAACGTCACGGGCGCGCGCTGCGACAACACCCGAGCCTGTGCGGCTGCGTCTTCCGGACCCAGCGCAGCGCAAAGCTCGTCGTGCAGCCAGTCGGGCATGTTGAACGCGCCACCATCCGAACCGCCCCGCGCGGTTTCCTCGGACGAAAGAGGCGGCGGCGCATGACCCTGGCCGGTAAAGACGCCAGCGGGATCCACCCCCTCGGCACGCGATGCGCCGATCATCAGCGCCCGGCCCGTGGGCGGCCACCTGGTCTCTCCCGAAAGCGCCTGATAACTCTGCAGGTTGCGCAGGGCGTCGAACACATGGTCCCGCACAGCCGCGCGATCCCTGGACCCGGCAAACCGGCTGCGACGCGCCCAGGCCGTCAGCACCTGCTCAGCCGCCGCACCGTCAAGGATACGGTCGAGCAGTTCGATCGCCGCGGCTATCCGCGCACCGGGCGTCATCGCCGTTCAGATCGCGCGGTAGTTGGGGCTTTCGCGGGTGATCTGCACGTCATGCACATGGCTTTCCTTCAACCCCGCGCCCGTGATCCGCACGAACCGGCAGTTCTGGCGCATCTCCTCGACGGTGCCACACCCCGTGTAGCCCATCGCGGCGCGCAGTCCGCCGACCAGCTGATGCAGGACGGCGGTGGCGCTGCCCTTGTAGGGTACCTGCCCCTCGATCCCCTCCGGCACCAGCTTGTCGCTTGCCGCATCCTTCTGGAAGTAACGGTCTGCAGACCCGCTCGCCATGGCGCCCAGGCTGCCCATGCCGCGGTAGCTCTTGAAGCTGCGTCCCTGGTAGAGGATCACCTCGCCCGGGCTTTCATCCGTTCCCGCGATCATGGAGCCCACCATCGCACAGGAGGCGCCCGCCGCGATGGCCTTGGCGAAATCGCCCGAGAACTTGATGCCCCCGTCCGCGATCACCGGGATGTCGCCGGCCGCCGCCGCGCAATCCATGATCGCCG
>CBDUPF010000317.1:0-4436 GCA_965369035.1 uncultured Aliishimia sp.
GGACATCAGGTCGCGGGGTCATAGAGGGCGAGCCGCGGCGCCTTTGTCCGCGCTTTGGCCCGCATTCGTGGGGATCCGCGTGGGGCGCTATCAGTACCGGGACGCGGTGCGGCGCACGGTCTCCATCCGCTGAGAGTTGGGCGGGTGGGTGCCAAGGAAGCGATCTCCCGGGTCGGGGATGCGATTGAAGAACTCTGCACCCCGCAGCGGGTCGTAGCCGCCCTGGATCGTCAGGATCGTGCCAAGCTGGTCGGCCTCCAGCTCGTACTCCTTGGAGTAGGTGCGTGCGCCAACCGTAGCACCCAGTTCCTGCGCGGACCGAACCGCGGCGGCGTCACCGCCGGACAGCGTGGCGAGCCCGGAAAAGATGACTGCGCCCGCGATCGCGTTCCGCTTCTGCCGGTCGATATGGCCGGCGATGTGATGGGACGCTTCGTGACCCAGGACAAAGGCCAGTTCGTCCTCGTTCCGCGCCTCGCCGATCAGAGCAAGCGTGAAGGCGATGACCGGGCGACCGCTCTCGTCGATCGTCTGGAATGCGTTGGCCGGTTGGCCGGGGCGGTCGTCGACGACGATCCGGAAGTCGCAGTTCAGGTTCTGGGTCAGTGCACGACACTCCCGTTCGGCCACCGGCTCCATCCGCCGGGTGACCTGGACAAAGGCGCGTGCCGCCTGGCTTGTCGTGAGTCGATCCGGGATCGGCTGGGACGCCGTCGGGGCCGGGGCCGAGGGCGCCGGCTGGTTCACGATGACCTCTTCGCAACCTGAAAGAATGGCCACTACAACGCCCAGAAGGGCGAAAACGCGCCGCATGCACGCCTCCATTGCTCGATCTGCGTCGGGTATCTTATCACGTGCGGCCACGTCTTCCAGCCCTCGCCGCCGGCCTCTCACGAAAGGTTGCAAACCGGCTCTGTGACGGGCAAGTGTGCCACATGTTTACCATCGAACACGAATTCGACGCGACGGTGATCACGCTGGTCGACGAGGGCAGCGTACCGCTGCAGGAAGACGTCACCGTTCAGGCGTTCGAGGATTGCGTGGTCGTCGAGCAACTGGATGCCCGCACGGACAGGGTGCAGCGCATCACGCTGTCGCCGGAGCAGCTCCGCGACCTGGCCGCGGCGCTGAACCTTCCCGAAGGTGTCTACCGCCTGGCGAAACCCAAGGGCAGCTGATCTGCCCGATGCCCGGGGACCCACGACATGGCGAACCCCGGCGCGGCGGCCAATGGCACGCTCCGCGCTGACCGTGTCGAGCAGGGCCCGCTACTCCGCCGCCTGCGCCGCCCGGCACAGGCAACTGGCCCGGATCGGGATTTCAGCGCGGGCCAGCGCCTGATCCAGCAGGGCACGGACATGCGGGCGCTCCACGGTTTCGTTCCGGCGGGCAAGGCATTCGTCCAGCCCGTGCAGCGCCCAGACGTTCCTCGGGTTCTGGCTGGGCCGCGGCAGTTTCCCGTCGAGGCCGAGATCCGCGCGATAGACCGCCTCCGCCTCCGCATACTCGCCCGCCTCCATCAGCAGCGCCCCCAGCGCGTGGCGCGACGGTTGCGGCCAGGCCCACGGTTCCTCGTAGTTCAGCCCGTCATCCAGCGCGACCGCGCGGCGCAGATGGCCCAGCCCTTCGGCGCGCAGCCCCGCCTTGAACGTGATTTCGCCCTCCATCATGGCCCCCGCCACGTCGAGCACATCGCGGGCCTTGTTCTGGAACAGCATCCGCTCCTCCGGGATCGCGGCATGGGCGGCGTGGAACCGCTCACCCTCGATCCGGGCCTCCTCCGCCCGGCCGAGATTGGCCAGCGCCACCGCGCGCGCATAGAGGATCAGCGCATGGGTCACGGCATAAAGCTCAAGGTCTTCCGGGATCGGCTCTTCCAGGATCTCCGCCCACATGCCGAACCGGATGAGCACGTGCGGCCGCGAGGCGACGAAGGTCTCGAACAGGTCGGGATAGACCCGCACCACCTCGTCAGGAACCTCGATCCTCAACCTGCGCGCGGCATCGAGCGCGGCAGACGGCTGGCCCAGGAACATCGCGCCGTAGATCGCGAAATGCAGGTTGTGGATGCGGTAGAGGGCATAGAAATTGGTGCCGCCCGCATAGTCCTTGAACCTGTCATCCACCCGCGCGGCGGCGAGATTGCGGCTCAGCACACTGTGATAGTCACCACAGAGAACGTCGATATGGGTGGCCATATGCACCAGGTGACCGGCATCGGGCACCAGGCCGGTCAGCCGGTCGCCGTGGCGCAGCGCCTTTTCCGGGAACGGCGACATCTCCATCAGGTGGATATACATGTGCAGGAGCCCCGGGTGATCCCAGCCATCCGGCCGCTCGAACGCGCGTTCCAGCACCGCACGCGCCTCCGGCGTGGAGGCCTCCGGGTTTTCCACCCCGCGCCAGAAATCCCAAAGCCGCCAGGGCGTCCGGTTCATCAACGCCTCCGCAAAGACGAACGCCACGTCGAGGTCGTCGGGATGCGCCTCGTAAACCGGGCGCATCGCCGCCGCGAATCCGTCGTTGAAGGGCTGGTAGTCCTCGATCTGCCAATCGGTGGGGTAGCGTTCGGCCAGCGCCGACAACAGCGCGCGCTCCACGTCTGTCGCGTTTTTCAGCGACAGCCCCGCCTGCAATGCCTGGTGCGCGCGGGCCAGCGCGGGCGCCTTCTCATCGGGAGAGAACACTTCCCACGGCTTGTTGTAGTTCGGGCCCATCGCATAGGCGATGCCCCAATGGGCCAGCGCACAGGCCGGGTCGGTGACCAGAGCCTTCTCGAAACAGGCGACAGACTCCTCGTGGTTGTACCCGAACAGCCAGACCATTCCCCGGTCGCACCACGCCTGTGCCTCCGCGTTCCGGCTCGCGGGCCGGGAATAGGTGCCAAGGTCGAATGGATATGTCATTGTCCGGTCCCCCACGGAAAGACATCACTTCGCGATGCGCGGTCAGCTTGCCCCCGAGTCGGGTGCCGGATCAAGCGGCGCAAGCCCCGCTTCCTTGCGGGAAAGGATGCCGCGTCTGGGTACCTGCGCTCTGTGGTGCCCGGCAAACCAGAACAATCGTCGGCCTCTATTCCGCGGCGAACTTGATCACCGGCTCCATCCGGTCGAGCTCTTCCTGCGGCAGGTGGCACTTGATCTGGTGCCCCTCCGCCAGCGTCCGCATCGGCGGCACCTCCGTCTCGCAAAGCCCGCCCGCGACCTTCGACTTCCAGCCGCATCGGGTCTGGAACGGACAGCCCGGCGGGGGGTTCATCGCGGACGGGATGTCACCTTCGAGCACGATGTGCTTTTTCTGAACATGCGTGTCCGCGATGGGCACGGCCGACAACAGCGCCTCGGTATAGGGATGGTAGGGCGGGGAAAAGACCTGGTCTGTATCGCCCATTTCGACCACATGGCCCAGATACATCACCATCACCCGGTCCGATAGATACCGCACGATGGAAAGGTCGTGGCTGATGAACAGAAGCGTCGTCTTCTCGTTCCGCTGGATCTCCATCAACAGGTCCGTGACCGCGGCCTGAACGGAGACGTCGAGCGCGGAGACCGGCTCGTCCGCCACCACGATCCGCGCGCCACCGGCGAAGGCCCGCGCGATCCCCACCCGCTGCTTCTGCCCACCCGAAAGCTGCCGCGGCATCCGGTCGGCGAACTCGCGCGGAAGCTTCACGAGGTCCAGAAGTTCCAGCATCCGCTGGCGGCGCTCTGCCTCGTTCTTGCCGACCTTGAAGATTTCCAGGGCCCGCATGATCTGTCGTCCCACCGTCATCGAGGGGTTGAGCGTGTCGAACGGGTTCTGGAACACCATCTGGACATCGGCCACGGTCTTGGTGTCGCGCTTCTCGATCGGGATGCCTTCGATGTTGCGGTTGTCGAGCAGGATCTGACCGTCCGTCGCCGTCTCCAGCCCCATCAGGACCTTGGCGAAGGTGGACTTGCCGCAGCCGGATTCGCCCACGATGGCCAGGGTCTCGGACTCGCGCGCCTCGAAGCTCAGCGTCTCGTTGGCCTTCACCACCTTCCTGTTGCCGCCGCCAAAGAGCGCATTGGCCGCGACCTCGTAGTACTTCTTGAGGTCCATCATCTTCAGCACGACCTTGCCCGGCAAGGTCTTTTCGGTCGTGACGGCAATTGCGGGCGGCGCATTCCAGTCGATTTCGCGGTGCCTCAGACAGCGTGTGAAATGCCTGTCGTTGTCCGCGATCCGCTCCATCGGGATGCGGATGTCCTGGTTGCAGCGCCCGTCCTCGAAATAGTCGCAGCGCGGTCCGAAATTGCAGCCGGGCGGGCGCTCGTGGGGCAAGGGGAAGTTGCCCGGGATCGCCACCAGTGGCCGCGCGTTCTTGTCCGCGCCCGGCAGCGGGATCGACCGGAAGAGCGCCTGCGTGTAGGGGTGCCGCATCTGGTCGAAGACATCCTCGATGGACCCTG
>CBDUPF010000318.1:0-4400 GCA_965369035.1 uncultured Aliishimia sp.
GGCCAGATGTGAGGGCGCGAGGGATAGCCACGTCCCGAACGTCGTGTGCGGAAACAGACAGGCGGCCACACACCGCCGACTTAAATTCAGGCAGAACGCAGCACGGCCGGGCGGCGCCCTTCCTTCCACGCACGCGCCGCGTCTCCCAGCGCCTCGAAAAGCGGCCGCGACACCGGATCGTTGGCCGCGTCCCATTCCGGATGCCACTGTACGGCCAGCGCAAATCCCGGCGCACCCTTGACGTAGAGCGCTTCGGGCGTGCCATCCGGCGCCTCGCCATCCACCACGATCCGCGCACCGGCCTGTTTGATCCCCTGCCCGTGCAAGGTGTTGGTCATCACTTCCTGCGCCCCCATCAGGCGGTGGAACGGCCCGTCCGCGGTGAAACGGACCACGTGACGCAGCGCGAATTTCTCCTCCAGCGTGCCGTCGGGCGGCATCCTGTGGTTCATCCGACCCGGCAGTTCCCGGATCTCGGGGTGGAGCGAGCCACCCAGCGCAACGTTCACTTCCTGGAAGCCGCGGCAGATGCCAAGGAACGGCTGCCCCCGCTCGACCAGCGCCCGGATAAGCGGCAGCGCGATCGCATCGCGGGCCCGGTCGAAGGTGCCATGCGCCTCCGTCTCGTCCTCGCCATATTCTTCGGGGTGCACGTTGGGCCGGCCACCCGGCAGCAGAAAGGCGTCGCACGTGTCCAGAAGCTCGCCCACCGTCACATAGCGCGGATCACCGGGGATCAGGACCGGCATGCAGCCGGACACGCTGGATATCGCTTCGGAGTTCATCGTGCCGCCAGCATGCGCCGGGTACTGGTCGTTCAGCAGGTAGGAGTTGCAGACAATGCCAATTCTGGGCCGGGTCATCGAGTCCTCGATCATCTGAGCTTGCCGATTGTCTACATCCTTGCACGAAAATAGTTAAGGCTCCGCGTACGCGTTGGCGCCGTGCAATTCCGCACATGCCCGGAATTCAGGCTTCCCCGATGAACCCTGCCGCCTCGATCCCGGCCATGGCGGCGATCACGTCGTTGTCGGAGGTGTCCCCCGTCACGCCCACCGCGCCGACAATCGCGCCCCGGCGGTCGCGCAGCAGTACCCCGCCCGGAACCGGAACGACCTTGCCGCCGTAGATACCGTTCACCGCCGCCATGAAGTAGGCCTGCTGCTCTGCCCGCGCCATCTGCGCCGTGCCGGCGATGCCCAGCATGACCGCCCCGTAAGCCTTGCCATGTGCGATACCGAAGCGGCCGGGTGACGCACCGTCGGACCTCTCGAAGGCGATCACGTGGCCGCCCGCATCCAGCACCACGACCGAAAGCGGTTTCAGTTCCAGGTCCCTGCCCTTGTCGAGCGCCTTGCGAATGATCGTCCGCGCCTTTCGCAATGTCACTGCCATGGTCTCACTCCCTCTGTTCTTTGGGTTCCGAAACACCTTCGGGGGAGCGCGAGGGGGCAGACAGCCCCCTCGCCCCCGGCGACGCGGGCAAAGCCCGCGGCGCAACACCTCATCCCGATGCTGCCTTCAGTTCCAGCCGCCGCCGGTGCAGAACCGGCTCGGTATACCCCGACGGCTGCGCGCGGCCTTCGAAGATCAGGTCGCAGGCCGCGTTGAACGCGATCCCATCGAACCCCGGCGCCATCGGTCGGTAGAGCGGATCGCCTGCGTTCTGCTCATCGACCTTGGCCGCCATCTTCCGCAGCGCTGTCATCACTTCGTCCCTTGACACCACCCCGTGGTGCAGCCAGTTCGCGATGTGCTGAGCGGAGATCCGGCAGGTCGCCCGATCCTCCATCAGCGCCACGTCATTGATGTCGGGCACCTTGGAACACCCAACCCCCTGGTCGATCCAGCGGACGACGTATCCCAGGATGCCTTGCGCGTTGTTCTCCACCTCACGCGCGATCTGGTCCTTGGTCCACTTGCGGTAGCTCGCCACGGGAATGTCCAGCAGCATGTCGAGATGCGCCCGCCGCCCGCCCTTCGCCAGCTTTTCCTGCACGGCGTGCACGTCGATCTTGTGGTAATGCAACGCGTGCAGCGTGGCCGCGGTGGGTGACGGCACCCAGGCGCAGCTGGCCCCCGCTTTCGGATGCTCGATCTTCTGCTCCAGCATCGCCGCCATCGCGTCGGGTGCGGCCCACATGCCCTTGCCGATCTGCGCCCGGCCTTTCAGCCCGCATTCGAGCCCGATATCCACGTTCAGGTTCTCGTAGGCGCCGATCCAGGCCTTGCGCTTGATGAAATCCTTGCGCGAAAACGGCCCCGCTTCCATCGACGTGTGGATCTCGTCGCCAGTGCGGTCGAGGAACCCCGTGTGGATGAAGGCCACCCGGGGCTTCGCCGCCCGGATGCACTCCTTGAGGTTCACGCTCGTGCGCCGCTCCTCGTCCATGATCCCGAGTTTCACGGTGTATTGCGGCAGGCCAAGTGCCTCCTCCACGCGGGTGAAGATCTCGTCAGCGAAGGCGACTTCTTCCGGTCCGTGCATTTTCGGTTTCACGACGTAGACCGACCCTGTGCAGGAGTTTCCGCCGTCACGCCCACGGTCGTGCATCGCGATCAGCGTCGTCACCATCGCGTCGATCAAGCCTTCGAACGCCTCGTTGCCATCGGCATCCAGAACCGCGGGGTTGGTCATCAGGTGCCCCACGTTGCGCACCAGCATCAGGGCGCGGCCCTTGAGGCGCAGGTCAGACCCGTCCGGCGCGGTGAAGATGCGATCTTCGGCCAGTGCCCGCGTCATCTCGCGGCCGCCCTTTTCAAAGCTCGCCGAAAGGTCGCCCCGCATCAGGCCCAGCCAGTTCGAATAGGCCACGACCTTGTCGGCCGCATCGACGCAGGCAACGGAATCCTCGCAATCCATGATGGCGGAAATTGCCGATTCCATCCGCACATCGGCCAACCCCGCCTGGTCGCGCGCACCGATGGGATGGGTGCGGTCAAAGACCAGTTCCACGTGCAGCCCGTGATTCCGCAGAAGCACCGCATCCGGTGCCTTTCTGTCCCCTCGATAGCCCACGAATTTCTCCGGCTGTTCGAGCGGGTGGTCGTCGACCAGCAGCGCGCCGCCTTCCACGTGGTAACGCCGTGCGTCTGCATGGCTCGTTCCCTGGATCGGAAAGGCCTCGTCGAGAAACACGCGTGCCCGCGCGACGACCCGCGCGCCACGCCCGCGGTCATAGGCGCCGCCGGGCGGCGGCGTTCCCATCGCGTCGGTGCCGTAGAACGCATCGTAAAGGCTGCCCCAGCGGGCATTGGCGGCGTTGAGAGCAAAGCGTGCGTTGGTGATCGGCACCACGAGTTGCGGCCCCGCGATCTCGGCGATCTCCGGGTCGACATTCTCCGTCTCGGCCTCGAAATCCGGCCCCTCGGGCACGAGGTAGCCGATGTCCTCCAGAAACTTGCGATAGCTGCCCGCGTCGTGAACCTGGTCCCTGTGTTCCAGGTGCCAGGCATCGATCTTTGCCTGCAGTTCCTCGCGCTTGTCCAGCAGCGCGCGGTTTTTCGGGCCCAGATCGTTGACCAGGCCGGCCAGCCCGGTCCAGACCGTCTCCGCCGCAATGTTGAGTCCGGGCAGCACCTGCCCCTCGACGAAATCCGCCAGTTCCTGATCGACTTTCAGCCCTTGTCGTTCCGCATACATCATTCGTCTCCCCGTGCTGCACCGTCCGGGAGATAGAGCACAGGAAGTCCCCGGCCAGCAAGAGGGGCCTGCCCCGAACAGGCAACGTGACTTTTCGTGCAGCGCCAATGCCGGCCAGACAGATCCCGCCCGGCCCGACGCATCGCGGCCCCGGCGACCCATTGCAGAGCCGACCGCGCGGACCTAAACCATTGCCACACCCCGAGCGACCGGAGACCGACATGCGCGACGCTTCCCCCCAGACGATCTACCTCAAGGACTACACGCCCTTCGGTTGGGAGGTCGAGGACGTCCATCTGACCTTCCGCCTGGCGCCGAATGCGACCCGCGTGATCTCGCGCGTGCGTTTCGTTCCGAAACCGGGAACCACCGGGCCGCTGTTCCTGCATGGAGAGAAACTCGGCCTGCAATGGGCGAAGGTCGACGGCGCGGACGTGACGCCGGAGGTGACAGAGACCGGTCTGACCGTCACCGTGCCCGACGCGCCGTTCACCTGGGAGGCGGAGGTGGAGATCGACCCGGCGAACAACTTCGCGCTCGAAGGGCTCTACGTTTCCAACGACATGTACTGCACGCAGTGCGAGGCCGAAGGGTTCCGCAAGATCACCTACTACCCCGACCGCCCCGACGTGATGAGCGTGTTCACCGTCCGCATCGAATCCGACCTGCCCGTGCTGCTGTCGAACGGCAACCCGATGGGCTCCGGCGACGGCTGGGCGGAATGGCATGATCCGTGGCCCAAGCCCTCCTACCTCTT
>CBDUPF010000319.1:0-4392 GCA_965369035.1 uncultured Aliishimia sp.
CGGCGCGACGGCCTCGTAAAGGTCGCGATCATGGCCGTCGGCGGCCAGGGCGGCGGCGTGCTCACCAACTGGATCGAGGATCTGGCCCGGGCGCAGGGCTATGCCTGCCAGGCCACCAGCGTCGCCGGCGTGGCCCAGCGCACCGGGGCCACGATCTACTATGTCGAGATGGTGCCCGACACCGGTCGCGCGCCCATCTTTTCGCTCGCCCCCGCCGCAGGCGATGTCGACATCCTGATCGCGGCGGAGATGATGGAAGCGGGGCGCGCGATCATGCGCGGCTTCGTCACCCCCGACCGCACCGTGCTCATCGCCTCCACCCACCGCGCGCTGGCGGTGTCGGAAAAGACCGTGCCCGGCGACGGCATCGCCACCTCCGCCGAGGTCCGCGCCGCCGCCGAGACGGCAAGCGCCCGCGTCGTGATGGCCGACATGGAGCGGCTGGCGGCAGGCGCCGGCTCGGTGATTTCCGCCTCGCTCTTCGGTGCGCTCGCAGGTTCCGGCGCGCTGCCGTTCGGCCGGGCCGCCTTCGAGGACGCCATCCGCCGCGGCGGCCGCGGGGTGGAACCTTCGCTCCGCGCCTTTGCAGCCGGGTTCGACGCGGCACGGGGCCAGACGCAGGACACCCCGGACAGGCCAGTGCAGGCCGGCCCGCATGCGCCCACCGGTCCCGACGACGTCCTGTCCGAATGGCAGGAACTGGAGACACGCGCGGCCGCCCTGCCCGCCGCGGTCGCGGAGATGGCCATTCCGGGCCTGCGCAAGGTCGTGGGGTTCCAGGACGTGGATTACGGCCGCGAGTATCTCGAAACGATCGAGAACCTGCTCGCACGGGACAGCGCCGCGCGCGTCTTCACCTTCACCCGGGAGGCCGCGAAATACATCGCCAACGCCATGGCATACGACGACGTGATCCGCGTGGCCGACCTCAAGACCCGCCGCGCGCGCCTCGACCGGATCCGGGCGGAGATGAATGCGGAGGCGGGTCACGGCCTGCACCTCACCGAGTTCATGCACCCCCGCGCGGAGGAGATCGTGGGCCTCTTTCCCGCGCGCTTCGGACGCTGGATCGAACGACGCCCGCGCATCCTGAGCGTCATCGACTGGCTGGTGAACCGGGGCCGCCGGGTGCGCACCGACCGCCTGACGGGCTTCACCACGCTCTACCTGATCGCCGGTCTACGCCGCTGGCGCCGCGGCACTCTGCGCCATGCCGCGGAACAGGCGCACATGCAGCACTGGCTCGATACCGCGCTGGGGCACATCGACCACGACTATGCGCTGGCGGTGGAGATCCTGCGCTGCCGCCGCCTCATCAAGGGCTATTCCGACACCCACGCGCGGGGACAGTCGAAATTCGACCGCGTCCTCGCGGGGGCCGCGCTGGTCGCCGGGCGGGAGGACGCGGCGGACTGGGTCGCCCGCCTGCGCGAAGCCGCGCTGAAGGACGAGGAAGGAAAGGCGCTCGACGGGGCGCTCAGGACGATCCAGAGTTTCACGAACAAGAAGAGGGAGGAACAACCATGAAAACGCTTACGACTTCGGCCCTTCTGGCCGTTCTCGCGACGACTGCCAACGCCGAGGAGGTGACCCTGCGCGGCGTCACGGCCTTCGCCGGGGGCACAACCTTCAGCCGCCCGTTCGAGGCCTTCATCGAGCGGGTGAACGAGACCGGCAAGGGCGTCGTCCAGATCAACTACGTCGGTGGGCCGGAGGCCATCCCCACCTTCGAACTCGGCAACGCGGTGAGCGAAGGCATCGTCGACATCGCCAACAATACCACCGCCTTCTACACCAACCTTCTGCCCGCGGGCGACGCGCTGCATCTGGCCACCAACACGATCCAGGACCAGCGCGCCAACGGCTGCTACGACAAGATCGACGCGCTCCACCAGGAGCAGATGAACGTCAAGTACCTCGCGCGGACCGGCGACAACATCCAGTTCCACCTCTACCTGACGAAACCCATCGACGCGCCGGACCTTTCGGGCCTCACCATCCGCACCACGCCCGTCTACCGCGCCATGTTCGAGGCGCTCGGCGCGACGCTGGTGCGCACCGCCCCGGGGGAGGTCTATACCTCGCTGGAGCGCGGCGCGATCGACGGCTATGGCTGGCCCGTGCAGGGCGTTCTGGACCTCGGCTGGGACGAGCAGACGGAATACCGCGTCGATCCCGGCTTCTACCAGGTCGACGTGAACTTCCTCGTCAATCTCGACCGCTGGAACACGCTTTCGGACGAGGCGAAACAGGTGCTCGAGGACGCCGCCGCCTGGATCGAGGAAAAGAACGCCGACAACATCGACATCAACGCCGCCGAGGAGCAAAAGCAGGCCGAAGCGGGGATCGAAACCATCACCTTCGAAGGTGAGCATGCGCAGGTCTGGCTCGACACCGCGCAATCGGCCGGTTGGGACGGTGTCGCGGCGGTCGATGCCGACCTCGCCGCCGAGCTCAAGGCCTGCCTGACCGATTGAGCCGATGTTCGACCGCGTCCTGAAGGTCTGCGCGGGGCTCGCGGGCGCGATCCTCGCGGCCATCGTCGCCGGAATCGCGCTCAACGTCGTGATGCGCAACGTCGTCGGCGCGCCGATCTTCGGCCTGCTCGACCTGGTCGAGTACGGGCTCCTGCTGGTGACACTGCTGGGCGCGCCCTGGGTCCTGTCGCAGTCCGCGCATGTCGTCGTCGACCTGGTGACCGGCTCCCTGCCCGACCCGCTCGCCCGACTGGCCGCGCGGGTCGTGGCCGGTCTCGGCTGCGCGGTTTCACTCGTCATGGTGTGGTACGGCGCGCAGGCGACCCTGACATCATACGGACGCGGATCGGTCATTCGCACCGCCTTCGACGTGCCCGAATGGTGGGTGCTTTCGGTGCTGCCGGTCTCTTTCGCCCTGATCGCGTCAGAATTCCTGCGCCAGATGATCCGTCCCGCGCGCTCGGCCAAGACGCAGTCGGGGCTCTGACACCGGATGGACTGGCCCCTTCTCCTCACCCTCATGCTGGGCGGGCTCGGCGTGCTGCTGCTGCTCGGGATGCCCGTCGCCTTCGCCTTCCTCACGGTCACGATCTTCGGCGCGTTCGAGGTATTGGGCGGGGAGCGCGGGCTGGTACAGCTCGCCCGCAACGGCACGCAGGCGCTGACCAACTTCCAGCTCGCGCCCATCCCGCTTTTCATCCTGATGGGAGAGATCCTGTTCCAGACCGGCGTCGCGCACCGCGCCATCGACGCGGTCGACCGCGTGGTGACCCGGATCCCCGGGCGGCTGTCGGTCGTGACCGTCTTTGGCGGCACGATCTTCGCCGCGCTCTCGGGCTCCACCATCGCCAACACGGCCATGCTGGGCTCGACCCTGCTGCCCGGCATGCTGAAGAAGGGCTACGCGCCAACGCTGGCCATGGGTCCGATCATGGCCTCCGGCGCCATTGCCATGCTGATCCCGCCCTCCGCGCTCGCCGTGCTGGTGGGCTCGCTCGCCGGCATCTCCATAGCCGGGCTGCTGCTGGCCGGCGTGCTGCCGGCGCTGCTGCTGTCGATCCTCTTCGTGGGCTGGATCACGCTGCGCGCCACCATGGCCCCACACCTGGCCCCGCCGGACGAGACCGGCGACCTTGCATTGGCCGAACGCTGGCGGCCGTTCCTGATCTACGTGGTCCCGCTCGGCTCGATCTTCGTCGTGGTGATCGGCAGCCTGATGGCCGGCCTCGCCACGCCCACCGAATCCGCGGCCCTCGGCTGCGTCGCCGCTGTCGCCGTGGGGGCCGGCTACCGGTCGCTGGACGCGGTGCGCCTGACCCGCGCGCTGATGGAGACGGTGAAGCTCTCGGTCATGATCCTCGTCATCATCATGACCTCGCAGACCTTCGCCCAGGTGCTCTCCTTCTCGGGGGCCACCAGCGGGATCATCGGCGTGATCGAAGGCTACGCGCTGGGTCCCCTCGGCGTGCTTCTCGGCATGATCGGACTCCTGCTGCTTCTGGGCTGCTTCGTCGACCAGGTCTCCATGCTGATGGTCACGGTGCCGATCTTCGTCCCGCTCTCGGCCGCGGCGGGGATCGACCCGCTGATCCTTGGCGTCGTCTACCTTCTCACCATGGAGATCGGGCTGCTCACCCCGCCCTTCGGTCTCCTCCTCTTTGTCATGCGCGGCGTCGCGCCCCCGGAAATCGGCATCCGCACCATCTACGCCGCCGCCCTCCCCTTCGTCGCAATGAAGCTGCTGGTCCTGGGCCTCATCCTCTGGCTTCCGGCGCTGGCCACCTGGCTGCCGGGCGTGTTGCGCTAGGCCCAAGGGACGGCATTCCGCGCCCCAACGATCCGGCCGCCCCATACGGCCCCCGGGTCGGATTCATGGCGCCCGATGAAGCATATGGGGCCACTCAAGCAGACGGCG
>CBDUPF010000320.1:0-4363 GCA_965369035.1 uncultured Aliishimia sp.
ATCCTCGCGCTCAACAGCACCGTCGATGGGCAGACCACGGCGCATTACATCGCCGACATGCTGGAGGAGAAGGTGCGGCTCACCTCGCTGGCACAGGGCGTGCCGATCGGCGGTGAACTCGACTATCTCGACGACGGCACGATCTCCGCTGCCCTCAAGGCACGCAAATCGCTGTAACCGGACTCTGACTGGACGAAGGTCCCCATGGGGTGATCGTCGACAGAAAGGAACGCAGCGCCGCGTGATGCCGCCAGCAAGATGGCGCCGCGACGTCTGAGTATTTGGGCATTTGGGAACCTGGCCGAGCCGTGCCGGCAGCGCGGGATGGACCGGATCCGCTTCCATGAACGGACGCGCCGGTGTCAGACCCAGGGCCGCGGCGGGCTGGAGGCCTTGCCGTCGATCCACGAGAACCACCCCGAGATGCCGCCTCCGGTGGTCGTCGAGAAGATCAGGGACCAGCCGCTCGTGCATCCCGCCCATCTCTGCAACCGCGCCGAGGCGATGCGGACCGGCCATGGTGTGCGGCCATTAGGAGTCCGCCGGGCGACCCGGACCATTCCCACGGCCCGGGTCATGGTGCCCCGTCAGGGCTTTTCGTCCTCGTCGTCCTCGCTATCGGGCAGGTTGAAGAAGCTGTCCGCATCGACGAGGTTGTCTTCCTCCTCCTCGTCGTCATCGTCGTTGCCCGAAAGCGTGAAGGTTTCCAGCCCTTCGATGGCCGTGGGTATCTTCGGTTCCGGCTCCATGCCGAGGCTCTGCTCGGTGGAGACGAGCTTGCGGCGCTCGTCGTCGGTCATCACCGCGCCCTCGGCGGCCTTCTTGGCGGCGGCCTTCTGCACCGCGGCGTCCAGTTCCGACTGCTTGGTCAGGCCCAGCGCCACCGGGTCCACCGGCTGGATGTTGGAGATATTCCAGTGCGTACGCTCGCGGATCGACTGGATCGTGGGCTTCGTCGTGCCGACCAGCCGGGAGATCTGGGCGTCGGTCAGTTCGGGATGGAACTTCACCAGCCACAGGATCGCCGCCGGCCGGTCCTGACGCTTCGACAGCGGGGTGTAGCGCGGACCGCGACGTTTCTCCTCGCCCTGCGCGGCGGGGTTGTACTTCAGCTTCAGCTTGTGCTGCGGGTTCTTCTCCGCCTTGTCGATCTCTTCCTGGGTCAGTTGGTTGTTGGCGATGGGATCGAAACCCTTCACACCGGCCGCCACGTCACCGTCGGCGATGCCCTGGACCTCGAGCTCGTGCAGACCCACGAATTCGGCGATCTGCTTGAAGCTGATCGTCGTGTTGTCCACCAGCCAGACGGCGGTGGCCTTGGCCATCAGCGGCTTTGACATGTCATGTCTCCTTCGGACAAATCTTCTCTGGCGCCGGAAATCGGCTGTCCCGGGTCTTGGCGGGACGAGTTACCATTGTGGGGGAACTTCGTGGCTGTATAGTCAGATCGGACGGCTTTGGAAAGAGTGATATGCGCAGCATTCTGATCTGGCTTTTCAGCGTGACGCTGGCGTTGGCGGAGGGTGAAAAGGCCGGGGAATTCGACTATTACGTGCTGTCGCTGTCCTGGTCGCCCAACTGGTGCGCGCTCGAAGGCGACGCGCGGAAGTCCGACCAGTGCCACCCGCGCCACGATCACGGATGGGTCCTGCACGGCCTGTGGCCGCAGTACCATCGCGGCTGGCCCAGCTACTGCAACACGGTCGAGGCGCCGCCTTCGCGTTCCTTGACCGCGAGCATGGCCGATATCATGGGTAGTCCGGGGCTGGCCTGGCATCAGTGGAAGAAGCACGGCACCTGCACCGGCCTTTCAGCGCCGGCCTATTTCGCTCTGGCGCGCGAGGCGTATGGGCGCGTCACGCGTCCTCCGGTCTTCCGCAAGCTCGACCGCGCGGTGGAACTGCCCGCCTCGGTGGTGGAGGACGCGTTTCGCAAGGCCAACCCCGACCTCGAACCGGACGGCATCACCATCACCTGCAAGGCGGGCCACATCCAGGAGGCGCGCATCTGCCTCAGCCGGTCGCTCGACCCGGTGCCTTGCGGGCGCGACGTGGTGAAGGATTGCACCCTGCGCCGCGCCTTTTTCGCCCCCGTGCGGTGACAGAACCACGCAGCATGACGACGCCGCCAACCGGAACGCGCTAGAGGTCTATCACCGTCGATCCGGTCGTCTTGCGCGCCTCCAGCGTCCGGTGCGCTTCGGCAATGTCGTCGAGTGCGAAACGCTGGTCGATCCGGATCGTCACATCGCCACGGGCCAGCTTCTGAAACAGATGCGCGGCCATTTCCTGGCACGCATCCGGGTCCGCCGTATGCGTGAACAGAACCGGGCGGGTGATTTTCAGCGATCCCTTCTGCGCCAGAACGGCGAGGTTGAATGGCGGCACGGGCCCCGAGGCATTACCGAAGGAGATCATCATCCCGAGCGGTTTCAGGCAGTCGAGCGAGCCTTCGAACGTCGTCTTGCCCACGGAGTCCATCACCACGTCGACACCCTTGCCATCAGTCAGCTCGCGCACCCTGGGAACGAAATCCTCCGCCCGGTAATCGATGCAGTGGCTGGCCCCGTACTCCAGTGCCAGCGCGCATTTCTCCGGCCCTCCGGCGGTACCGATGAGGGTGATCCCTTCGGATCGCGCCCATTGGCAGGCGATGAGCCCCACTCCGCCTGCGGCCGCCTGGAAAAGCACGGTGTCGCCACGCTTGATCGGTGTCGTCCGGTGAAACAGGTATTCGACCGTCAGCCCCTTCAGCATCATCGCGGCGGCCACGTCGAACGGCACTTCGTCGGGGAGCTTCACAACCTGCGCGGCCGGCATGACCCGCGCCTCGGTATAGGCACCCGGCGGAATTGCGGCATAGGCCGCGCGGTCGCCGGGTTTGAGGTGCGTGACCCCTTCGCCCACGGCTTCGATCACGCCCGCGGCCTCCATGCCGAGCGCGTGCGGCATCTCCAGCGGGTAGAGACCGCTGCGCTGGTAGACGTCGATGAAGTTCAGCCCGATGGCCTTGTGCGCGATCCGCACCTCGCCAGGGCCGGGAATACCGATCTTTCGCTCCACGATGCGAAATTCCTCGGGCCCGCCGGGTTTTTCGATGATCGCTGTTTTCGCCATGTCGGCGTTTCTCCTCTGCGGAATGTCGTTGGCCACGCGCTTTTGGGCGACCGGGGTGGACCCGTCAGCCGGAAACCTTCAGCACGATCTTGCCGACATGGGCGGAGCTTTCCATGCGGGCATGAGCCGCGGCGGCATTCTCCAGCGCGAATTCCTGGTCCATGACCGGCGCGATGCGCCCCTCGGCCAGCAGCGGCCAGACCGCCTCGCGCAGATCCCGGGCGATCCGCGCCTTGGCCAGATCGCTCTGCGGGCGCAGGGTCGAGCCGGTGATCGTCAGCCGCCGGGTCATCATCGGGGCGAAATTGAGTTCCACCTTCGGCCCCTGCAGGAAGGCGATCTGCACCAGCCGGCCGTCATCCGCCAGCGCCTTGAGGTTGCGCGGGATGTAGTCGCCGCCGACCATGTCGAGGATCAGGTTCGCCCCGCCCTCGGCCCGCATCTTCTCCACGAAATCCTCCTCGCGGTAGTTCCAGGCCGCCTCCGCCCCGAGGTCGCGGCAGGCGCGGCATTTCTCCTCCGACCCGGCGGTGGTGAAGACACGCGCGCCGAAGACGGATGCAAGCTGAATTGCGGTGGTGCCGATCCCGCTGGAGCCGCCATGAACGAGGACCCGTTCGCCGCCCGTGAGACCGCCGCGGGTGAAGACGTTGGACCAGACGGTGAAGAAGGTCTCCGGCAGGCAGGCGGCTTCCCTCATCCCCATGCCCTGCGGGACCGGCAGGCAGTGCGCGGCAGGCGTGGCGACGTATTCGGCATATCCGCCACCCGGCAGCAGCGCGCAGACCTTGTCGCCGACCGCGATGCCCTCGGCCCCCGACCCCACGGCCACCACTTCGCCCGACGCTTCGAGCCCGGGCAGGTCGCTGGCCGTGGGGGGCGGTGCGTACATGCCGGCCCGTTGCAGCGCGTCCGGACGGTTGACCCCGGCATAGGCGACGCGGATCATCACTTGCCCGTGCTTCGGCTCCGGGCGGGGCCGCTCCACCGGTGTCAGCACGTCCGGCCCGCCGGGTTCCGAGATCTCTACCGCCCGCATCATCTCTGCCATGTCGTTTGCCCCTGCTCTCCTGAAGTGGTCCGGTCGCACCGTAGCGCGAAATCCAGTCAGGTTGGAATGGCCGAAAAGGCTTGGAATGGACTGTCGAATTCATATGACCGCGCGGATCCACGGCCGCAAGGCTGCCGCGCATCGTCGGGCCGCCCCCCCCGGCGGTCTGGCGACGCCCACCTGACGATCCGGTATA
>CBDUPF010000321.1:0-4353 GCA_965369035.1 uncultured Aliishimia sp.
ATCGAGAAGCCCGACCCCGAGGGGCCGATGGGCGCCAGGGGGCTGGGCGAGCATGTGCTGATCCCCACCGCGCCCGCGATCCTGAACGCGATCCGCCACGCGAGTGGCGCGCGTCTGACACAGGTGCCGGCGCTGCCGCACCGGGTGCTTGCCGCGATCAGGGCCGCGCGATGACACGGGAGAAACCGGAGAAGATCCGCTGCGATGCCTGCCCGGTGATGTGCTACATCGCCGAGGGCAAGGCCGGGGCCTGCGACCGCTATGCCAACCTCGGCGGGAAGATCATCCGCTGCGATCCGCTCACCATCCTCGACCGTCGCATCGCGAAGGGGGACGAGGTGAAACCGTTCCTCGCCGCCGAATGGGACGGGCAGGCCGCGCCGGGCGAGGAGGTCTTCGTCTCCGCCATCGGGGCCGGGACCACCTATCCCGACTACAAGCCTGCGCCTTTCGTCGTCAGCCGCCAGATCGAGGGCGTGGATTGTGTGACCGTGGTGACGGAGGCGATCTTCTCCTATTGCGGGGTGAAGGTGAAGATCGACACCGACCGGCACCTCGGGGCCGAGGCCGCCACCGTGCGCGCAGGGGGCGAGGCGGTGGGCCACGTGATGACATCCGAATACGGCTCGCAGATGCTGAGTCTTGGCGGGGTTGAACACCTGACCGGCGGGTCGAAGGCCGAGGGACGCAAGACCTGCGACGCGCTCCTGCGGCTCTGCAACAAGCAGGCGGTGGAACTGGAGATCGATGGCGGCTCCACGGTCGTCGTGCAGGCCGGGCAGGCGCCCATCGTGGACGGTCGGCGCGAGGAGCGGATGCGCGTGGGCTGCGGGTCGGCCACGATCGGGATGTTCGCCTCGCAATGGAAGGGGCTGGTGGATGAGGTCGTGGTGGTCGACGACCACATCACCGGCGTGGTCAGCGAGCACCAGGCGGGCAAGGTGATCGGCTGGCCCGATACGGGCATCCGGATCAAGGGGCACCGGTCGACACCGGGGCGGTATTTCCGGGTGGCGGAGCCCGGGCAGGGCTGGGGCGGGACGGATATCGAAGATCCTCTCCAGATCCTGAATCCCTGGCGGGCGGAAAAGGGCGCGCGGCCGGGACTTTCGCTGCTGATGGTATCGACCACGGGGGAACACGCGGCATTTTACGTGCTGGACGACGATCTGCAGCCCCAGGCGCAGCCCATGCCGGAGGCGTTGCGGCCATCGGTGGACCTGATCGCGGAGAATTGCGAACCTGCGCTTTGCTCCGTGCTTTTCATGGGTGGTGCGGGCGGGTCGCTCCGGTCGGGTGTCACGAAGAATCCGATCAATCTCACCCGATCCGTGCACGAGGATGCGACCCGCGTGACCGTGGGCGGAGCACCGGTTTATGTCTGGCCCGGGGGCGGCATCACGTTGATGGTGGATGTACTGGGCCTGCCCGACAACGCGTTCGGCTATGTGCCGACGCCCGCGCTGGTCGCACCGTTGGAGTTCACTGCGCCGCGGGTGGAATACGAGCGGCTTGGGGGCCACGTGGCCGTGATCCGAAATCTGGCCGACGTTCTGGAAACGGGCGGAGAATACGGCGCCGACGCGCGGGTCGTGGGGAACGGACGGTGACCCAAGGCCCCCAATCCGCGCATCTGCCGGGGGACCGGCTGCACCTGCACCACGGGCCCATCGACCTGGTCATCGGCGTGGATGGTCCTGAACGTGCCGCGTGTTTCACGCGGGCCGAGGCGCGATTCTCCACAATTCTCTCCGAACTGGTTGAGGATTTGCCCGCATTGCGCCGCCCGGTCACGGGCGACACCATTGTGACAGGCGACGTCGCACGCCGCATGGCGCGCGCGGTGATCCCGTTCTGGGACGTGTTCGTGACGCCTATGGCAGCCGTCGCAGGCGCTGTCGCGGATGAGGTGCTGCGCGCAATGATCGCGGATGCGCGCGTGGCCAAGGCCTATGTCAACAACGGCGGCGATATCGCCTGCCACCTTGCCGATGATGCCCGGCTGGTGAGTTTGGGTCCTGCGGGCCGGATCGTGCTGACCGCTGGCGATACGGCGCGCGGGCTCGCCACGTCTGGCCGCCACGGGCGCAGCCATTCCCGCGGCATCGCCGATGCGGTCACGGCCGTGGCCCGCAGCGCGGCGGAGGCGGATGTCGCGGCGACGCTGATCGCCAATGCGGTGGACCTGCCCGGCCATCCGTCCATTCGCCGCGTTCCGGCCAATGAGTTGAGCCCGGACAGCGACCTGGGAGACCGGTTGGTGACGACGGAGGTCGGACCGCTCTCACCGGCGGAGATCGATACCGCGCTGTCCAGCGGGCTCGCCGCCGCCCGGCGCATGCAGGACCGCGGACTGATCTCTCAGGCGGTGATCTTCCTGCGCGGACAGAGCGTGGCCACTGCAGTCGAAGGAGCTCTTACAGATGCCTGATTTCCCCGTTCGCAAGATGCAAGTCATCGTGGAGGAGGTGCGCCACGACGGCGGCCCCGCGCCCGAAGTTCCGCGCCGTCTCGCCGCCTGTCTCGCCTGCGTGCGGAACCCGTTTGCCGGGCGCTATGAGCCCGATCTCCAACCCGCGATGGAAGATCTCAAGCCCCTGGGCACGGAGATGAGCGAACGCTTGATCGCCGCGCTTGGCGGGGCGGAGGCGATCGACGGCTACGGCAAGGGCGCCATCGTGGGCGAGGCCGGGGAGCTGGAACACGGCGCGCTCTGGCATGTGCCCGGCGGCTACGCCATGCGCGGGCTGCTTGGGCAGTCGAACGCCATCGTGCCCAGCTGCATGAAGCGGGGCGGCGTAGGCACTCGGCTCGACGTGCCGCTGGGCCACATCAACGCGGCCTATGTCCGCAGCCATTTCGACGGGATCGAGGTGGGGCTGCCGGACGGGCCGA
The DNA here is from genome assembly GCA_965369035.1 of uncultured Aliishimia sp. Lineage (GTDB taxonomy): Bacteria > Pseudomonadota > Alphaproteobacteria > Rhodobacterales > Rhodobacteraceae > Aliishimia. Next base: position 2,896 of record CBDUPF010000321.1, read on the forward strand.
AGGCGGATGAGATCGTCTTTGCACTGGCGATGTCCTGCGGCGGGCGGGTGCACAGCCGCATGGGCGGTCTGGAAGCCTGGGACGTGAAGGGCGAGGACGGCCTGCGCTGAGCAGGGCGCGGGTCAGCCGCCCCGTTCCGCGCGCAGAGCTTCCATCTGCAGGTCGAACCCGTCCTGGATATGGTCGGTGAACACCTCGAGTGCGGCGGTCTTGTCGCCAGACTCGATCACGTCGACCAGCGCCATGTGCGCGCCCCGCGACTGATCGAGGCCGATCGTCTCGATCGTGGCAAAGAGGTGGAAGGCCATCGCCTTGCCCCAGATCATGTCGAACATCTCCAGCAGGAATCGGTTCCGGGCCAGTTCGACAAAGGCACGGTGGATATTGCGGTTGGCCTCGAAATACGCGCGCGCGGTATGTTCGGAGAGGTTCTCCTCCCGCGCCACGATGGCGCGCAGTTTCGCGATGTCCGACGGATCGCGGCGCACCGCCAGGATGCGTGCGCATTGCCCTTCGACCGCCGCGCGGGACTGGTAGAGCTCTCGCACCTCCAGATCGTCCATCCGGTAGAGCCTGAAGGAGCCGCACTTGGACACATCCAGCACGCCCTCCTGCTCCAGCCGCATCAGCGCCTCGCGCACGGACGTGCGGCTGATCTGCATGTCGGCGGCGAGCTTTTCCTGCACCAGCGTGCCGTCGGGCTTGATCTCCCGCGCCATGATCGCGCGGACGAGCTGGTCGTAAACCTCGTCGGCGAGGCGGCGGCGCTGGGGTTGGATACCCTTGAATTTCATGGCGTGAAACCACCGCTGCAGTGTATTTTTGAATACCGGAAGTCAGCGAAAGCAGGGAGTCTCACCCATGTGTGGAATCGCCGGACGCATTCTCGGAGCCCCGGGCAAGGTGGGCAACGACCTTGCCGAACTCATGGACGCGCAGGAACATCGCGGGGCGGCATCGGGTTCGCGAAGGACAAGTTTGCGATGAAGCCGCTGGTGGTGATCGACCGGAACGGCGAATTGGACATGGCGACCGAGGAACAGGCCGTGCGCCGCGTTTTTGCCGACGAATGCGAGGTGATCAATTGCGACGGGCCGAGCCTGACCGGTATCTGGAGCGTCGGGAACCGGGCGGTGGCGGCATGACCGAACCGGTTGCGGAAATGGACGCGCGGACGGACGAGCATGTGGTCGACGTGGGCAAGCGTCACATCCGGGAGATCAACGAGGAAATCCAGGACGCGGCGAAGGCCGGCAAGCGGATCCGCGTCATCAACACGCTCTCGCGGCACAATCCGGGGATTGGGCTGCCGGACGGCTGCGAAATCCATTTCGAGGGCTCCGTGGGCTACTATTGCGGCGGACTCAACACTGGTGCCACCATCGAGATCGAGCGCAACTGCGGCTGGTCCGTGGGCGAGGGGATGGCCAAGGGGCACATCACCGTCGGCGGCAATGC
>CBDUPF010000322.1:0-4325 GCA_965369035.1 uncultured Aliishimia sp.
GCTCACGCCCTTCGAGCCTCTACTCGTGCCTGCGGCCTGCGGATCGCGACGCGCCGTCGGTGCCAGGCGATAGGGTTCCAAACGCCCGACGGCAGCCGCGGATTCGTCCCAATCCATAGCCAGCGACCGGGTGCCGGAGTAGTCATCGGCCGCCACACCATCGGGCTCCCACGTGTCGTCGATGCGGGAAATCGCGGCTTCAAGCGCCGCGATCTTGGCTTCGAGCGCCTTGTCCCTGGTCCCGGACGTTATTCTGTTCAAGGGATCGGCGCTGCCGTGTAGCGGACCGTGTGCCTTGCTGTCGGCAGCCGCAGACAGCGCGCCCGTTTCCGCAGGCACTGCCCCATCTCGGTCATGTCCGGCGCCGGTCTCGCCCCGCAGCACCGTTCGCACAAGATTTTTTGATTTAGGCGCGGGCTCCCGCAAATCCGCCTCATCTTTGGAGGTGCCGGGCGACTTCACCGTCGGTTCGCCTCCTGCGTGCAACGCTCCGGTTGCAGTGTCGGGGAGCCGCAGAGAGTCGTCGAGGCGCAGCACCTGTGCCGGGTCCTCCGCCGAAGCACCCGCGACCACCGAACGGTCGCGCGCCGATACTGTGGCGCATTCCTGCGGACCTGCCGGGACGCGTTCGCGTCCAGTGTGGATGGATCGGCCGCCCGGTTTCTCTGACGTCTCAACCCGCCCGCCTTGGGGTGACCTCGATTGGTCAGAACCGTCCGCCCCCGATTGGGTCTGCGTCCGGTGGCCGACGTCATGCTCCGTTTCGGCCGCTGGGGTCTCCTTCGGGTCATCGGGACAAGAAGCGGTCCCGCTCACCAGATAAGACGGCGTCAAGACCAATCTGCCGTCGTCCGGCGGCCGAGCATCCGCTTCACCCTGGCCGCGTCCTGGGCGTTCTTCCTTCGAAACGAGGCGACGGATGGACGCGACAACGTCCTCCACCTCGGCGTTTGATACGGGTTTCGACATCGTTTGGCTGACTACCCATCCCCTCGGGAAGAATAGTCGCCACCGGTCCGCCGCACAACAGATAGAAGAGGCTGTCAGTCTTTCTGCAGGGCGCGGAGCACCTTGTCGAGTTGTCGACCCTGCTTCGACTGCGCCGTGGGAGCTGTCTTGACCAGGTTGTAATAGGCGCTCGGATCGTACTGCTGGATCCCGAGGCCCAGCGACGTCGCCGTCAGTTGCCCCATCGTCGCCAGCACCTGATAGGCCGCGATGTAGCGATCGGCCTGGGCCGAAATCCGCGAGGCCTGCGCATCGAGCAGCGCCTGTTCGGCGTTCAGCACGTCCAGCGTGGTCCGCGCGCCCAGCGTGGCTTCCTCGCGCACCCCGTCAAAGGCGACGCGAGCCGCCCGGATCCGCTCGTCGGTCGCTTCCAGCTGCGCCAGGGCCACCTGCAACTGCGCATAGGCGTTGCCGACGTTCTGGCGAATGTTATTGCGCACGGTGTGCAGGTTGCCGCGCTGCGCATCGCGGCTGGCGATGGCGGACCGGGCGCTCGATGCCAGCGCGCCACCCTGGTAGATCGGCCCCGTCACCTCGATCCCGATGCTGGCACTTTCGGTGAAGCCGTTGCGATCGATGGTGTCCTGGTTGCTGACCGACCCCTCCAGGCTGACCTGCGGGTAAGGGGCACGGCGTGCATTCTCCACATTGAGTTCGGCGGCAGCAACCAGATGCTGAACCTGTTTGAGGTCCGGGTGGTTGCGCTCCGCGATCTCCTTGGCGCGCGGGATGCTGGTCTCGATGCTCGGAAGACGGCCCGGAGGCGCAAGCTGTCCCGGTTTGCGTCCGACAACGTTGGCATATTCCTCCTGCGCCTGGACCAGCTGACCCATGGCAAAGGCAAGGCCGCTGCGCGCTTCGGCCAATCGCGCCTGCGCCTGCGCGACGTCGGTTCGCGTCACCTCGCCCACCTCGAAACGATCCTGGGCCGCCCGAAGTTCTTCGGTAATCAGCCGCAGGTTGTTCTGGCGCAGCGCCACGTTCTCGGTCTCGCGACGGACGTTGAAATAGGCCGCGACCGCCCGTTGAAAGACCTGCTGTTCGATCGAGATCAGCTGCTGGCGCGTCGCCAGTACCGATTCCTTGGCCGCCTCGATGGTCAGCTGAGACCGGCCGTTGTCCCAGAGCAACCAGCTCATGCTGATTGCCGCGGCCGCATTCGTGGCATAGCTGCTCAGCGTTCCGGGTCCCGTGGTCGCCGATCGGCTGTTGGTATTCGTCCGCGTGACGCTCGCCGACCAGTTCAGGATCGGCCGAAGCGCCGCCACGGCCTGGGCCACATCCTCGTCCGCCGCCCGCAACAGCGCGCGGTTCTGTTCGAGAAGCCCGGAGTGGTTGTAGGCGCCGATCAGCGCATCGCGCAGGGTTTCGGCGCGGATCATCGCCGGAGAGCAGACCACAACGGCCGAAACCGCCAACACCTGAAATGCCCGCAGGCCGGATTTCAGCATCTCGTCACCTCATCCCGGCCATGGCGCAGATCAAAGCGCGAAGACCGCCTGTTTTTCGAACCCGGGCAGGATCGGTGCTCCCGCATTGAATGCGCGACGCCAGTTCAGCTGGCCGTCGATCTTGTATCCGATCCTGACCTCGCCCAAAGCCTCATCCATGAACAGCGCCGCGATCCGTCCACCGTCCTTCAATTGTTCCAGAAGGCCATCCGGCAGACGTGCGACGCCGCCCTGCACCACGATAACATCGAATGGCGCATGCTCGGGTGCACCTTCGACCAGATCGCCGGTTTGCACAATAACGTTGTCAGCATTCGCGGCGGAAAGTGACTCTTGTGCCTCACCTGCCATTTCCGCGTCGGATTCGACGGCGACCACGGCCTCCGCGAGGCGAGCGATGACGGCAGACGAATAGCCGTACGTGCACCCTACATCGAGCACCAGGTCCTTGGCATGTATGTCCAGCGCGTCGAGCATCTTGGCCAGCGTGCGCGGCTCCAGGATGACCCGTCCCCCGCCAAGCTCGATGTTCTCGCCGACATAGGCCGCCTCGCGCTGATTGGCGGGCACGAACTCCTCGCGCGGCACGTGCAGCATCGCGTCGATTATCGGGAATTTGGTCACATCCGACGGGCGGACCTGCGTGTCCACCATCATCGTACGGCGCGCGGCAAAGTCTGTCATGCGGCTTGGAACTCCTGCAGGCTGAGACGAGGACAGACTTGCCACATCCGCGCCGCGCCGGCAATCACCCGCATGACGCCTTTTGCCGCATCCCGGGACTTGCAGCGTTGCGGCGCATGGGATATGCGAACCTTCACCACTTGGGGCGAGTTGGCGGAGTGGTTACGCAGCGGATTGCAAATCCGTGTACACCGGTTCGATTCCGGTACTCGCCTCCAATAAAATCAATGACTTAAGCGAGTTTCGGGTGCTGTTGGATTATAAAATGGCGGTGGGATTTGGCATTCAAATCTCTATGCGTGCCTCCATTAGTGCGCACCCTTGGTGTTCCTTGATTGACTCAAACGGCCTTTCTCCGTCGAACTCGAACTCTTCATAGCCAGCAAAAAACAGTTCTTCGAATCCGTGCTTTCCGAACAGCGCCCTTGATGCGCCGCTGGTCGCTTCCGCTACCGCTGAATGGAAACCGAGTGCCTGTCCATTCCTGAGGCAAGTACGCAAAAGGTTCCCGGCGATGCCTTGTCCCAACCGGGTATCCGTCGTTCCAATCATGAACAGATGGAGGAAACGCCCCTCCTCGATTTTCCGGATCGCGCTGTACTGGTCGTCAAGTTGTTCGAGGAATGCGAGTAGAGGAACGAATATTGGGACAAGCGGCTCGACTGAGTCCGGAGGTGGCACAGCAAAATCGCTGGCCAATGCCGCACCGACCAATTCACCAGATCTCCTGTCACGAGCTACAACACTCAGCCCAACGGTTGCCGGGTTCGAACACAGGGCTTTAACCAACTCCGCGATCTTGTTGGCGCGGAACCCAGCGGCAACGGCAGGAGGTTCCCTTCTACTGAAGCAATCTCCAAGAAAACTGGCCATATCATCAACGTCGTTCGACATTGCCACATCGTAAGTTACGGTCGCTTCGATACCATCGCCCATCGAAATCAATCCCCACCCAAACGCTTGCAATCATGGGATCACAAGACATGAGGGCGTTCAAAGAGGCAAGGATCAAGAGATCCTGGCGTTTTGCTTACAATGTGCAACCCACTGAATTTCCACAGGCATCTTGCCGCTTATCTTGCAGTAAAACTCAATTAAATCAGTGGATTCATAAGGATTGAAAATCCGTGCGCACATTCCGGTACTCGCCTCCAATTGCTGTCCTGCGATTGGCTACTACCC
>CBDUPF010000323.1:0-4320 GCA_965369035.1 uncultured Aliishimia sp.
CGGGCTTTCGGATTGCCCCGCACGGAGTCCGCGGCGAACCCGTCGAACGCCGTGTCATAGGCCGGGTGCACGGCGACGAGCTGGCCCTGCAGATGGGTCGAGAGCTCCGTCACCTCGACGCCATTCTCGGCGGCCTTGCCCTTGAATTCGTCACAGTAGTCCTTGCTCTGCGCCGCCTTGTCGAGGTCGATCAACCGCCCGTCCCAACTGGGCACCTGGACGCCCTTGTAGCCGCAGTCCGCCGCCCATTTCGTGATGGCGTCCCACGAGTTGAACGGTGCCTCGTCGCCGGCAAATTGCGCCAGGAACAACGCCGGGCCCTTGATCGTCTTCATCGTATGTCCTCCCTTTCAGACCACCACTTCGGGTGGAATGTTCTCCTTCAGATAGATGTCGATGCGGATGCGTTCCTGTGTCTCGTTGAAAGGAACATTGTCCGCGGTGGCCCGCAACAACCGGACGGCGGAGCGAACGAGGTGCCCACAATCCTGGCTGATGAGCGCGTCGAAGGTGCCATCGATCAACGCCCGCCGGGACATGGGTGTCAGCTCGTGCGCGATGACCACCAGCTGGTTTTCCTGCTTGTGCTCTGACAGGAAGCGGATCAGCCCGGCGTTGCCGGCGGCCGAGGAATAGATGCCGCAGAGATCGGGGTAGCTGGCAAAGACCTCGGGCAGCAACCTGTAGATCAGCTCGGGGTCGTCGCGCCCCTCCACCGAGGCGACGACCTCCTGTGCGGGAAAATCCTCGCTCATCACCATGTCGAAGCCCTGGCGGCGTTCCAGGTGGTCGCGGGCAAGGCGCGAGCCGGTGATGACGAGGATCTTGCCCGTCTCGCGCAGGAACCGGCCCATGAGTTGCGCCGCCGTGCGGCCGGCGGAAATGTTGTCGATCCCGACGAAATGATCCCGCACCGAAGACGGCAGATCCGACACCAGCGCGACGACGGCGATGCCCTTGTCGCGGGCGCGCTTGACCGCATCCCGCACGGACGGTGTTTCCGGCCCGAACACCGCGACCCCGTCCGTCTGGCCCGGATCGAGCCCGTCGAGGACCGCCACGATCTCCAGCGGATCGAAAGGGGCGGCGGTGCGTGTGGAAAGCCGCGTGCGCTCGTTGATCAGCTTCCGCCCCTGCTCGGCGATCTGCTGCTGCAGGGCCTGCACGAATTCGTTCTGCGTGTCCGGAAGGACAAAGACCAGGTCATAGACCCGCTTGCGCGCCAGGTTCGCCGCGGCGGTGTCGCGAACATATCCAATATCTTCAATGGCCTGCTGGACTTTCCGGATGGTATCCGTGCGCACGCCGGGACGGTCGTTCAACACCCGGTCCACGGTCGCGAGACTGACCCCGGCGACCCGCGCGATATCGTTGACCGTCGGTTTCTGGGCGGCTTGCGAACGCGGCTTGGTCAGCTTTCGACCTCCATCTCGCGCGCGAGCCCTTCGAAGAGGATCGCCACCGCCTCGGCTCCGGGATCATTGTGGCCGCGAAGGTTTTCCTCCGGAACATAGGCCGCGCGTCCGGCCTTGGCCCGGTGGATCGCCGCGGTGGAATCCGCCCCCTTGCGCGCGGCGGCGGCGGCGGCGGCGATGCCCTGCGGCAGCGCGTGGAGCGCGGGGGCAAGCGCGTCGATCATCGTGCGGTCGCCCACCGTGGCACCGCCCACCTGGCTCACACGTTCCAACCCCTCGACCAGCGCCTTGTGCACCGGTTTTCCGTTGGCGCAGGCGTCGCCGGCGGCGTTGAAGTAGATCGCCAGGATCACGCCGGACGACCCGCCCATGGTCTGGCTCAACTCGTTGCCAAGCGCGGGGAACAGCTGGGTGAGATCGGCCAGCGGCATCCGGTCGAGCGCGCCCTTCAGCGCCCGTGCCGCCGTGCTGAGAGTGCTGCCGGTATCGCCGTCCCCGGCTTTCGCGTCGAGCTCGTTGAGCTTGCCCTCGGCCGCGATCAGCAGGTCGGCCACCCGTTCGATCGTGACCCGCGTGCGGTCATTGCGCGACGGGATCGGCTGGATCGGCGTCAGGCCGTCGGGCAGGGCGGTGACCTTCACCGGTTCGATCGCCTTGAGGCCCGGCCAGGCCGCCAGCGACACCGGCGCTTTCAGCGCGGCCAGCTCGTCGCCGGTGGCCTCCATGACGGAGACGGAAAACCCGTGCATGTCGAGCGATGTCATCATCGGCGCGGGGCCGATGACATGGCTGGCGATCCCGGCTTCGGCCAGCGCATGGGTCAGAACCGACATCTCGAGCGGGGTGGTCGAGCCGAGGTTGTTGACCAGCGCGACAAGCTCGCCGGACCCCAGATGCGGGCGGAGCCGGTCCACGACCATGTCCATCGCGTGCATGGCGCTGGCGAAATCGACCTGTTCCGCGCCCGGCTCGCCGTGGATGCCCAGCCCCAGTTCCGCCTTGCCCCGCGCGATCCTCTCTTCCTTGGGCGAACCGGGCACGGTGCAGGTGTCGAGGCTCATGCCGATGCTGGCGACCTTGCCGATCACACGGCGCGCGGCCTCCGCCACGGTGGCCAGGTCTTCCCCCTGTTCCGCCAGCGCGCCCGCGATCTTGTGCACGAAAAGCGTACCTGCCACGCCGCGCGGTTGCGGCAGGTCGGGCAGGGCGATGTCGTCGTCGACCACGACCATCTCGACCTTGCGACCAAGCGCGCGCGCCCGTTCGGCGGCCAGCCCGAAGTTCAGCCGGTCGCCGGTGTAGTTCTTCACGATCAGCAGGCAGCCGGCCTCGCCCGTGACCGCGAGGATTCCGGCCAGAACCGCTTCCACCGAGGGCGAAGCGAAGACTTCGCCGCAGACCGCTGCCGTGAGCATGCCAGTCCCCACGAAGCCCGCATGCGCCGGTTCGTGGCCCGAGCCGCCGCCGGAGATCAGCGCGACCTTCGACTTGTCCCAGTCGCTGCGGTGGACGACCTTGATATGCGGGAATCCGTCGAGGCGCGACAGCGCGCCGCCGGAGGTCGCCAGCAGGCCGTCGATGGCCTCGGTCACGAGGTTTTCCTTGGCGTTGAGAAACTGTGCCATTCCAGGCCTCCCTTATGCGACGCGCATCCCGGATCCGTCGAAATACAATGGATTGTGGGGACTTATCTGGATCATCTCATCCGGTTCGTAATCGCGGTGCGGGTCGGTCAGCGTGACCACCGCATGCCCCTGCAGGTCAAGATGCAGACGTGTCTGATCGCCCAGATGTTCGGCCCGGACCACGCGCGCGTCCACGCCATCGCCCTGGCGAATATTCTCGGGCCTCAGCCCGATCTGCGGACCCTTGTGATCGCCGCCAAACAGCGCCGAAGGCAAAATGTTGATCCGCGGCAGGCCAAGGCGGCTTGCAACGTAGACGCTGCCGGGGTTCTCGTAGATCTCGCGCGGGGTGCCGTATTGTACCAGCCGGCCGTTTTCCAGCACGCCGACATGGGTGGCCATCGTCATCGCCTCGATCTGGTCATGGGTGACATAGAGCAATGTGGAGCCCAGTTCGGCGTGGATCCGTTTCAGCTCCACCCGCATGTCCGCGCGAAGCTTGGCATCCAGCGAGGAAAGCGGTTCGTCCATCAGGTAGATCGCGGGGTTGCGCACCAGCGCCCGGCCGATCGACACGCGCTGCATTTCGCCGCCGGACAGTTCCGTGGCCTTGTTGTCGAGCTTGTGCGGGATCTGCAGGATCTCTGCGATCTCGCGCACCTTGCGGGCGATCTCCTCCTCCGGCGTTTTCAGGATCGGGGAGCGCAAGGGGAAGGCGAGGTTGTTGCGCACCGTCATGTGCGGGTAGAGCGAGTACTGCTGGAACACCATGGCGACATCGCGCTGCGCCGGCATTTCCTGGCCGACATCCCGTCCGCCAATGCGGATCGTTCCCGCATCGAGGGTTTCCAGCCCGGACACGAGGCGCAGCGTGGTGGTCTTGCCCGCGCCGGTTGGTCCCAGCAACACGACGAAGGCGCCATCGGGAATGGTCATCGTGATGTCGGCGACAGCCTGCGTCTTGCCGAAGGCCTTGCTCACGCGGTCCAGAACGACTTCAGCCATGGGCCAGGACCTCCTCGTTGAGCGCGGACCGCAGGGCACGACCGGTTGCCCGGTCGAACAGGGTGACGGTGTCGGACTTGAACGTCAGCCCCACGACCTCCTCCGCCGCGATCTTGTGCGTGGCATCGACACGGGCCTTGAGTTCGCCGCTGGGGCTGTCGAGCGTCACGATCTGGGTCGTGCCGAGGTACTCCGTCGCGATCACGCGGGCGCGGAACGGGCTGTCGTCGGCAAAGCGGATGTTCTCCGGCCGTACGCCAAACGCGAGATCGCCC
>CBDUPF010000324.1:0-4311 GCA_965369035.1 uncultured Aliishimia sp.
CTGGCGGGATAACCGTCGGCTTTTCCGCTTTGGCCTCCTGCTGCGGCTCTTGGGCCGTGACGACCGGCTCGGGTGCCGGTTCGGCAACAGGTCCCGGTTTGGCTTCGCGCGGCTTCTCCGGGACAAATTTGAACACGTCGCGGCGGAGGTGATCTTCCTCGACCTTCACGAAGCCGGAGGCATTGCGGGCCGCGGTTGCCAGCGGCGATTTCACCTTTTCAGGACTGCGGGACATGTTCGCGATATTCGGCAGGTGCGACAGGACGCTATCCTTATCGCCCAGCATCTCGATGGTGTCCTTGCCGATGCGAGAGTCCCCGGCACCGTAGGCCATCACCATGGCGGTGTCACAAACGACATTGACGACACGCGGATATCCGCCACTGATCTCGTGTATCGCTGCGATCGCCTCCCGGTCGAAGATGTCCGGGCTTCCACCCGCGACCGTCAGCCGATGCCGAATGTAGGCCTCCGTCTCCTCTGCGTTCATCGGCCCCAGTGTGACGGATACCCCGACCCGCTGCGCCAGCGCGGCCAAGCCGGAACTCTTGAGTTTGTCGCGCAGCTCGTTCTGGCCAACAAGGACCAGCGTGAACTGTATGTCCTTGCCGGTATTGACGTTGACCAGCCGCCGAAGCTGCTCCAACCCGCCTTCCGACACGTTCTGGGCCTCGTCGACGATCAAGATGCACTTGCGCCCGGCGGCATTCTCCGCTTGCACGAAGGCCTCGAACGCCGCCAGCCGCGCCATGTCGTCGGACGCATCGGGGATCTCGAACGTATTGAGGACCCAGCGCAGGATGTCGTCCGTCCAGCTCGGTACATTGGACATCAGCCCGACCCTGACCGTCTCCGGCACATCCCGGAGAAAGTGCAGGATCATGGTGGTCTTGCCGGTTCCGACATCCCCGGTGACGACATTGATCGGATAAAGCTGCGCCATTTCGGATCGCAGCATGCTCAACGCGACGCGGTTCTGGCTGGTCTGACACAGGAACGCCGGATCCGGCGTTACCTTGAATGGTAATATTTCCAGCCCGAAATGCTCACGGTACATTCGATCACACTGCCAGATTCACAACGGTTGTCGTTACTGCGTCGCGCATATGGAAAAAAGCCCGAACTGGCCGATGCGCCCCGTTCGGCCCGTTGCAAAGTGTCGCGGGCAGGAAACGCGGATCTGGCTGTTCGTGTGCCCGGTGCTGTCCTCGAGAGACATACACCGCGGATCGGAAGCTTGACAACGGACCCCGATAATTCAGGACCGCTCGGACCGCACCCACGCCCTTGTAACACATAACACGAATCCTTCCGGAACCCTCGTGACGCAAAACACTCTACAAAAAAATGCGATACCAGCCTCTGCGCTTGACCGGGAGTTGTCAACCCGCCGCCTGGTTAACGTCGGTGTGGCCGGGACCTCCGGAGCCTGCCGCGGTGGGACGGTCGCCCGACCCGGCCGAGCACGATCCGCGCCTTGCCGGAGAGCCCATTGGCCGTCAGGGAAATCAGCCAGAAGACCGGGTCAGCGTGCCATGTCTATTCGCTGGCCGGCGAGTTTCGCACGGCGCCCGGCGAATCCTGCAGCCGCGATCCAGGCGTGTTCCATCACACGCGGATCGTGAACCCGCGCGAGATGTGGTTGCGCACGAACCAGATCATCACGAGGCCCGGCACCAGCGACAGCGTGGTCATGGCCATCACCAGCCCGATATCGGTCCGGAATCCGAACAGGCTCGAAATCGCAGTGGTGATCGGTTTGCCGTCCGTGATCGTCAGCGTGCGCGCGAACACCACCTCCACCCACGAGAACATGAAGCAGAAGAAGGCCGTGGCCCCGATCCCCGGCGCGATGACCGGAACGAGCCGGCGCAGGATGAACCCGCCCGTGGAATGCCCGTCGATGAAGGCGGTCTCGTCGAACTCGCGAGGTACGGCGGAGATGAAGCTCTCCAGTATCCAGATCGCTATCGGCACGTTGAACACGCAATGCACCAGCGCGACGCCCACCGGCGTGTTGAGCAGCCCGACATTGGAGAAGAGCAGGAAAACCGGCAGCGACAGAACGATGGGCGGCGTCACCCGAAAGGCCAGCAGCGCGAAGAAGGCCGCCCGGTCGCCGGCGAAGCGGAACCGCGAGAAGGCATAGGCCGCGGGCAGGGCCACGGCGATGCAGAGCGCGACATTCAGTGTCACGTAGATGGTGGAGTTCACCAGCGAGGCCGCCAGCCGCTCGGTCCGGAAGACATTGGCATAGTTGATCAGGGTCAGGCTGCCCCGTGCGATGTCGTCCCGCGCCATGGTCGACATGAAGCTGAGCCGGACCATCTGCACCAGCGGCACGAGGATGAAGCCGGCGAGCAGCAGGAAACCCACGAACAGGGACAGCCGGCGGATCATGACGCCTCCTCCGTACTGGCGCGTTGTGCGGCAATGGCGCGCCAGAAGGCAAAGGCGATGACCAGCGTCAACGCGAAATGGACGACCGAGCGCGCGGCGGCCGGTCCGTAGTTGAACGCCTTGATCTCCTCGCCCAGATCCAGCGAGAGGAAGGTCGTGGCCGCACCGGGCCCGCCGGAATTGATGCCGAACGCCTCCACGTAGATCATGAAACTGTCCATGAACCGCAGCAGCAGCGCCATCATCAGCACGCCGCCCAGCTTGGGCAGTTCGATGTGGCGAAACACCTGCCAGCGCGTGGCCTGGTCGATGGCCGCCGCCTGGTAGTAGCTGGGCGCGATGGACGACAGCCCCGAACAGGCGAGGATGGCGACAAGGCCTACCCAATGCCAGGTGTCCATGACCACGAGCAGGAGCCATGTGTGCACTGCGGTGAACTTGTAGTCGAAATCGACCGCCGCCCAAACCAGCAGCCGCCCGAGAAACCCGGTCTCCGCATTGACGAGGCTCAGCCAGATCGACGGGATCATGTTCCACGGCACGAGCAGCGGTATCGCCAGCAGCGTCAGGCCGAGCGACCGGACCCACCCTGATCTGGGCAGGCAGAGCGCGATGAAGATGCCCAGCGGGAACTGCACGCAGAGCACCACGGCGGAAAAGGCAAGGCTGCGGCCCAAGCTCTGGTAGAAGCGCGGGGAGGTCAGGATCTCCCTGTACCATTCGCCGCCGACCCAGAACTTGTTTTCCAGCGTGAAGATGTCGAAGAACGAATGCCAGGTGTTGATTGCCAGCGGTATCGCCCCCACGAACGCCAGCACGAGGAAGGCGGGCGCGGCGAGAAGCCAGGCGCGGTTGTCCGGTGTCTGCATGCCTCAGTGTCTCTTTCTCTGGCCGGGGATCACGGGGTCGGGCGGCCCATTGTGCGGGTCATCCGCCCCCCTTCCGTCGCCACCCACTCCGCCACCCGCGCGCGCTCCGCTTCGGTCAGGAAGACTCCGTGCTTGGTGCGGCGGAAGAGAAGGTCCTCTGCGGTTTCGGCCCATTCTTCCGCCATGAGCCAGCGCGCCTCGCGGGCATGGAAGTTGCCGCCGAAGTGCTCTCCCAGGTCGTCGAGCCCCTCGGCGGAGCCAAGCATCGCGTCGGCCTCGGTGCCGTAGCAGCGCGCGTAGTGACGGGCGAGCGGCTCCGGCAGCCAGGGCCAGCGGGCGCGGTAGCCTGCGTACCAGGATGCGAAATCGGCATCGGCCATGTCCCCGCCCGGCAGCGGCGCGGTCGCGGTCCAGGGCCGGCCCATTTCGGGAAACGTGGGCGCGAGATGTTTGAGCGCCGCCTCCGACAGCTTGCGGTAGGTCGTCAGCTTGCCGCCGAAGGCCGACAGGATCGGCGCCCGCCCCGCGCCGCCGTCCAGCTCGAACGTGTAGTCGCGCGTGACGGCCGACGCGCCCTTGGCATCGTCGTCATCGAAGAGCGGCCGAACCCCGGAATAGGACCAGACGAGGTCGCCGGGTGTCAGCTCCGTCCGGAAGTAGGTGTTGAGGATGCCCAGCAGGTAGTCGATCTCCTCGCCGCCGATCTCCACATCCTCCGGCCGGCCCGTGAACGGAATGTCGGTCGTTCCGATCAGGGCGAGATCGTCGAAATAGGGGTTCACGAAGATCAGCCGCCGGTCCGGGGCCTGCAGCACGTAGCCGTGATCGCCCGTCCACCAGCGCCGGGTGACGATATGGCTGCCCTTGACCAGCCGGATCCGCTTGGAGGAGTTGACCCCGGCGACATTGCCCAGAACCTCCTCCACCCAAGGGCCGCCGGTGTTGACGATGGCCCGGGCGCGGATCTCGCGCGCCTCGCCGTCGGGTCCCTCGAGCGTGGCGAGCCAGAGCTCGCCATCCCGCCGGGCGGAGGCCACGCGGG
>CBDUPF010000325.1:0-4309 GCA_965369035.1 uncultured Aliishimia sp.
GCTGCCGGAGTATGTCTATGGAAAGTGATACCCTGCAACCGCTGGGACCGGATATCTGGATGGTCGACGGCCCGACCATCCCCTTCTACGGCATCCCGTTTCCGACACGGATGACGGTGATCCGGCTGGCAAACGGCGATCTGTTCCTTCACTCCCCCATCCGGTACTCGAAGGCGCTGGCCAACCGCTTGTCGGTCCTGGGGCGCATCCGGCACCTCGTGTCGCCCAACTGGATCCACTACGCCCATATCGGCGACTGGGCCCGCGCGGTACCGGACACGATCGCCTGGGCCTCCCCCGGCGTTCGCGAGCGGGCGCAGAGCCGCGGCGTGGACATCCGTTTCGACCGCGACCTGGGCGATACGGCCCCGCCCGACTGGGCCGGGCAGATCGACCAGATCATCGTGACCGGCAGCCGCGCGCATTCGGAGGTCGTGTTCTTCCATCCCGCCTCGCGCGTTCTGATCCTGACCGACCTGATCGAGAACATGCACGGCCGCGACCTGCCGCTGTGGGTCCGCCCGCTGGCCTGGCTCGGCGGCATACTGGCACCCAACGGCCGGATGCCGCTCGATATCTGGTTGTCCTTTTCGCGCAACCGGGGGCAGCTCGCCGCGGCGCTGGGGCGGATGCTCGACTGGGGACCCGACACCGTCGTGCTCGCGCATGGCGACATTCTTCGCCACAATGCAGCGCAAAGACTGCGCGAAGGCTTTCGGAACCTGGCCCCCGAGAGGCCGGGACATTGAGTAGAAGCAGACAACAGAGGAGAACGTGATGACCACAAGACGCAATTTCCTGAAGACCACCGCAATTGGCGCCGCAGCGGCCCCGCTCGCGGCACCGGCCCTCGCGCAATCGACGATCACCTGGCGGATGCAGACCTATGCCGGGCCCGCGCTCGCCGAACACGTGCTCGACCCGGCCATCGAGATGTTCAACAAGATCGCCGGCGACCGGATGCAGATCGAGCTCTTTTATGCCGACCAGCTCGTGCCCACGGGCGAGCTCTTTCGCGCGCTGCAGCAGGGCACGATCGACGCGGTGCAGTCGGACGACGATTCGATGGCCTCGCCCACCGAGGTGACCGTGTTCGGCGGCTACTTCCCCTTCGGCTCGCGCTATTCGCTCGACGTGCCGGTGCTGTTCAACAGATACGGTCTCAACGAGATCTGGGCGGAGGAGTATGAGAAGGTCGGCGTCAAGCACGTGTCAGCGGGTGCCTGGGACCCCTGCCATTTCGCGACCAAGGATCCGATCAACTCGCTGGCCGACCTCAATGGCAAGCGCGTCTTCACCTTCCCGACCGCCGGGCGGTTCCTCAGCCAGTTCGGCGTGGTGCCGGTCACCCTGCCGTGGGAGGATATCGAGGTCGCGGTGCAGACCGGCGAGCTCGACGGCATCGCCTGGTCGGGCATCACCGAGGATTACACGGTCGGCTGGGCGGACGTGACCAACTACTTCCTGACCAACAACATCTCGGGCGCGTGGATCGGGCATTTCTTCGCCAACATGGACCGCTGGAACGAACTGCCCGAAGACCTCCAGACGCTGTTCATGGTCTGCTGCGAGCAGTCGCACTACTACCGCCAGCACTGGTACTGGGGCGGCGAGGCGGACCTGCGCGTGAACGGCACCAAGATGCAGCTGACAACGATCCCGGACGCCGAATGGCAGCAGGTCGAGGACGCGGCGATCAAGTTCTGGGACGAGATCGCGGCGGAATCGGAAACCAAGGCCAAGGTGGTGGAGATCTTCCGCAAGTACAACGCCGACATGGCCAAGGCCGGCCGGCCCTACCGCTACACCTGATACCGCCCGCCCCGCGCCCCCGGATCTGATCGGGGTGCGCCGGGCCAGCAATGAACGGTGCGGCCCCGGGTTCAGGCCCGGGGCACGCCACAACAGAGCACGGACATCGGATTGCCATGACATTCGAAGAGCTGAAAGAGGCCATCGCATCGGGCCGGATCGACACGGTGCTGACCTGCATGGTCGACATGCAGGGCCGGCTGATGGGCAAACGCTTCCACGCCGAGGCCTTCCTCGACATCGCCGAGGGCGAGACCCATTGCTGCAACTACCTGCTGGCCACCGACCTCGCCATGGCGACGCCCGACGGCTATGCCTCGACCAGCTGGGACAAGGGTTACGGCGATTACATCTTGAAGCCGGACCTCAGCACGCTCCGCCCGATGCCCTGGCTCGACAGCACGGCGATGGTGCTTTGCGACGTGCTCGACCATCATCACGAACCGGTGGCGCATTCCCCCCGCGAAATGCTCAAGCGCCAGATCGCGCGGGCCGAAGCGATGGGGCTGACGCCGGTCATGGCGACGGAACTCGAATTCTTCCTGTTCCGTGGCACCCATGACGAGATCGCGCGCAACGGGTTCAGGCTGGAGACGATCTCGACCTACAACGAGGATTACAACATCTTCCAGACCTCCAAGGAGGAGCCGGTGATGCAGCCCATCCGCAACCATCTGCGGGCAATGGGCGTGCCGGTCGAAGGCAGCAAGGGCGAGGCCGAGGCCGGTCAGGAAGAGCTCAACATCCGCTATGCCGAGGCACTGGCCACCGCCGACCACCACACGATTGCCAAGCACGCGGTCAAGGAGATCGCGCATCAGAACGGCGCCGCGGCGAGCTTTCTGCCGAAGTGGCACGCCGACCGCGTCGGCAGTTCCTCCCATGTGCACCAGTCGCTCTGGCGCGATGGCGCGAACGCGTTTCACGACCCTGCACGGCCAATGGGCAAGTCGGAGATGATGGATCACTACATGGCGGGCCTGCTGAAATATGCCGGCGAATGCACCTATTTCTTTGCGCCCTATATCAACAGCTACAAGCGGTTCGCCAAAGGGACCTTTGCCCCGACCCAAGCCGTCTGGTCCGTCGACAACCGCACCGCGGCCTTTCGGCTTTGCGGCGAGGGGACAAAGGCCGTGCGCATCGAATGCCGCACGCCGGGCTCGGACATGAACCCCTACCTCGCGCTGGCGGCGATGCTGGCCGCTGGCCTGAAGGGGATCGAGGAGAAGCTGCCCCTGCCCGATCCATTCAGCGGCGACGCCTACGAGGACGACCGCACCCCCCACATCCCGCGCACCCTGCGCGACGCGCGCGAGGCGCTGCTGGGCTCGGACATGCTGCGCGCGGCCATTGGCGACGCGGTAATCGCCCATTACGCGCGCGCCGCGGAGGTGGAGCTTGATGACTTCAACCGCGTGGTCACCGACTACGAGATCGCGCGGGGCTTCGAGAAGGCCTGACACCGACGCTCACAGTCGATCCGCATGCGGCGCAAAGGAGAGATCGCGCATGACAACGCTCAGATGCATTTCACCCATCGACGGGTCGGTCTTTGCCGAACGGCGCACGCTCGATCTGGACGCCGCGCGCGAGGCCGCGACGCGCGCCCGCACAGCGCAGGCCGACTGGGCCGCCCGGCCGCTGGCGGAACGGGTCGACCTGGTGCGCGCGGGTGTCGCTGCCGTGGGGGCGATGAACGACGAGATCGTGCCGGAGCTTGCCCACATGATGGGCCGCCCCATCCGCTATGGCGGCGAATTCGGCGGGTTCGAGGAGCGCGCACTGCACATGGCGTCGATCGCCCAAGACGCGCTGGCTGACGTGCAGGTGGGCGACGACGCGCGCTTCCGCCGCTACATCCGCCGCGTGCCGCATGGCGTCGTCTTGGTCGTGGCGCCCTGGAACTATCCCTACATGACCGCGATCAACACCGTGGCGCCCGCGCTGATCGCGGGCAACACCGTGCTGCTGAAACACGCGACACAGACCCTGCTGGTCGGGGAACGGATGGCGCGGGCCTTCCACGCTGCCGGGGTGCCGGAGGACGTGTTCCAGAACGTCTTCCTCGACCACGACACGACGGCGGAATTGATAGCCGGGCGCGCCTTCGATTTCGTCAATTTCACCGGGTCCGTCGGCGGCGGACAGGCGATGGAACGCGCCGCGGCGGGTACCTTCACCGGGCTGGGGCTGGAGCTTGGCGGCAAGGATCCCGGCTACGTGATGGAGGATGCCGATCTGGACGCGGCGGTGGACGGACTCATCGACGGGGCGATGTTCAATTCGGGCCAGTGCTGCTGCGGGATCGAGCGGATCTATGTGCACGAAAGCCTGTTCGAGCGGTTCCTGGCCCGCGCGGTGGAGATCGTGCGCGGCTACCGGCTGGGCAACCCGCTGGATCCGGAGACGACGCTGGGGCCGATGGCGCATGTCCGGTTCGCCGACACCGTGCGCCGGCAGGTGGCCGATGCCGTTGCCGCCGGGGCGACCGCGC
>CBDUPF010000326.1:0-4302 GCA_965369035.1 uncultured Aliishimia sp.
GCGGGCGAGCGCCTCGCCAACCCGGTCAGATCCGGAAGGAAGCAGCCGTAACGAGTCCCGCTTGGGTCGTTATCCAGCCTCTCACCCTAACCCCCCTGCCCGCACTTCCGATGTCCGCCCCGCGATGAGGTCTGGCCAGACGGCTTCGGGCGTGAAGGCTCGCAAATGTCCCGGCTTCTCGCGTCCGTAGCACCTTCGCGCTGCGCAATCAGAGCCGAGACGCCCCGAAGGTGTCGCAATCCCGCAGATCGCCGGTGTCATAGCCGCGCGCGAACCAGCGCTGGCGCTGTTCCGAGGTGCCGTGGGTGAACGTGTGCGGTTGCGGGACGCGGCCCGCCTGCCTCTGAAGGTGGTCATCCCCGATCATGCGGGCTGCGTTCAGTGCCTCTTCCAGATCGCCGGGTTCGAGCAGCCCCTCGACCGCGCGCGCCCAGACACCGCTCAGGCAATCGGCCTGCAATTCCAGCCGCACGGTCAGCGCGTTCGATTCGACTTCGGACGATTGGCGGCGGATCTGGTTCACCTCTCCCAGGATGCCGAGCTGATTCTGGACGTGATGGGCCACCTCGTGTGCAACCACGTAGGCGGCTGCGAAATCGCCTTCGGCCCCCATGCGCTGGCGGAGCGTGACGAAAAACGCGGTGTCCAGATAGGCCTTTGCATCCGCCGGACAGTAGAATGGTCCGGTTGCGCCGGACGCCCCGCCGCAGGGACTGCGCGTGACGCCGGAGAACAGCACGAGCGTGGGCGGGGCATAGTCCCGCCCGAGTTGATCCGCGAACACCCGGCCCCAGACATCCTCGGTGGTTGCCAGCACCTGCGAGGTAAAGACCGCTGCGCGTTCATCGGCCTCGGTCAGGGGTCGGGTTTCGCTCACCTGCCCGCCGCCCTGACCGGTCAGCAGAGGTGTCACGTCGATCCCGGTAAAGTATCCGATGGCCAGAACTGCCACCACTCCGACAAGGCCGAGCCCGCCAACGCGACCACCGCCGCGACGGATCCGCTGACCGCGCCTGTCCTCGACATTCCGGCTTGACCGGGTTCCCCGCAACCGCATCTGATCGCCCTCGCTGACCGTCCATTGAACATTACGCTTTGACAGCGCGTTCCAATGAACCAGATTAGCGCCATGTCAGAAGCAGACAACTCGGATGACAGAAGAACGGAATGGGCCGAGGACCGGACCGACTGGGCCGAGGATCGCACCGTCCTCGCAAACGAACGGACATTCGCCGGCTGGATGCGCACCGGGATGGCGTCGATCGCACTGGCAGTCGGCCTCAAGGCCGTGTTCAAGGCCGCCGAGCCGACCTGGATCGCGCAGTCCGTCGCCACGATTTTCCTTGCCGCGGCCATCCTGATCTTCTGGTCGGCCCGCACGCAGGCATGCCGCACGCAAGACCGGCTCTCCCAGAACGATTGCGAAATGCAGCCCACGCGCAACTACACCACTCTTGCGGTGGTATTCACCGTGGCCACTGTCGCGGTGGCGGGGATCTTGTGGAGCCTCTGACGCTGGACCCTGCCGGCCCCGACCTCTAGGCTCGGACACGCACGCGAATCCGGGGATTTTGATGAGCGACGACACAGGCGGTGGATACAAGGTTCTGGCGCGCAAGTACCGGCCGGAGACCTTTGCCGATCTCGTGGGCCAGGACGCCATGGTCCGCACGCTGAAGAACGCGTTCAAGGCCGACCGGATCGCGCAGGCCTTCATCATGACCGGCATCCGCGGAACCGGAAAGACCACGACCGCGCGGATCATCGCCAAGGGAATGAACTGTATCGGGCCGGACGGCACCGGCGGCCCGACCACGGACCCTTGCGGGCAGTGCGAGCATTGCGTGGCGATCATGGAAGGCCGCCATGTCGACGTGATGGAGATGGACGCGGCTTCCCGCACGGGCGTCAACGACATCCGCGAAATCATCGACAGCGTGCATTACCGGGCGGCCTCGGCCCGCTACAAGATCTACATCATCGACGAGGTGCACATGCTGTCCGCCTCGGCCTTCAACGCGCTGCTGAAGACGCTGGAGGAGCCGCCGGAGCATGTGAAGTTCATCTTTGCCACGACCGAAATCCGCAAGGTTCCCGTCACCGTGCTGTCGCGCTGCCAGCGGTTCGACCTGCGCCGGATCGAGCCGGAGGTGATGATCGGGATGCTGCGCCGGATCGCGAACGCTGAGGGCGCGGAGATCGCGGACGACGCGCTGGCGCTGATCACCCGCGCGGCGGAGGGGTCTGCGCGCGACGCGACCTCGCTGCTGGACCAGGCGATCTCGCACGGCGCTGGAGAGACGACGGCGGAGCAGGTCCGCGCGATGCTCGGGCTTGCGGACCGGGGCCGCGTGCTCGACCTCATGGACATGATCCTGAAGGGCGACGCGGCAGGCGCGCTGACCGAGCTTTCCGCGCAATATGCCGACGGGGCCGATCCGCTGGCCGTGCTGCGCGACCTGGCCGAAATCACGCATTGGGTGTCGGTGGTCAAGATCACGCCCGAAGCCGCCGACGACCCGACCGTCAGCCCCGAAGAACGCGATCGGGGCCGGACGATGGCCGACGCGCTGCCGATGCGCGTGCTGACGCGGATGTGGCAGATGCTGCTGAAGGCGCTGGAGGAGGTCGCGGCCGCGCCCAATTCGATGATGGCCGCGGAAATGGCCGTCATCCGGCTGACCCATGTGGCCGACCTCCCCTCGCCCGAGGAACTGGTACGCAAGCTGCAGGGCCAGACGCCGCCCCCGCCCCCGCCGTCCGGTGGCCGCCCGGATCGCTCCGCCGGCGCAGCCGCGGTCGAGGCGCGCGCGCAGTCGATGACCAGCCAGCCCACCGCATCCGGACCGGTCGCCGCCCTGGCGGCCGATCCGGCCGAAGCGCTCGGCCGCTTTCCGACCTTCGGGCATGTGGTCGAACTGATCCGCGCCAACCGCGACGTGAAGCTACTGGTGGAAGTCGAGACAGGCCTGCGCCTCGCCGCCTACCAGCCCGGCCGGATCGAGTTCTCTCCTGGCGACAGCGCGCCCGCCGACCTCGCTCAACGGCTCGGTGCACGGCTGCAGCACTGGACCGGCAACCGCTGGGTCGTCACTGTCGTGGGCGACTGCAAGGCCAACACGATCGCCGAGGACCGCGACGCCGAGGAGCTGGCCCGCCGTGCGCAGGCCGCGGAGAATCCCATCGTTCAGGCGGTGCTGACAAGCTTTCCCAATGCAAAGATCACCACGATCCGGTCCCGCGAGGCGATCGAGGCGCAGGCGGATTCCGACGCGCTCGACGAGGCGGACGAAGAATGGGACCCGTTCGAAGAGGATTGAGCGCCCGACCTTCGATCATCGCACCCCGCATCCCTGCGCAAATCGCCGCTCCCGCCTTGTCCATCCCGCCCGTCGCTGCGATATGTGGCCAAAGGATCCTTTCCACCGCACCCCGCGATACACGGGCGCAACTGACGGAGACCACAGATGTTCAAGAACCTCGGCGGCCTGGGCGACATGGCCGGGATGATGAAGAAGGCGCAGGAGATGCAGACGCGGATGGCCGAGATGCAGGAGGAGCTGAACAATGTCCTCGTCATCGGCGAATCCGGCGCGGGCCTCGTGAAAGCCACCGCAAGCGCCAAGGGCGAGCTCAAGTCGCTCGACATCGACCCCTCGATCTTCAACGGCGACGACAAGGAGGTGGTCGAGGACCTGATCCTCGCCGCGATCAAGGATGCTCAGTCGAAGGCCACGGAGAAGGCGCAGGAGGAAATGGGCCGGCTCACCGAAAGCCTCGGGCTGCCCAAGGACATGAAGCTGCCGTTCTGACACGGCCCCGCTTCCCACCGCCGGGCGGTCTTTCGACGGAGATCCCCGGCCCGCATGGCCGCGCCGCGACATGAGCAGCACCAAGGATATCGACGCGCTGATCGACATGATGGCCCGCCTGCCGGGCCTGGGTCCGCGTTCCGCCCGGCGTGCCGTGCTGCACCTGATCCGCAAGCGCGCCTTGCTGCTGCAACCGCTTGCCGAACTGATGCAGGTCGTTGCCGCCACCGCGCGCGAATGCGTCAACTGCGGCAATATCGGCACCATGGACACCTGCGACATCTGCCGGTCGGAGAAGCGGGCGAATGGCGAAATCTGCGTGGTGGAGGACGTGGCCGACCTGTGGGCGATGGAGCGGTCGGGCGTGTTCAAGGGGCGTTACCATGTCCTGGGCGGCACCCTGTCCGCGCTGGACGCCATTGGCCCGGAGGACCTGCGCCTGCCGCGGCTGGTGGAGCGGGTCCGGACGGAGGGCATAACGGAGGTGATC
>CBDUPF010000327.1:0-4268 GCA_965369035.1 uncultured Aliishimia sp.
CGATGAAGGCGGCGTCGAATCAGGCGATCCTGACCACGCTGGCGCAGGCGGGTGCGGGCATGGATGTGGTGAGCGAGGGCGAGTACCTGCGCGCAAGGGCCGCGGGCGTGCCGGGCGACCGCATCGTCTTTTCCGGCGTGGGCAAGACGGCGCGTGAAATCCGCACCGCGCTGGAAGGCGGGATTCGCCAGTTCAACGTGGAATCCGAACCGGAGATGGAGCGTCTGTCCGCCATTGCCACCGAAATGGGGTCGGAGGCGCCGATCACGATCCGCGTCAATCCGGATGTGGACGCGCGGACGCACGCAAAGATCGCGACCGGCAAGTCCGAGAACAAGTTCGGCATTCCGATCAGCCGGGCGCGCGAGGTCTACGCGCTGGCGGCGAGCCTGCCGGGCCTGCGGGTGGTGGGGATCGACGTCCACATCGGCTCTCAGTTGACCGACCTTGAGCCGTTCGAGACCGCGTACCGCAAGGTCGCCGAGCTGACCGGGCAGTTGCGCGCCGACGGGCACGAGATTTCCCGGCTCGACCTCGGCGGCGGGCTGGGCATTCCCTATACCCGCTCGAACGAGGCGCCACCGCTGCCCACCGATTACGGCGACCTGATCCGGCGCACCGTGGGCGACCTGGGCTGCGAGATCGAGATCGAGCCGGGGCGTCTGATCGTCGGCAATGCGGGCCTGCTGGTCAGTTCCGTGATCTACGTCAAGTCGGGCGAGGGGCGGAATTTCCTGATCCTGGACGCCGCGATGAACGACCTGATCCGCCCCGCCATGTATGACGCCTGGCACGACATCGTGCCGGTGGTCGAGCCCGAGCCGGGTCGCGAGCTTGCGCAGTACGACGTGGTCGGCCCGGTCTGCGAATCCGGCGACACTTTCGCGCGCGGACGCATGCTGCCGATCGTTGCTTCCGGCGATCTGGTGGCGTTCCGCTCCGCGGGCGCGTATGGTGCAGTAATGTCGTCTGAGTACAACACGCGCCCGCTCGTCCCCGAGGTGATGGTGAATGGGGATCAATTCGCGGTCATTCGCGCACGTCCGTCCTTTGACGAAATCATTAATCGAGATACCATTCCTTCATGGCTGTGATGCGATGATCCGCATTGCCAGACAGGAGCGCGGCCCATGGCGACATATTCCCGGCACGACCAGCGACGCAGCCTGAAGGCGCTGAGGCGGCCGCTGCTGCTGACCCGGCTGGGGATGCTGGCCGAAAGGCTGGTGCGCACGCTCTGGCCCCTGTTCACCATCGCCCTGCTGGTTCTGGCCGTGCTGATGTTGGGGGTGCAGGACCTCGTCCCGATCGAGGTGGTCTGGGTCGGGGCCGTCGTGACGGTCGTCGCCGCGCTTGCGGCACTGGTCCACGCCCTGCGCCGGTTCCGCATTCCGGGCCGTGACGAAGCGCTCGACCGGCTCGACAGCTCGCTGAAAGGGCGGCCGATCCGCGCGTTGCTCGACGATCAGGCGATTGGCCAGGGCGATGCAGCCTCCACCGCCGTGTGGCGTGCGCACCAGTCGCGCATGGCCGCGCAGGCCGCTCAGGCGAAACCCGTTCCCGCCGATCTCAACACCGCGCCGCGGGACCCATACGCATTGCGCTACGTGGCGATGGTGGCCTTTGCCGTGGCGCTGCTGTTCGGGTCGATCTGGCGGGTGGGCAGCGTGGCGGAGATGACGCCGGGCGGCGGCGAGACGTTGGCTTCCGGCCCGGTCTGGGAAGGCTGGATCGAACCGCCCCGCTATACCGGGCGTCCGACGCTCTATCTGAACGATCTCGCTGCCGGGGCGCTCGACGTGCCGCTGGGCAGCCTGATCACCGTTCGGCTTTACGGTGAGGTGGGCGCGCTGACCCTGGCCGAAACCGTTTCCGCCCGGACGGGCGAGGTGCCGCCGGCCTCCGCTCCTGCACAGGATTTCATCGTCCGCCAGTCCGGGTCGCTGGAAATCGTGGGCCCCGGCGGTCGCGCCTGGGAGGTCGCCGTTCTGCCCGATGCGCCGCCGTCCGTGACCCGCGACGGCGCGCCGGAGACGACGGCGATGGGCGAGACGACCCTGCCTTACACCGCGAAGGACGATTACGGCGTCGAGGCCGGCGAGGCGCGGTTCCGCCTGGATCTTGCCTCGGTCGACCGCCGCTTCGGTCTCGCCATCGCGCCGGAGGACCGGCCCGATCTCGTCGTGCCGTTGCCCATTCCGATCGCTGGCGACCGGTCGGAGTTCGAGGAGGCGCTGGTCGAAGACTTCTCCAAGCACCCCTGGGCGAACCTGCCGGTCACGCTGGAGCTGAGCGTATTGGACGCGGCAGAGCAGCAGGGTGTGTCGGAGCAGTCGCAGCTGGTCCTGCCGGGGCGCCGGTTCTTTGATCCGCTGGCCGCCGCCATCATCGAGATGCGCCGCGACATCCTGTGGAACCGCGACAATACCGGGCGGGCGGCCCAGATCCTGCGCACCTCCGCGCACCGCCCCGACGACATTTTCCGCAAGGAGACCACCGCGCTGCGCACCCGCAAGCTGATCGAGCGGATGGAGACCCTCGCGGCGTACGACATGTCGGACGAGACGCAGTCCGATCTGGCCGAAGACCTCTGGGGGCTGGCGCTGACCATCGAGGAAGGCGATCTGGCCGACGCGCTGGCGCGGATGGAACGGGCGCGGGAACGGCTTGAGGAGGCGATGCGAAACGGCGCCTCCAAGGAGGAGATCGCGGAGCTGATGCGCGAACTCCGCCAGGCCACCGAGGATTACCTGAACCAGATGCGCCGCCAGGCCGAGCTCGATTCCGAGCAGGGCGACCAGCCCCAGCCCGGCATGGACGAGAACACCATGATGATGACGCAGGACGATATCCAGCGCATGATGGACCGGATCCAGGAGCTGATGGAACAGGGCCGGATGGCCGAGGCCGAACAGGCCCTGCGCGAATTGCAGGAGCTGCTGGAAAACCTGCGCATGAGCCAGCAGGCCCAGCAGGGCGGCGGCCAGAACCCCGGACAACAAGCGATGGAGGGGCTGGCCGAGACCTTGCGCCAGCAGCAGGGCCTGAGCGACGAGGCATTCCGCGACCTGCAGGAACAGTTCAACCCGAACGCCCAGCAGGGCGAGAACCCGGGCAACCGCGGCCGCGATGGCGCACAGGGCCAGGGACAAAGCCACCAGCCCGGGCAACAGCCGGGCCAGGGGCAAGGCCAGGCGCAGGGACAGGGCCAGCAGGGACAGCCCGGTGAGGACGGACAACAGAGCCTGGAGCAGGGATTGGCCGACCGGCAGCGCGAGTTGCGCGACGAGTTGCGGCGCCAGCAGGGCAACCTGCCGGGAGGCGGCACACCCGAAGGCCAGGCTGCGCGCGACGCGCTGGACCGGGCCGGCCGCGCGATGGACGGAGCCGAAGAGGCGCTGCGGAACCGGGACTATTCAGAGGCGATCGACCGGCAGTCGCAGGCGATGGACGCCTTGCGCGAGGGGATGCGCAATCTGGGCGAGGCTCTGGCGCAGCAGCAGCAGGATGGTCAGCCGGGTCAGGGGCAGAGCGAGGCTGACCGCCGTGGACAGAACCGGGATCCGCTCGGGCGCGAAACCGGAGGCGATGGCAGCGTCGGCACCGATCAGCAGATGCTGCAGGGCGAGGATGTCTACCGCCGGGCACAGGAACTCATGGACGAAATCCGCAGACGATCGGCCGAGGCGAACCGACCCGAAGAGGAACTCGACTATCTCAAGCGGTTGCTGGACCGGTTCTGACCCTTCGGTCCGTGCTCCGCTAGTCCCCGGACGCGCCTGCTATGTCGTCGAGCCAACTCAGGATATCGCGCAGTTGCGCATCCGCCATCGTGCGCATGTCGTCCACCCACGTGGCATAGGCATTGAGCCACGGGTTGGCCTGCGGCAGCGCCTCCGCGATCTCCGGACTGAATTGGTAGACCAGCAGCCCGACGATGAAGATCAGGATGGCCGACACCATGCCCCAGCGGAACCCGCGCCGCTTGCGCGGATTTTCCTGCGTCTCCGGTTGCTGGTTGTCCTCCGCCCCATCCCGGTCGCCGGTGGAGCGCAAGGTCGAATTGATCTCCTCGATATCCGGCAGCACATCGCGGCGCGATCCGGCCGCTGCCGCTGCGGCGACGGTCATGTTGCCCGTCTGCGCCGTTCGCGGTGGCTTTGCCGTCACTCCGGTGTCGGATGCGGCGGGTTTTGCAACCGGTGAAGGATCCGGGGGCTTCGCGACCTCGGTCAGGCCGAGTTCGGTTTGCACCTCCAGCGGTTCTG
>CBDUPF010000328.1:0-4267 GCA_965369035.1 uncultured Aliishimia sp.
GGTGCGCGCCAGCGCGTCGCAATCGACCCGGTCCGGCTCCTGCGCGCCCACCGTGACCTGAACCCGCATCGCCTCGTGCCCAAGGCCGATCGCCCCGAAGAGCGGGATGGAGCTGTGCCGCATCGCGTCCTCGATCGCCCGGCCCGCGGCCTTGGTGTAATCCTGTCCGTGCAGGTCGTTGCCCATGCCCATTTCGATGATGAAGCGCTGATCCATCACGCCGCCTCCACGTCGAGCGCGACGGAGATCGCGACATTGGCCATCACCGTGGGCGCCCCGTCGGCGCGCGGCACGTCGAGCCCGCCCTTCGTGACCTGCACGGTGATCTGGCCGTAAGGGAAAATCGCCGCAAGCGCCGCCGCATCGACCTGCTCGGGCTGCTGGACGCCGACGTCGACGGTGATCTGCATGTCGGCCTTGTCCTTGCCGAAGAGCTCCGCAAGGTTGATCGAATTGTGCCAGAGCGCATCGCGGATCGCGCGGGACGCGGCCTCGGTATAGTCCTGTCGGCGCAGCGAGGAACCCATGCCGAACTCGGTCAGAAGTCGTTTGACGGCCATCAAAACTCCACACCCTTCTGCGCCTTCACCCCATCGCGGAACGGGTGTTTGACCAGCGTCATCTCGGTCACCAGATCCGCGGCCTCGATCAGCTCCGGCTTGGCGTTGCGCCCCGTGAGGCAGACATGGGTCATGAAGGGCTTTTCGTGCAGCAGGAAGTCCACCACCTCGTCGATGTCGAGGTAGTCGTAGCGCAGCGCGATGTTGATCTCGTCCAGCAGCACGAACTGCACGGATTCGTCGCGGATCAGCTCCTTGGCCTTCTCCCAGCCCGCGCGGGCGGCGGCGATGTCGCGTTCGCGGTCCTGCACCTCCCAGGTGAAGCCCTCGCCCGAGACGACGAACCGGCACTCCTCCGCGAAGCGCTCGCGCAGGAACTCCTTCTCGCCGGTGCTCCACGTTCCCTTGATGAACTGCACCACGGCGCAGGGCATCCCGTGCGCGATGCAGCGCATGATCATCCCGAACCCGGCCGAGGACTTGCCCTTGCCCGCGCCGGTATGGACGATGATCAGGCCCTTCTCCTCGGTCTTGGTCGCCATCATCCGGTCGCGGGCCGCCTTGATCTTCTTCATCTTCTCGGCATGGCGGGCGTTCACGTCCTCGGACTTGGGCTCGGTCATGGATGGTCCCCTCGTGCTTGACATTGCTCGGCGATGCGGCGCATCTGGCATCTTGCTGGTGCCTGTGTAAACAGGTGAAAAGGGAATGTGCAGCCGGGGTGGTCCGAACGGGCCGAAACCGGTGAGCCACAGCCGCCCCCGCGACCGTGACCGGAGAGGTCGTCCGACACGCCACTGGCCCCGCACGGGCCGGGAAGGCAGGACAACCGAGGGCCCGATGGCCCGAATCCGCAAGCCGGGAGACCTGCCAGCGCGAGACGATTGAAACCGGACGGGGTGTTCCGGTGTCGGGACAACGCCCTTCCGGGCACGCCCCGTCATCCGACCCGCGTCCCGCGACAGACTGGGACGACGACATGACCAACGCGCGCGCGACTGACCTCTCCGCGCCCGACCTTCCCGCTACGGAGCTGCTGATCTGCGTCAAGTGCCGGCGCGGGCGCGAGATGCCCGAGGATGCACGCCGTCCCGGGCAGCGGCTCTATGACGAGGTGACGGCGGGCGAGATCCCGCACGGTATCCGCGTGCGCGCCGTGGAATGCCTGCAGAACTGCGACCACGGCTGCTCGGCCGCGCTGCGCGGGGGCAACCGCTGGTCCTATGTCTACGGAAATCTCGACGAAGTGTCGCATCCGGGCATGCTGCTGGAAGGTGCGGCCCTTTATCACGCAACAACGGACGGGCTGATTCCGTGGCGGCAGCGCCCGGAGCATTTCAAGCGCAACTGCATCGCCCGCATCCCGCCAATGGAGTTCGACGAATGACCGATCTTGCGAAACTGCCCGTCACCGTGATCACCGGGTTCCTGGGGTCCGGCAAGACCACGCTGATCCGCAACCTGATCCAGAACCCCGGCGGCAAGCGGCTGGCGGTGGTGGTCAACGAATTCGGCGACGTGGGCGTCGATGGCGAGATCCTGAAAAGCTGCGCGATCCCGGACTGCCCGGCGGAGAACATCATGGAGCTGTCGAACGGCTGCATCTGCTGCACGGTGGCCGACGATTTCATCCCGACGATCGAGGCGCTGATGGCGCTGGAGCCGCGGCCCGATCACATCCTGATCGAAACCTCCGGGCTGGCGCTGCCGAAACCGCTGCTGAAGGCCTTCGACTGGCCCGATATCCGGTCGAAGATCACCGTGGACGGGGTCATCGCGCTGGCGGATGCGGAGGCCGTGGCGGCGGGCCGGTTCGCGCCCGACGTGGCCCGCGTCGACGCGCAGCGGCTGGCCGACGAGAGCATCGACCACGAGACACCCCTGTCGGAGGTGTTCGAGGACCAGATCTCCTGCGCCGACATCATCCTGCTGACCAAGCCCGACCTTGCCGGCCCCGAAGGCGTGGCAAAGGCCCGCGCGATCATCGCCGCCGAAGCGCCCCGCCCGCTGCCGGTGATCGAGGTGGCCGAGGGCGTGGTGGACGCCCGCGTGATCCTCGGGCTGGAGGCCGCGGCGGAGGACGACATGGACGCCCGCCCCTCGCACCATGACGGCGCAGACGACCACGAGCACGACGATTTCGATTCGATCGTGGTGGACATCCCCGAACTGACCGACCCCGCGCATCTTGTCCGCGCCATCGAGGCGCTTGCCACCGAGCACAACATCCTGCGGATCAAGGGCTATGCCGCCGTCGCGGGCAAGCCGATGCGGCTGCTGGTGCAGGCGGTGGGGGCGCGGGTGCGCCACCAGTTCGACCGCCCGTGGCAACCGGGCGAGCCCCGCGCGGGCCGGCTGGTGGTCATCGCCGAGCATGACGACATCAAGCCCGACGTGATCCGCGCCGCACTGGCGCCTGCACGGACCGAGGCCGCCGAGTAGACAGCCATGCATGTCGTCTTCCGCGAAAGCCACGGGCTCGAGGAGACCGAGACCCCCACCGATCTGGGCCAGACGCCTGCCGATCTGGTGGTGCTCTCCTTCTCCGACAGCGACCTTGGCGCCTTCGCCGAAGGCTGGCATCGCGGCGGTGGGCCGGACGGGCGAATGCCCACGCTGCGGCTCGCCAATCTGGCCGCGCTGAAACACCCGCTGTCGGTCGACACCTATGTCGAACAGACGCTGGCGGGCGCGAAGGGCATCCTGATCCGGCTGATCGGCGGGGTGCCCTACTGGTCCTATGGGCTGCAGCAGGTCAGGGCGCTCGCGCAGGCGAAGGGCATCGCGCTGGCGGTGCTGCCCGCCGATGGGCGGCCCGACCCGCGGCTCGACGATTTCGCCACCCTGCCCGTCTCCACCCTGCGGCGGTTGCAACATCTGTGCGACAATGGCGGCGTGGTGGCGGCACAGGCCGCGTTGGCGCAGATGGCGCTGGCCGCGGGGCTTTATGCCGGACCGGTGCCGGGCTCGAAGGTGGTCCCGCTGGTGGGTGCATGGACGCCGGAGCATGGCGTGACCTGCCCTGTGGCCGCACAGACGCCAAAGCCGCGCCCGCTGATCCTCATCACTTTCTACCGCTCCTACCTCGTCTCCGCCGATCTTGCCCCCATCACGGCGCTGTTCGAGGCGTTCCGCGCGCGCGGTTACGCCGTCCTGGGCCTCTTCGCACCCTCGCTCAAGGCGCCGGAGGCAGCGGCCTGGTTGCGCCGGCAGGTCGGGCACCTGCGGCCCGCGGCCATCGTCAACGCCACCGCCTTCAGCGGCAAGGGCGCGGACGGTGGCTCTCCCCTCGACGCGGGCGGCGTGCCGGTGTTCCAGATCGCGCTCGCCACCTCCACCCGCAAGGCCTGGGCCGAATCCGAACGCGGGCTGTCGCCTGCCGATCTGGCCATGCATGTGGTCCTGCCGGAGGTCGACGGGCGGATCCTCGGCGGCGTGGCGTCCTTCAAGGAGCCCGGCGCGCGGGACCCGCATCTGCAGTTCTCCCGCTTTGCCCACCGCCCGGAACGGGACCGGACCCGCGCCATCGCCGACCGGGTGCATGGCTGGCTGCGGCTCGCCGCGACGCAGGCGGCGGAGCGGCGCGTTGCGCTGGTGCTATCGACCTATCCCGGCAAGGATTGGAACATGGGCCACGCGGTGGGGCTCGACGCGCCCGCCTCGGCCCGCGCGATCCTCTCGGACCTGGCCGCGGCGGGCCATGACAC
>CBDUPF010000329.1:0-4255 GCA_965369035.1 uncultured Aliishimia sp.
AGGCCTGCTCGACGATTTCGCGCACGACCACCATCGACATCTCGTTCGAGGCGAGCTTGGCCGCGATACGGTAGCTCAGCGCGCGTTCGATGCTCTTGTGGTGCAGGATACAGGCGTGGATGAACCCGCCCATCAATGGCTCGTCGACCACCGCCTGCCGGGCTTCGGTCGCGATCCGATCCCAGATCGGATCGACGGTAGCCAGTTTGGGTTGAGCTTTCGCCATGGCCTTGCATCCTTTTTCCTGCGCGCAGCATTATTCCAGATAATCTGCAAATTCCAAATGCAAATCCCTGATAAGGACCATCGCGCCGATGAATGACAGCCGCATGACAGAATTCCGCGCCCTGATCGAGGCGCGTCTGGCCGAGATCGCGAACGAGGATGCGCGCGGGCGCGAGGGTCAGTCGGTTGTCGAACTGGACCAGCAGGCTGTCGGCCGGTTGAGCCGGATGGACGCGTTGCAGAACCAGGCGATGGCAAAAGCGCAGCAGGTACGCCGCGACGGAGAGGCGGCCCGGTTGCGTGCGGCGCTCCAGCGGATCGAGGACGGAACCTTCGGCGAATGCGAGGACTGCGGGGAAGACATCCCGGTGGGCCGCCTGATGCTCGATCTGGCCGCGACACGCTGCGTTTCCTGCGCGTCGGGCTAGAGTTTCTGGCGGTGCGCGCGACGTGTCTCTTCGAGGCAGGTCAGAACCGTGCGCAGACAGCCGGCATAGTCCGGATCATCGAGCGGCGGTTCGGCCGGGCGCGGAAATCGCATGGCCCAACCGGCGAGCGACCCATCGCCGAAATCGGGGTGTCGCCGGCCGAAGCGACGGCGGTACTTGTCCGCGGCGTGGGCTTCTGCAATCGCACGTCGGCATGTCCTTTCGCGCTCGGATGGCGGGCAGGTCAGCAACATCCGGGCCATTTGGACCAGATCGCCATGCAGGACGCGCCGCATCAGACCGCGAGGGCGAGCCGCGCCTCGAGCCCCGGACCGTAGCGAGCGGAGACTTGCGCGACCGTGACCACGATCTCTCCCGTGGCGCCATCGGCGACCTGCTGTGCCGCGGTGTAGACCCACTCGGGCGACGCAGTCGTCACCTCGCGCAGGATCTCGTCTCCGCGACGGACTCGCAGCACATAGACTTCCGAATCCTCGGCCAGGGGCACCTCACCGTCCCAGTTGTCGCCCTCGATCCGCGTACGGCGAAGCCAGTCCAGAACAAGGTCGCCGCCCGTGCCACGCTCCGCGCGAAGATGGACCGGCGCGTAGGGCCTGAGGCCGTTGCCGTCGAACGCGCATTCCACATGCTCGTAACTCGGATCTTCGTAGCCATATTTCGCGGGTCCGATCCGGAAGTGCCGTGTCAGGGTGCGCTGGTTGCTGGCCATGTCGATCTGCTGCGGCGTTCCGTTCAGCAGGACAACCCAGGACCCCGCAGGCCATTCGTCGGGGATAAGCGCGTCGGTGCCCAGTTGTCCGCGCAGCCGATTGTTCAGCGCGTACACCTGCGGTTCGAGCAATTCCGCGTCGCGGAACTGGAACAGCTCCCAGTTGCCGGTCGAGCCGTCGCCGATGGCCGCCAGATTGGCGCCGGCAAACACAGCCGCCGTTTCCGCGCTTTCCAGTTGACCGGAAATCAACCGAATTTCCAGCGGTCTGCCGCGGTCCCACAATCCATGTGGAGCGCGCGGCAGCGGCGTTCGGGTCAGCCCGACGATCGACCGACCGGACAGGACGGTGTTCAGACCATAGTTGCTGTCGATCGCGGACTGGTAGACCGCAACCGATCCCGGCCACGTGGCGGAGGTGACGGCGAGATGCGGCGCGTGGGGCATCTCGTCCCCGCTGATCAGTGGCAGATCGAGGAACAAGGGCGTGACCGGCACCGGCGCCACGACCGGTTTGGCCGCCACTGCATCCTCGGTCACCTCGGCCGGAACGTAGACATTGGGCTCGATCCGCACCGCTTCGACGATCTGGTGCGACCCCTGCTCCACCCGGTCGATACGGTAGCGAACGTCGGACGCGCCCGACAGGCGCACCACGTCACCGGCCCCGATGCTGTAGGCCGACGGCGGCAGGGCAAAGCGCAGCTTGTCGCGGGCAGAGCGCGCCTCGCTCAACCATCTCTCCACCGTCTGGCGCCCTTCACCCCGGGTCAGTGCCAGCGGCAACTCGGAGGACGAGACCGAATTCGTCGCCGAATCCGGAAGAACCGCTTCCTCGGCCAGAACTTCGTAGTCGCCGTCGGCCTGGACGAATTGAAGTCGCACGCGGCCCGACATCTCCAGTTCCGGATCCCGCTCCTGTTCTACAACGCCATCGAGATCGTCCGACCGTGCCAGCCAATCCCTGTCCAGCGTGGCCCGGACCCGTCCGTCGCGCATCACGAAATGCAATGTACCGTCGCGTTCCACGGCGTCAAAGCCGTACCGCAGCATGAGCGGTTGCAGCGCAGAGCGGCCGGTACCAACCTGCGCCACCGTATAGCCCCGTACGTATCCGTATAGTCCCGACGTGTCGATCCGCGTCAGACCGGCGCGGGCACAGACTTCCGCCACGACCGACGACAATGGTCGGGCCGCGGTGCGTCCGTTGATCCAGTGCCCCCGCGCATAGTTGTCGCCATCGCTCCACAGCCCGCGATTGTTGGGAAAGTACGGATAGGGCCGTGCGTCCCAGGCCCAGACAAAGGCGCGGCTCATGTCGACCATCGGCCCGCCATAGATGCCCGACGTGGGGTTGTTGGCCGGGTCGGCGTAGTGATCTGTCACCGCTCGAAGGTACTGCATCTGCATCAGATCGTCGCGCGCACCGCTCGATCCGCGCGGCAGGCTGCTCTCGGAGCTCTTCGGGTCGACGAACTTGTTGGGCTGGTTCGTTCCCTTGTCGACCGCGGCACAGCCATACTCGGTGAACCACACAGGCTTCGATTGCGGTACCCAGGCCGTGGGGGTCGGCGCGCGCACGCCGCCCACCCGCTCGTGATGAGGGTTCTGCCACCAGTTGCGGATGTCCTTGAAACGCCAGACCCAAGGCTCGCCATGGGTGCCGTCGGTGATAGGTGTCCGCACCTGGTTTTCGGCATCCTCGGAACTGGCATAATACCAGTCGTAGCCTTCGCCCCCCTCGATGTTCCCGCGCAGGTAGGCAAGGTCGTAGATCGCGCCGGCCTCGGCATCCACGTGGTTCTCACCATCGCGCCAGTCGCTGATCGGCATGTAATTGTCGATGCCGATGAAATCGATCTCCGGATCGGCCCAGAGGGGGTCGAGGTGGAAGAACCTGTCACCGGATCCATCCTGCGGCTGGTATCCGAAATACTCGGTCCAGTCGGCGGCATAGCTGATCATCGTGCCGTCGCCCAGCAACGCGCGGGCGTCGGAGGCAAGCTGCCGCAACTTCTCCACGAAGGGGAAGCTGTTCGCGTCACCGCGGATCTGGGTCAGGCCCCGCATCTCCGAGCCGATGCAAAACGCCTCCACCCCGCCGGCGGCGGCGCAAAGTGCGGCATAGTGCAGGATGAAGCGCGAAAAACTCCACTCCGCAGGACCGGAATAGATCACCTGCCCCTGCGTAACCGTGAAATGCGAGGCCCGTGCGGTTCCGAAGAACTGGGTGACCTGATCGGCTGCGGCAGCGGTGCCGTCGGGCGATCCCGCCCCCCCCGGAGCGATGTCGAGCGTGATCCGGCCGCGCCACGGCAGGTGCGCCTGCTCGACCCCGCCATACGGATCCGGCAGCAGGTTGCCCTCAAGCTGATCCATCAGCGTGAAGGGATAGAACATCACCGCCTTGCCGGCGATCCGCAGCGTCCGAATTGCCTGTATCACGGATTCGTCCGCGGGCGTGCCGCCATAGATCGGTTGCCCGTCGAGCCGCGGCATCACCTCCGCCGTGGCGCGGGTCAGTCCCGCGACGGTCCAGGGCATGTTTTCGCCCTCGATCTCGCGCTTCTCGACCCTGGGCCGGATCTGGCATGCGTTGCAGCGCAGGTCATCGCCGAACCAGCTGACGATCAGCGATGTCGCCTGCGTATTCGGCAACTCCTGGTTCAACGCCTCCAGCGACACGAGGAAGTCGGGCTTGCCGTGCGGGGTGTGGACATTGGCGCTCCACCGGCTGCCGGGTCCATTGGTGTAGTTCACCGGCGTGGTGGCCAGCGCGTATTCGCCGGTCCCCGGCATCATGGCCACGGCCTCGATGGCATGGGTCAGGTCGTTCTCCGCACCCGGCTGATCCGCGCGCGCGACCTCGAAG
>CBDUPF010000330.1:0-4222 GCA_965369035.1 uncultured Aliishimia sp.
CGGATCGGATACAAGCCTTTCGCGAAGTTGTATTGCCAGCGCCGTCACTTCATCAGTCTGTGCCCGCTCCTCTGCACGGGCAGCGAAGGCCATTGAAGGAACCTCCGGCGATCCCATCGTCAGATAGTAGCCCGCGGCAATAACCGGCGCGAGGACCGCCGCGACAACGAGAGTGACTCTGCCACCATTACGGGATGATCCGGCTTTTTCTTCCGAATTGCGGGTCGTCGCGAGGATCCGTTTCTTGATCTCGAGTCTGGCCGCTTGAGCTTCCTGTTCAGAAATCAAACCGCGGTCCATGTCTCGTTGGATTTCCCGCATCTGATCGGCGAGGATCGCCGGTACCGCATCCCCTCTGGTGAGAGTGTTCGATTTGGACAGCAGCAGCGGGTAGAGGACAATTCCGATTGCGACCAGCGTCAAAAGAACGAAAATACCCCAGATCATGACGCATCCCCCGCTTCGTTTTGCCTGAGAATTTCGGACACGGTGTTCTCATCCTCCGAGCCCAAGTCTTCAAATGCCTCTTGCTTTCGCCGACTCATCAGTAGCCCGCCACCAACGAAAACCCCGATCAGAACGAAAGCGATCGGAGCGAACCAAAGCGCGTAGGTCGCAGGCTCCAGAGGCGGTTTCAGCAGCACGTAATCCCCGTACCGCGCCCGTATGTATTCGATCACCTCCGCGTCGCTGTCTCCAACGACCAGGCGCTCGCGTACGAGCAGACGCAAGTCCCGCGCCACACCCGCGTTCGAACTGTCGATGTCCTGGTTCTGACAGACGACGCATCGTAGATCCTTGGAAATCTCCCGCGCACGCTGTTCCAATACCGGGTCGGTCAGCATTTCGTCCGGTTCCACCGCATTGGCGGCAAAGGGAAGGAGCCCGATGCAAAACGCGAAAATCAACTGTCTCATGAACCTGCTCCATTTGGCAGTGCGCCTGCCTGCTTCAGGGCTTGCGTGAACCGTTCGACGGCGTCCGGACCCACGACCGGCCCGACATAGCGAAACAAAACGGTGCCATCGCTATCGACGATGAAGGTTTCCGGCACGCCCGACAGGCCCCATTCGATCCCGGTCCGGCCCGACAGGTCGGACCCGATCCGCTCGTAGGGATTGCCGAGGTCATTGAGCCACTTCACGGCATCCTCAGGTTTGTCTTTGTAGTTTATTCCGAACAACCGCATGCCGTCTCGTTCGACAAATCTTGTCAACACGGCATGTTCCGCGCGGCAGGGCACGCACCAGGACGCAAAGACATTGACCACGACCGGTCGTTCGTTGCCGACAAGATCGCTTCGGGCCAGGCCGGGTGTCTCCAACCCCGGCACGGGATCGAGGTCGAACGCCGGGGCCGGTTGCGAGATCAGGACGGAAGGGATCTCGTTGGGATCCCGGTCGGGATTGAGCCCCCAGAGAAAAAAACCCCCGAATATGACCGCCGCAATAAACGGCAGCCCGGCAATGAGACGTTTCATCTTCTCTCCTACTCGGCAGGAACGGCATCGGTGGCTGGCTGTTTGGCACGGCGCGGCGCCCCGACCCTCAAACGGCGATCCGACAAGGACAAACAGCCACCGATCACCAGCAGGATCGAGCCGATCCAGATCAGGTTGACGAGCGGTTCATAGAGGATCCGAAGGGTCCATGCTCCGGCGTTGTTCACTTGATCGGAGGCTGGCGTTGCAATCGACGTATAGAGATCACCCGCCAATGTGGAGCGGATGGCCGACTCCGTCGTCTGGCTTTCCGCGACCGGGTAATACCGCCGTTCCGGGAAAAGTGTCGTGACCAATTCGCCATCCCGACGCACCACAAGGGTGCCGCGATCCGCGATGTAGTTCGGCCCTTGAACCTTTGCGGCCCCTTCGAAGGTGATGTCGAACCCGGCGATCGTGACTTCGGTCCCGGGGGCGGCAAAGACGATCTCCTCACTCTTCCATCCGGTCGAGCCGATCATCCCCATCATCAACACAGCGACGCCGGCATGGGCAAGCGTCATACCGTGAGAGGCGCGTGGCAGGTTGCGCACGCGTCTCGCGCTCTCTGCAAGGGAAACCTCGAACAGACGGATGCGTAGCGCCCATTCCCGCAGGGTCGCAAAAAGCAGCCACGCTGCGCCGAGGATGGCAAGATAGGCCATGATCGGCCCACCGTTCAGAAGATACCATGCGGCCAAGGCTGCAATGACCGCCAGCACGGCCACGAATTGGATGCGATCGAGCAAACCGGCGATATCAGCCCGCTTCCACGACAGGAATGGACCAAGACCCATGAACACGACCAGTGCCAGCATCATCGGAATGAAGGCCGCGTTGAAGAAAGGTGGACCGACCGAGATCTTGTCCCCGGTGACAGCCTCCAGGATCAGTGGATAAAGCGTCCCGAACAGGACCGTTCCCGTAGCGGCGGCCAGAATGAGGTTGTTCACGAGCAGCCCGGCCTCGCGGCTGATCGGGCGAAACAGACCACCCGGCTCCATTTCGGGCGCCCGCCAGGCGTAGAGCGCCAGCGACCCACCGATGGACACGGCCAGCAGACCCAGAATGTAAAGCCCGCGCTCTGGATCGACGGCGAAGGCATGCACGGATGTAAGCAGGCCTGACCGGACGATGAACGTCCCGAGCAGCGAAAGCGAGAAAGTCAGGATGGCAAGTAGGATGGTCCAGCTTTTGAACGCGTCGCGCTTTTCGGTGACGATGGCGGAATGCAGCAGCGCCGTGCCCAGAAGCCAGGGCATGAAGCTCACGTTCTCGACCGGGTCCCAGAACCACCAGCCGCCCCAGCCCAGTTCATAATAGGCCCACCACGATCCAAGAGCGATACCTGCCGTAAGGCTGACCCACGCGGCCAATGTCCACGGGCGGACCCATCTGGCCCAGGCCGGATCGACGCGCCCTTCCAGAAGAGCCGCAACGGCAAAGGAAAACACGATGGAGAAGCCGACATACCCGAAATACAAGAGCGGCGGGTGCATGGCGAGACCCATGTCCTGAAGCAACGGGTTGAGGTCATTGCCGTCGAGCGGCGGCGGAAACACCCGCTCGAAGGGGTTCGACGTCAGCAGCAGGAAGGACAGGAAGCCGACGCTGATCCACGCCTGCACCGACAAGGTGCGCGCCTTGGTCTCGGCGGGGATGTTCGATCCGAACCAGGCGACGCCCGCGCCGAACACCGCGAGTATCAGGATCCAGAGCAGCAGCGAACCCTCATGGCTGCCCCAGGTCCCGGCCACCTTGTAGAGCATTGGCTTGAGCGAATGGGAGTTCTCGACGACGTTCCTGACGGTAAAATCGCTGACGATGAAAGCCTGCATCAGCGCTGCGAAGGCGATGGCCACAAACAGCACTTGTCCTATTGCCGTCGCCTGGGCGGATTTCATCCAGACGGCGTTTCCACGCGACGCACCTGCAATCGGCAGAACGCTTTGAACAAGCGCAAGCGCAAGCGCGAGGGCCAGTGCGAAGTGACCAATTTCCGGGACCATGGCGTTCTTTCCTATTCAGCGTCGGTGGGCGTCGCGTCGGACGGCTTTGGCGTCCGCGGCGGGGTCTATTCGTCGAGCGTTGCTTTGCGGCGACGGAACTCTTCTTCGTCGATTTCCCCATTTGCAAAGCGGCGCCTGAGCGCTTCCTGCGCGTCCGAGTCCGGGGGACGGGTGCCATTGTCCCGCAGCCTGAACACCAGAAACACCACCAATGCGATCAGCGCACCCCAGAAGGCGAGCATCATGAAGCCGCCCATAAAGCCATAGCCACTGCCCCACATGTGCCCCGTCCAGGAGCCTGGTCCATCAGCCTGCGCCATGCTGGCGGGCAAGCTGGCCAGCAACGGCAGGATCAACGCGTTCAGTTTCATCTGTTTCTCCTTCGATCAGTTCGGTTTCATCCAACGGGATGGTGACAACAGCGCGCAAACCCGCGCTGTTCTGATTGACCAGCTGGATATCGCCGCCATGGGATTGGACGATTGTCCTCGCGATTGAGAGCCCAAGCCCATAACCGCCCGTTTCCAGAGACCTCGATTGCTCGAGGCGATAGAACGGATCGAAGACCTTTTCCAACTGGTCGACGGGAATGCCGGGCCCATTGTCATCGATGTTGAGTACGAGGTTCGAACCGTGGGTCGCCCAGCTGACTTTTGCGGCACCACCGTAGCGAACGGCGTTCTCAAGCAAGTTCCTCAGTGCCCTTCGGAACGCGTTGGGTCGAAGCCGCACG
>CBDUPF010000331.1:0-4206 GCA_965369035.1 uncultured Aliishimia sp.
CGAGGTATTTGTGAACCCAACGAAGCATGGATCAGGTGATCACGTGGCCGGCCGCGGTGAGGCGGCGGGCAATTTCGGCGATATGGGCGGGACCGACCTCACAACAGCCGCCGACGATCGTTGCGCCCTGCTCGACCCAGGTCATGGCAAGATCGGCATAGACCTCCGGCCCCATGTCGCGGCGCGCCGCGAGCCCGGCGGTCGTTGTGCCGCCCGCGATGAACGCCTTGGTGATCGTGGTGAAGGCGTTGGCATAGGCGCCCATCGGCACACCGGCGTTCGACATGGCGGCGAGAGCGGCGGGCATTGCCTCGGGCGCGGAACAGTTGGCGAGGACCGCATCCGCGTCAGCGGCGATGCGCGCGGCATCGGCAACGGGTTCCCCGGACCGCAGGCGGTCGCCATCCTCGTCGTCCACCGTGAAGGACAACCAGACGGGGCGGTCGGTGCGGCGCCCGGCAGCGAGACAGGCCCGCGCCGCCTCCAGCGAGGCGATGGTCTCGAAGAGCAGGATATCGACATGCGGCGCCAGCAGTGTCGCCACTTCGGCATAAAGCCCGGTCGCGGTTTCCAGATCAGGGTGCAGGTCGGGCCGGTAGCTGGCCCCCAGCGGACCGATCGACCCGGCGATCCGGCATCGGTCGCGCACGACATCCGCGGCGCGCCATGCAGCCTCGTGCAGCGCCCCGAATTGCGCCTCCATATCGGGCAGGTCCGTACCGTCGGCCGCGTAGTGGTTGCTGGCCCCGCCGCGCAGCCGGTCTCGGTGAATGGCATAGGAATTCGTCGTCGCGACCGTGGCCCCCGCGTCGGCGAAATCGCGGTGCACTTCCGACACCAGGCCGGGGCTGTCCATCATGACCTGCGTCGACCAGAGCGGCGCCGGATTGTCACCCGCGCGGTGAACGAGCTCCTGCCCCATTCCGCCGTCAAGAAGCGTGATGTTTGTCATGCGCGCAGTCTTTCGTTCTGCGGATCCCAGAGCGGCTGGTCCGGCTGGACCACCGCCGTGCACATCCGGCCGTAGATGTTCACCTCCAGCTCCGTGCCCGGCACGGCGAGATCGGCACGCACCATGCCCAGTGCGATGGAGGCGCCGACGCGGTAGCCCCAGTCGCCGGAGGTCGTCTCCCCCACGATCTGCCCGTCATGCCAGAGCGTGGACATGTAGGGGGCGTCCTGCTCGCCTGCCTCCACGACAAGTGTCACGAAGCGTTTCGCCACCCCGCGCTGCTTTTCGCCCAGAAGAGCGGCCTTGCCCGGGAAGCCCTGCGGCTTGTCGAGGCGGATGAAGCGGTCGAGTCCGCCTTCGAGCAGGGAGTAGTCGGTGGAGAGATCGCCCTTCCACGCGCGGTAGCCCTTCTCGATCCGCAGCGCGTTCAGCGCGAACATTCCGAAAGGTTTTGCTCCGGCGCCGGTCACCGCGTCCCAGATCGCCGGCGCATCCTCGGTCGCGCAGTGCAGCTCCCACCCGAGTTCGCCCGCGAAGGACACGCGGATCAGCGCGCAGGGCCGCCCGGATACCTGCGTGACGTACTGGACGGAGAGCCAGGGCAGCGACAGGTCGGCATCGGTTAGCGGCGTCAGGATCTCGCGCGCCGCCGGGCCGGTGACGAGCAGGCATTCGACCTCCGCCGAGTGGTCGGTGACCGTGATCCCCTCGGGCGCCCGCCGCCAGAGCCATTCGGCGTCGTGCCACTGTGCGGTGGCGGCGGTGATGAGACCCACCTCGTCGGGACCGTGCACCAGCGCGGAGGTTTCGGTGACGATCCGTCCGCGGTCGTCGGCGAAGTAGAGCAGCCCGATGCGCCCCTCCGCCGGCAGGCGCGACGCGGTGAGACCGTCGACGAAATCGCGCGCGCCGGGACCTTCGACCTTGAGCCGGGTGAATCCGGAGATCGCGAGGATGCCGCAATGGTCGCGGACGGCCTCGCATTCCTCCTGGATGCGCGGGCGCCACGGCCCCTCGCGGTCCCAGGTCTGGGTCGCGGCCTCCGACGTGTCGTCGCCGGGCTTCGCGAACCAGTTGGCCCGTTCCCACCCGTTGTAGACGCCGAACTGCGCGCCCGCGGCCTTCAGCCGGTCATGCAGTGCGGAGGTCTTGCGGCCGCGGCCCGCGGGCCAGGAATGGCGCGGGAAGTGCATGGCGTATTCGTGACCGTAGACCTCCATCGCCTTGTCGATGCAGTACTGCTGGTCGGTGTAATCTGTGTAGCGGCGCGGGTCGACGGCCCACATGTCCCATTCGGTCTGACCCTCGGTCACCCATTCGGCCAGCACCTTGCCGGCGCCACCGGATTGGGTGATTCCGAAGGTGAAGACGCAAGCCTCGAACGCATTGGGAACACCGGGCATAGGCCCGATCAGCGGCAGCCCGTCCGGCGCGTAGGGGATGGGGCCGTTGATGACCCGCCCAACGCCGGATTGTCCGAGCAGCGGCACGCGGGCCATGGCATCCTCGATGTACCATTCCAGCCGTTCGAGGTCGTCCGGGTAGAGCTGGAAGGAGAAATCGTCGGGCATGGGATCCTCGGGCGTGATCCAGTGCGCCTTGCAGTTGCGCTCGTAGGGCCCGAGGTTCAGGCCGGTCTTTTCCTGCCGAAGGTAGTAGCTGGAATCCACGTCGCGCAGCAGCGGCAGCTTGCGCCCGTGCTCGGCGGTCCATTTCTCCAGCTCTTCCAGCGGTTCGGTGAGGAAGTACTGATGGCTCATCACCGCCATGGGCACCGTGCGCCCGCCGAAGGGTTTGAACCACTCGCCCACGCGCTGCGCGTAGTATCCGGCCGCGTTCACCACGTATTCGCAGCGGATGTCGCCCTTGTCGGTGTGCACGATCCATTCGCCACCCTCGCGGGACACGCCGGTGGCCGGGCAGA
Source organism: uncultured Aliishimia sp. (assembly GCA_965369035.1). Classification (GTDB taxonomy): domain Bacteria; phylum Pseudomonadota; class Alphaproteobacteria; order Rhodobacterales; family Rhodobacteraceae; genus Aliishimia. The sequence continues at coordinate 2,877 of CBDUPF010000331.1, forward strand.
ACCGTTCGATCCGGGCGCCCATGGCCCGCGCGCCCTTGGCCAGCGCCTGGGTCAACTGCGCGGGGTCGATATCGCCGTCGTCGGGATCCCAGAGCGCGCCGGCGAGGTCATGCGTCTCCAGGAACGGGTAGCGGTCCTTGAGGTCCGCGACCTGCATCATCTCCAGATCCAGCCCCTGGTAGCGGCCCATCGAACAGGCCCGCTCGAACTCCATCATCCGTTCGCGCGAGTGGCCGAGCCGGATCGAGCCCGTCACGTGGTAGTTCATCGGGTAATCGACTTCGTCGGCCAGTCCCACATAGAGCGACAGCGAGTAGCGCTGCATGTTCATCACCGCCCAGGAGGTGCTGAACGACGGACAGTTGCCGGCGGCGTGCCAGGTGGAGCCGGCGGTCAGTTCGTTCTTTTCCAGCAGAACGCAGTCGGTCCAGCCCGCCTTGGCCAGGTGATAGAGAGCCGAGACGCCCACCGCGCCCCCACCGATGATGACCACGCGCGCGGTTGTCGGAAATTCCGCCATGTTTCAATCCTCCTGTTGCGGAACGCCGTCCGCGATGTCGTAGTAATCACCCTTGAAGCGGGTGAAGATGTGTTTGTGGAGCCGCAGCCCGGTGGGCCCGTCGATGGCGCCGAGCGAAAAGCTCATGCCGTCCTCGTCATGTGCCTTCCAGAACAGGAAGCATCCGCAAGTCGGGCAGAAGCCGCGCTTTGCTGCCGGGCTGGCTTCGTACCAGCGGACCTCGCCGGAGATCCCGAAGGCCGCGTCCGGGGCATAGCCGCTGGCCCAGTGATGGCCCGATTGTTTGCGGCATTGTCCGCAATGACAGGCGGTCACGCTGTCGCCGCCGCCCTCAACGGTGAAGGTCACGGCGCGGCAGTTGCAGGAGCCGTCCAGCATCAGACCCTCCCCGGGGTAGAGGACGTGCCGAGCAGCACGCCGTAGACGATGAAACAGACCGACAGCGCCCGGCGCAGCCAGACATTCAGCACCGCGGCGAGCGCCGTGCGACCCAGCCCCGCGCCCAGGGCGGTGAACCCGCAATAGCTGAGCGTGGTCAGGGTCAGCGCGGTGGGCATGATCACCCACATCTGCTGACCGATGGGCACGTCGGCCTGCACGAACTGCGAAAAGGCGGCGAGGTAGCCGGCGACTGATTTCGGATTGATCGTCGCGATGGCGAGCGCGCGCAGGTAGATGCCCTGCGACGAGGGCGCCAGCGTGACCGGACGCGCCGCGAGGATCCAGCCGCGCACGCCCAGCCAGATCAGCACGCCCGCGCCGATCAGCTTGGCGACGAAGAAGGCGGTTGGCGAGGTGGCGATCAACGCG
>CBDUPF010000332.1:0-4152 GCA_965369035.1 uncultured Aliishimia sp.
GCCGCCGACCAGAACCACCTCGTCCACGTCGGACGCGGAGATGCCGGCATCCTTGAGCGCGGCGGAGCACGGCTTCAGCGAGGCCTTGATCAGGTCGCCGACCAGGCTTTCCAGCTTCGCACGGGTCAGTTTCATGACCATGTGCAGCGGCTGGCCGCCTTTCGGATCCATCGAGATGAACGGCTGGTTGATCTCGGTCTGGCTGGAGGACGACAATTCGATCTTCGCTTTCTCGGCGGCTTCCTTGAGCCGCTGAAGCGCCATCTTGTCCTTCGTCAGGTCGACACCGTTTTCCTTTTTGAACTCGTCGGCAAGGTAGTTGACGATCCGCATGTCGAAGTCTTCACCGCCGAGGAACGTGTCGCCATTGGTGGATTTCACTTCGAAAAGACCGTCGTCGATCTCGAGGATCGTGATGTCGAAGGTGCCGCCGCCGAGGTCATAGACCGCGATCGTCTGGCTTTCCTTCTTGTCGAGGCCGTAGGCGAGCGCAGCCGCCGTGGGTTCGTTGATGATCCGCAGAACCTCGAGGCCCGCGATCTTGCCCGCGTCCTTGGTGGCCTGGCGCTGGGCGTCGTTGAAATAGGCGGGCACGGTGATGACGGCCTGATTGACCTCCTCACCAAGATAGCTTTCCGCCGTCTCCTTCATCTTGCCGAGGATGAACGCCGAGATCTGGCTGGGGCTGTACTTCTCCCCCCTGGACTCGACCCATGCGTCACCATTGCCGCCGTCGATCAGGTTGTAGGGAAGGTTCTTCTTGTCCTTCGCCAGATGCGGATCGTCGAACCGGCGCCCGATCAGGCGCTTCACGCCGAAAATGGTGTTGGTCGGGTTGGTGACGGCTTGCCGTTTGGCCGATTGGCCGACGAGGCGTTCGTCGTCGGTGAAGGCCACGATGGACGGGGTCGTCCGGGCGCCTTCGGAATTTTCGATTACGCGCGCCTGGGAGCCATCCATGATGGCGACGCAGCTGTTGGTTGTGCCAAGGTCAATGCCTATGACTTTTGCCATGTTTCGATCCCTCTTGTTACTCAAGGCGATGTCGCGAGGCCCTGGCCCTTTATGGCACCTGTGCCCCGATGCTGATGTGATTGCGAGGTCAGGTGGGAACTCGCGTTTCGGAGGGTATATAGGCAGGCGTATCGGCCCCTGCAACTGTCTGTGTCCGCGTGAATACGGTAAATTCCGGGGCAATGGGCGCAATTCAGGGGGTTTCCATGCCGATACTGCGTATCCGCGGGTTCGAACTGCACAAGTCCTATCTCGACGAAGCTGCACAAACCGCTCTGGTCGGGGAGCTGTGCCAGGTGATCCGGCAGGCGCCGCTCTTCTCGCCGCAGACGCCCTACGGCAAGCCGATGTCGGTGCAGATGACCTCGGCCGGCCGGTTCGGCTGGTACGCGGATCGGAGCGGCTATCGCTATGTGGAGCGGCACCCTGGCGGTGGGTCGTGGCCTCCCATTCCCGAGCAGGTTCTCGCGATCTGGCGTGACGTTTCCGGCGTGACGCGCGAACCCGAATGCTGCCTCGTGAACTACTACTCCGAAGGCGCGAAGATGGGCCTGCATCAGGATCGCGACGAGGCCGATTTCTCCATGCCCGTCGTCTCCGTGTCCCTGGGCGATTCGGCCCTGTTCCGCATCGGCAACACCACACGCGGCGGCCGGACGGAATCGGTCTGGCTGGAGAGCGGCGACGTAATGGTCATGGGCGGGGACGCGCGCCTGACCTACCACGGCGTCGACCGGATCCGGTACGGGTCGTCCTCGCTTCTGCCAAAAGGGGGGCGGATCAACCTGACACTGCGGGTGGTGTCCTGACCGGACGGCCTGAGAGGCGAGGGATAGGGACTCGTGCCTCCTCAACTCCCTCTGCCCGCCGACCGGGCTGAAGTTCGAGACCGTGATGGGCAGACCGTCTACATCATCGCCGTGCGCCCCAGGACAGCGAGGCGTGGCGGCGGGTGTAGAACTCGCCCATGAGACCCACCATGATCAAGATGAGCCCGATCATCATCGGATACTCCCAGGAGGAGTAGCGCGGATAGTAGTTGATGAACACATAACCGCGCGACTGATCGATTGCGTGAAACAGCGGGTTCCAGTCGAACATCGCCAGCATGTAGCTCGGCAATGTGTTGGCCACGAACATCTTGCCCGAGGCGATCATGTTGGCCCGTTGGTAGACCGTGGTGAAGATCGAAACGAAGGTCGGGAACCACGGCTTCAACGCAAGCAGGACAAGCCCCAGAGCGCCACCGGTGAACCATGCAACCAGAAGCATGGCGAATGCGCCGATCGGATCGTCGATCTCGAACGGGGTGAAGGCCACGTGGTAGACGAAGAGGATCAGACACAGCGACAACACCTGGATGTAAAGCGCGCCCAGCGCGGCCGAGGTGATCGAGATCACCGTGTTCATCGGTGCATGCTGCATCATCGGGCTCGCCGGCCCTTCGGAGCCGACCACCGCGCTCAGGGTCTTGGTATGCGTCATGAAGAGGAAGACCCCCGACATGATGTAGATCAGGAAGTCGCCCCGGATGGCCGCGCCTCGAAGCCCGAGCAGAGAGAACATGACGTAGAAGGCCAGCACGAAGACGACGGTCTGAAGCATGTTCATCGCGATCGCCAGGAAGGCGTTGTTGTGCGTCTTGCGCACACTCCGGACGACCGAGTGATAGATCAGCTCCGCGATGTTCAGCGCGATGCCGATGGGTGTCTGCGGTTTGCGCGCGGGTCGAAGCAGAAGCATGGGCCGTGCCGATCATTGCAATTTACGTAGTTTCCCACGGAATTCTTGCCGTTCCGTTAGTTGGCCAGCATAAGGATCGTGACAAGTCTTATCAACGAATGGTGGAGTGCCCTTGGATTACGTGAAACTCACCGAGACGATGCGGCGGCTCGCGCTGGAAGCGGGCGACGCGATCATGGAAATCTACCAGGGCGGCGATCTCGACGTCGAGGCCAAGGCCGACGACAGCCCGGTCACCGCGGCGGACAAGGCAGCGGACGCGATCATCGCTACCGGGCTGCGCGAGGCGTTTCCCGACATGATGCTGGTGACCGAGGAGCAGGCAGCCAGCCACAAGTTGACCGGCGACACGTTCCTGATCGTCGATCCGCTCGATGGAACCAAGGAGTTCATTCACCGCCGCGGCGATTTCACCGTCAACATCGCATTGGTCGAAAAGGGCGTGCCGACGCGGGGCGTGGTCTACGCGCCGGCCAAGGGGCGGATGTTCCTGACGCTGGCCGACGGCACTTCGGTCGAGGAGTCGGGGCCGTTCGAACGCGGGGCGATGGGGCCGACGCAACCGATTTCCGTGGCCGATGCCGACAACTCCGCGCTGATGGTCGTCGCCAGCAAGTCGCACCGCGACCAGGCGACAGACGATTACATCAACAAGTACGCCGTGAAGGACATGAAGAGCGCGGGGTCTTCGTTGAAATTCTGCCTCGTGGCAACGGGCGAGGCCGATCTCTATCCCCGTCTCGGCCGCACGATGGAATGGGATACGGCGGCCGGTCACGCGGTGCTTGCCGGCGCCGGCGGGAAAGTGTTGCGTTTCGAGGGGTTGGAGCCGCTTGAATACGGCAAATCGGGGTTCGCCAACCCGTTCTTCATCGCCACGGCGCCGAACGTGGAGCTGAAATCTGCATGAGCGTCCTCGTCGCAATACCGGCGCGCTACGCATCCAGCCGATATCCCGGAAAACCGTTGGTCGCGCTCAAGGGTGCGACCGGCCAGTCGCGCAGCCTGATCGAACGAAGCTGGCGGGCGGCGATGGAGGTTCAGGGCGTGGACCGGGTGGTCGTGGCCACGGATGACGACCGGATCCGCGACGCCGCCGCAGGGTTCGGCGCCGACGTCGTGATGACCTCTGACAGGTGGCGCAACGGCACCGAACGCTGCGCCGAGGTGGTGGAGATCCTGGGTGACCACGAGCTGGTCGTGAACCTGCAGGGAGATGCGCCGCTGACGCCCGCGTGGTTCATCGAGGCGCTGATCGAAGCCATGCGCGCCGACGAGACCGCCGACATCGCGACGCCGGTGCTGCGCTGCGACGGGGCCGCGCTGAACGGGTTCCTGGCCGACAGGAAGGCCGGCCGCGTCGGGGGCACTACGGCGGTTTTCGGCCGCGAGAGC
>CBDUPF010000333.1:0-4145 GCA_965369035.1 uncultured Aliishimia sp.
CATCATCGAGGCGGTGCCCACGCAGATCCTGCTGCCCAACATCCGGGCCCATGCATCGGACTACGCGATGCTGAACCTCTTCGAGAAGGAACTTGACGTGCTGCTCAACACAGGCAGCGACAGCCGTCTCGCGCTCATCCGCGATGACACCGGGTCGGTCGTGGTCGATGCCGATCTCTCGGCGCTCGGGCCTTACCTCACCATCCTCGGCGGCATGGAGAAGGGCGAGGCCCTGGTCGGCGCCGACTATCGCGACCGGCCGGACTTCTGGAGGCTCCCATGAAGCGGATGATACTGATCCTCGTCGCAACCGGTGCACTCTCGGCCTGCGCGCAGTATCGCGAGCCGCAGGCCAATTGCTTCGGTTTCCTGCCCTTCGGTCAGGCTGCTCTGGATTGCGATTTCGCGCCGCTTGGCGGCCCGGAGAACACGGGCGAACGCCATGAGTAGGCAGCTCGTCCTCGCCATTTCATTGACAGCAACAGCCAGCGGCGCTGTACTGGCGCAGGGTGTTCCGGTCAATGACAGCGGGTTGACCGCGCGCGACATCGTCGAGACGCGCAACCGCGAGGCCGACCTGGCGCTCCAGGCCGACAAGCTCACGGTCCGCGAGCTTCTCGTCCGGATCGAACGCGAGCAGGTCGCCACCCTTCAACGCATCCTCGACGCGCAGACCAGTTTCGGCGGCGCGCGCCTGAATGGCATGGTGACGGAGCTCGAAGCCGGCAGCGGCGATGCGGAGCGGTCCGCCCTCGCCGTCTACGGGTCCGGCGATCTCGATCCCAATCCCGGGGGCGCGGGGCTCTTCGGGGATGCGGCGGAAAACATCGAGCAGCTGATCATCCGGGTCGCCCGAAGCACCGCCGGCCTGCCCGGGATCGGCCGCGCCGGGCTCTCGGTCGTGCAGTGGCGCGCCCTGCTGCAGGCCCTGATCTGGCAGGAAAGCCGCTTCTCGATCGGCGCGCGTTCCGACGCGGGTGCCTTCGGTCTCACGCAGATCATGCCGGGCACGGCCAGCGATCTCGGCATCAATCCCGAATACTACGACAGCCCCTTGCTGCAGGTCGAGGGCGGCGCACGATATCTCGCGGCCCAGCTCGACACCTTCGACGGCAACATCATCAACGCGCTCGCGGCCTACAATGCCGGGCCGGGCCGCGTCTTCGAATATGGTGGTGTGCCGCCTTTTGCCGAAACGCAGCACTACGTGCAGGTCATCCCCGAACGCTACAACCTCTACCTCGCCCGCATCGGCGGCATCGACGCGCTCGGCACGATCGACCCGACGCTCCTGGCCAATGCCCATCTCTCGTTCGCAGGCCATGGCGCGGCCTTCTACGGCAGCAATTCCCCGTCAGCGATCCGGCAAGCGATCCTGCGCATCCAGGACATCGTCACCCGGATCGGCGGAGCGCGGGACATACAGGAGAGCATGGCGCTCAACACCTATGCCCGCGCCGAACTCGTCCGCCTGGTCTCGGCGCGCATCCGGTTGAAGGCCGCACGCACCCGGCCCCTGAGCGCTGCGCTTCTCGCCCAGTCCGCGGCACGGACGGCCGAAGCGGAGTTCATGGACTTCACATTGGAGGATCTGGATTGATGCCCTGCTCTCTCGCTCTCCCGAAACGCGCGCGCATGACTTTCGTAGCCTGCGCGGTCGCGTTCTGCGGCTCGGCCATAGTCGAGACGCCGGCCCTTGCCCAGGGCGTGCCGGTCGTCGATACCCAGAACATCGCCCAGAACATCCAGCAGCTGCGCCAGATGATCGAGGACGAGATCCTGCAGAACGAGCAGCTCACGCAGCTTCGCGAGCACCTCTCCACCCTCACCGACCAGCTTGCCGAGTTGCAACGGACCTACGCGGCGCTCACGCGCATTGCCGAGCTCCCCGAAATCATCCGGACCGAAATGGAGGAGGAGCTGAACGGCCTCCTCGACCAGGAGTTCGGCGACATCCAGACCACGATCCGCGCGATCCGGACCGGGGACTTCTCCGGGCTGACCGGATCCGGCGCCGGAGAGATCGAAACCCAGATGGACCGCGTGCTGGCCGATCTCGGCTTTGACGACGATACGCTGAGCGACATGGCGCGGAGCGGCAATCCCGGCGCGGAACGCGTGGCCACGCAGGCCACGACCGGCGCTTTCGTCTCGGCGGCGGCCCAGAACAGCTACGACGATGCCGGTCAGTCGCTGGAGCGCATCGAGCGGCTGGTGGGTCTCATCGACGACATGGACGAGTTGAAGGAAAGCGTCGATCTCAACACGCGCGTGACGGCCGAGCTTGCCATCGCGCTCGTCGCCATGTGGCAGCTCGAGGCGGTGCAGACCGTGGGCGACGGCACAGGTGGCGTCATCGATGCGGCCACCATCGCCGAGGAGCAGCGCTTCATGGAGTTCACCCTTCCGGACCTGCGGGCAGACTGAGGAAGAAGCCTTGGACGAAGAGACGGCCGTCATCGAGGAAGAGCTCGTCTACGGGGCGCTGCGCCGGGAACGGCTGTGGCAGCGGCTCGGGCTCGTGGGCCTGATCTTCGGCACGCTCGGATGCCTCGGCGCCGCGGCCGTCGCCATCCTCGACGTCGATCCGCCGCCGGTCGTGGTGCCCTACGATCCGGCCACGGGGTTCGCCCTGCCGGAGGCGTCGGTGGGCGCCACCACCGTCACGGAAAACCGGGCCATCATCGAGGCGGAGGTCTTCCGCTACGTGACCGACCGAGAGGTCTACAATCAGCTCGACAACGATGTCCGGGTTCGAAGCGTGCTCAAACGCTCGGACGGGGCCGCGGAGGACTCGCTGCGCAGGATCTGGAATTCGGCCAACGCCGAGTACCCGCCGACCGTCTACGGGCCCAATGCACGGCTCGATGTCGAGATCCTCAGTATCAGCCTGATCGGTAACCGCCGGGCGACTGTCCGTCTCAGGAAACGCCTCACCTCGGTGAACGGCGTCCAGGCGGGTCTCTTCACGGCCACGTTGCTCTTCGAGTTCCGGCCCGAGGAGCGGCGGAGCATCGACGAGGTCTGGACCAACCCGTTCGGTTTCACCATCGTCGAATATTCGATCCGCTCGGACAGACTGGAGAACTGAACTTGCACCGCACCACCCTTGCATCTCTAGGCCTGCTTCTGGTCCCGGCGCTTGCTTTGGCCGAAGCAATCCCCCGCGGCGGCGCCAATGATCGCCGCGTGCGGATTGCCACCTACCAGGAGGCCCAGGTCTACCGGCTCAATGTCTCGCTCACACATGTCACGACCATCGAGTTCGGTCAGGGCGAAAGCATCCGTTCGATCATTGCCGGCGATACGGAAGGCTTCGAGATCGACGGCGTCCCCGGCGGCCGCGCCTTCGCGATCAAGCCCGTGGCACGCGGCGTCCATACCAATGTGACGGTCTATTCCAATCGGAGGAGTTACTACTTCAACGTCGAGGAGGTCTCGAGCCCGACCTTCTACGTCGTCCAGTTCCGCTATCCGGAAGACAGCCGTGGCAAGCCGGATGTCATTGCGCGCGCCGCCCCGAACTACAATTATGGTGCAAGCGAACGCACCGGGTTCACGCCCACGCGGGTCTGGGACGACGGCCGGTTCACCTATTTCGCCTTCCCGCCAAACGCACCGGTCCCCGCCATCTTTCGCCATGCAAACGGTCGCGAGCGCACGGTGAACACGGGCGCTGTCGAGGACGGTGTCATTCGCGTCTCGGGCGTGAACGCGGAATGGGTGCTCCGGCTCGGCGACGAGGTTGTTTGCGTGTCCGCGACACCGCCGTCGGGAGGAACATCATGAGCGATGAGCCACGCCCTGATCTCGAACGCCGGCTGGCCGCGCTCGAACAAGGCAACCCGCGCCAGGGCGCGGCGACGCGGCGGCGATCGCCGCTGCTCGCGTTCCTGGTCATGGGCCTGATCCTCGCCGGCGGTGCCGTGCTCTATCTCGTCTCGCAGCCCGAGACGGAAGTCGCCCTGCCAACGGCGACCCCCGATGAATTCCAGGCCGAGGGCGACGGCTTCGGCGAGATCGAGCCGTTCGTGCCGCCCCCTGCCCCGGAGCCGGAAATTGTCGTCGTCGGGCCCGACCCTGCCGAACCGAATACGGACCTCCTGGACGAGATCGGGGCCCTGCAGGCACAGATCGAGGATCTC
>CBDUPF010000334.1:0-4137 GCA_965369035.1 uncultured Aliishimia sp.
ACAACATGTCACGTGAGCGGTAGACCTTCAGGCACTCGGCGTAGCGCGTCAGGTACACCGATCCGTCGGGGTTCACATGCACCGGGCTGTCGCGTCTGAGCGCGTGAAGGACGGGATGCGGGTTTTCGATGAACTCCGCATCAATGGCATTGAGGTCGAACCCCGCGATGTCGAGTGCCATGACTGTGCCTCCCTGCAGGTCACACTACTGTCACGGCGGGAAAATGAAAGCGGGCAGGGCCGGTGCACACCGCCGGCGGCCGCAAAGAAAAACCCCCGCGGACCGGACCGCGGGGGTTTGAAAGCTCGCCAAAAAGAGCCGGGTGGCTCAGTGTTCCTTGCCCTTGATCGGAGCCCAGATGCGCTTGTTCACCAGGTAGAGCAGGACCGAGAGGATGGTCAGGAAGACCACACCGACGAAACCGGCCTGCTTGCGGGCCATCATCTTGGGCTCGGCCGTCCACATCAGGAACGCGGCGACGTCCTGCGCCTCGTGGTGCAGGCTGTTGGAATGCCCGTCGTCGTATTCGACGTCCTCGCCATAAAGCGGCGGTGCCATGGAGATCCAGCCGCCCGGGAAGGCGTGGTTTTCGTAGAGCACCACGCCCGCCTCTTCCTTTTCCTCGCCGGTGTAGCCGGTCAGCAGGGAGGCGATGTATTCCGGCCCGCCCATGCCCTTGAAGAGCTGGTTCAGACCCAGGCCGTAGGGGCCGTGAAAGCCCGCCCGCGCCTTGGCCATCATGCTCAGGTCCGGTGCGCCCGCGCTGTTGTTGGCGGGGAACCGGTCGGTTTCCGTCAACGGACGCAGTGCGCCTTCGTCGGGGTCGTAGAGGTGGTGGTTCGAATCCTCGTCCAGAACCGTGAAGCCTGCCGCATAGGCGCGCACCTGATCCTCGGGAAGGCCCGGCCCGCCTTCGTCGGCGAGCGTGCGGATCGGCACGTATTGCAGCCCGTGACAGCCCGCGCAGACCTCGGTGTAGATCTTCAGCCCGCGCTGCAACTGGTTCTGGTCAAAGGTGCCGAACGGACCTTCGAAGGAGAAGTCGAAATCCTCGACATGCGCCTCTCCGCCAGCCGACCATGCCGACGTGGCCAGTCCGAGGGCGACACCCGCGCTGAGAGCAAGTTTCTTCAACATCATTTGTCGCGTTCCTTATTCAGCGGGTTGCGCTGCGCCCTCACCATCCTTTGCAGGATAGTGCGCGGCAAAGTCGTCTTCGATGGTCGACGGCTGCGGATCCGGTTTCTCGATCACGCCAAGGAGTGGCAGGATGATCAGGAAATAGACGAACCAGTAGGTCGCGCCGATCAGCGAGATGGTGGAATAGGGCGGTTCCGCCGGCATCGCACCCGCCCACATCAGGACGAAGAAGTCCACGACCAGCAGCCAGAACCACCACTTGAACATCGGGCGATACTTGCCCGACCGGACGTTCGAGGTGTCGAGCCAGGGCGCCAGCGCCATCACCGCGATGGCGCCGAACATCGCCAGGACGCCGAAGAACTTCGCGTTGATGATGCCGCCGGTGATGAAGCTGGCGAACATCACGGCCCAGACATCCGCGGTGAAGGCGCGCAGGATGGCGTAGAACGGCAGGAAGTACCATTCCGGCACGATATGTGCGGGCGTCGCCAGCGGGTTCGCTTCGATGTAGTTGTCCGGATGGCCCAGGTAGTTGGGCATGAAGCCCACGATCGCGAAGAAGACGATCAGGATCACGGCCAGCGCGAAGAGGTCCTTGATCACGTAGTAGGGCCAGAAGGGCACGGTATCCTTCGCGGCGTCTTCCTTGGACGTGCGGCGCACCTCGACCCCGGTGGGGTTGTTGTTGCCGGTGGTGTGGAAGGCCCAGATATGCACCGCGACAAGTCCGGCGATCACGAAGGGCAGCAGATAGTGCAGCGAGAAGAAGCGGTTGAGCGTGGCATTGTCCACCGCCGGCCCACCGAGCAGCCAGGTCTGGATGCTCTCGCCGATCAGCGGGATCGCACCGAAGAGGCCGGTGATCACCGTGGCACCCCAGAACGACATCTGCCCCCAGGGAAGCACGTAGCCCATGAAGGCGGTGCCCATCATCAGCAGGTAGATCAGCATGCCGATGATCCATGTCACCTCGCGCGGGGCCTTGTAGGACCCGTAGTAGAGGCCGCGGAAGATATGCGCATAGACCGCCACGAAGAACAGCGAGGCGCCGTTCATGTGCAGGTAGCGGATCATCGCGCCGCCGTTCACGTTGCGCATGATGTGCTCGATCGACGCGAAGGCGAGGTCGACATGCGGCGTGTAGTGCATCACCAGCACGATGCCGGTCACGATCTGCAACGCGAGGCAGAAGGTCAGGACGATGCCCCAGATCCACATCCAGTTCAGGTTCTTGGGCGTGGGGATCATCAACGTGTCATAGAGCAGTCCAACGATCGGAAGGCGGCTGTGGAGCCACTTTTCGCCGTTTGACTTCGGTTCGTAATGGTCGTGCGGAATACCAGCCATGGTTCTTCCTCCCTTAACCGAGCTTGATCGTGGATTCGTCTTCGAAGACCGCAACCGGGATCGGCAGGTTCTCCGGCGCGGGTCCGCGGCGAATCCGCCCGGCGGTGTCATAATGCGAGCCGTGGCAGGGGCAGAACCATCCGCCGAAGTCGCCGGCATCGCCGAGCGGCACGCAGCCCAGGTGGGTGCAGACGCCCATCATCACCAGCCATTCGCTGTCGGTGCCTTCTTCCGCGCCCGGCGGCAGCAGGCCACGGTTGGCATCGATGGCCGGCGCACCGGCGGCAATATTCGCGTTGCGCGCATCCGGATCAGGCAGTTCGTTGACGTCCACCTCGTTGGCGGCGGCGATCTCGTCCTCGGTCCGGCGACGGATGAAGACGGGCTTGCCCAGCCATTTCACGGTGATCTGCGTGCCGGGAGCCACACCGGACACGTCCACCCGGATCGAACTCAGCGCCCGAACGTCGGCCGAAGGGTTCATCTGGTTGACCAGCGGCCAGATCGCCGCGCCCGCCGTCACCGCCCCTGCGCCGGTCGCGGCGTAATACAGGAAGTCCCTGCGTTCACTGTCGTGCTCTTCTACATTCGACACGCGCATTCTCCATTTTGCTGGCTTTACAAGCCTTCACGGCCAGCAGGCCACATGGAAATGCGGCCCGACTCCTGCCGGTATTTAGCCGGAGGGTTCGACTGCGTAAACCCACCATGCGGGGCATGAAGTCGCAGGCCCGGCTGCTTGAAAGGGGGATCAGGCTCCATCGGGGGGCACGGTGGCCTTCATCGAGGGGCGTTCGGAAAACCGCCCGTACCACGTCGAGAGCGCATCGCAGCCCTTTCGCCAGTTCCGCGCGTCGTGGCGGAAATCGACGTAACCCAGCGCGCAGGCGACCGCGATCTGCCCCATGTCGAGCGGTCCGCTCAGGTGGCTCATCCAGCGTGTGTCGAGCGCCGCGCAGGCACTGGCGATCTTGGCCCACTGCGCCTCTGCCCAGTCGTCCCACCGCTTGTCCTCGGGCCGCAACCGCCCCTCGTAGGTCAGCGCCAGCGCCGCGTCGAGGATGCCGTCGGCGGTGGCCTCCAGCGTCAGGGTCTCGAACCGCCGCGCACCGGTGCCGTAGAGCCCGGCCTTTGCGCGGTCGTCGAAAAACGCGCAGATCACCCGGCTGTCATAAAGTGTCGCGCCGTCGTTCCGCTCCAGTGCCGGAATTTTCATCAGCGGGTTCTTCGCCGCGAGTCCGGGCACCGGATTCGTCGGGGCGGTGGAGGATGGCACCAGCGTCACGTCGCCCGTCTGTCCGGTTTCGTGCAGCAGGACCAGAACCTTTCGCACATAGGGCGATGTCGGGGACTGATAGAGCTTCATGGCGCGCCTCACATTCGGCTGATGGGCACGTTAGGCGCTGCGCATCGGCGCTGCAAGCGCCGGCAGCCCGGCGGCGAGCCCGGCCGCCGCGACCCGCTTGGCCGCCATGCCCGGCGGGGCGCCGGGCTCACGAGCCGCCGGCGTAGAGCCGCATGCCGGGGGGCGGGTCGGCAAAGAATGTCGCCGCATCAACCGGGGCTGCGGCAACGCCCTCCTCCACGAAGCTCACCAGCCCGCCCAGCCGTTCCGCCTCGCCCGGATCGTGGGTCACCATGATCAG
>CBDUPF010000335.1:0-4132 GCA_965369035.1 uncultured Aliishimia sp.
ATTTCAACGGCCCGATCTGCTATACGCCCGACGGCAACCCGCTGGTCGGTCCCGCCCCGGGGCTGCGCAACATGTGGCTGGCGGAAGGGTTTTCCTTCGGCATCACGGCCGCCGGCGGCACCGGCTACTACCTCGCGCAGATGATGGTGGAGGGGGAGGCGGAGATCGACATGGCTTCGCTCGACCCCAAGCGGTTCGGCCCGTGGATGACGACCGAATACGCCGCGCGCAAGAACGAGGAATGCTACGAGCATGTCTTCATCCTGCACCACCCCGACGAGGAGCGCGAAGCCTGTCGCCCGCTGCGCACGGCGCCTGCCTATGACCGGCAGAAGGCGAAGGGCGCGCAGTTCGGCTGCGTAAACGGGTGGGAGCGTCCGAACTACTACGGTCCGCTGGACGCGCCGGAAAACTTCGACCACGACGCGCGCAGCTTCCGCCGCGGCGGCTGGTGGCAATATGCCGTCGAGGAGGCCAAAGCGATCCGCCAAGGCGTCGGCCTGATCGACGCATCGGCCTTTACCAAACACGTCGTCAAAGGCCCCGGTGCAACCGCGTTTCTGGACTGGTTCACCTGCAACAAGCTGCCTCGGGTCGGTCGGATCAACCTGACCTATGCGTTGACCGGGGCAGGCACCACGCGCACCGAATACACCATCGTGCGCAATGGCGAGAACAACTATTACCTGGTCTCGGCAGGGGCGTGGACCGAATATGACGCCGATTTCCTGCGCAAGGCGGCGGAAGACAGGGCGGGCGAATTCGGCTGGATCGACATCCACGACGTCACCACGCAATGGGGCGTCCTTGCCATCGCCGGGCCGAAATCGCGCGACGTTCTGAAGGAGATCGTGAAGGACGCGGAGCCCGAGACGGTACTGGGCAACAAGCGCTTTCCGTGGCTGTCGATGCGGAACCTCGAACTGGGGATGTGCCCGGTGCGCGCGGTCCGCGTGGCCTATACCGGCGAACTCGGCTGGGAACTTCACCACCCGATGGAAATGCAGAATTACCTCTGGGACCAGCTCATGGCGGCCGGAGAGGCGCACGGGATGAAACTCGTGGGCGCGCGGGCGCAAAACTGGCTGCGGCAGGAGAAATCCTACCGCGCGTTCGGCAACGAGCTGGGGCGCGACGCCACCCCGCTGGAGGCCGATCTGCCGCGCTTCGTGGATCTGTCGAAGGATTTCCACGGCAAGGCGGCGCTGCAAAAGACGGGTATTCGCTCGAAATGCGTGACGCTCCTGATCGACGGCCCGGACGACGCCGATCCCTGGGGGCGCGAGGCGCTCTATGATGGCGATACCAAGGTCGGGCGGCTGACCTCTGGCGGGTACTCGGTCCATTTCGGCAAGTCGATCGGCATGGGCTACGTCAAACCCGATCTCGCGGTGCAGGGCACGAAGCTCAAGGTGCGGATGCAGACCCGCCTGTGGGATGCCGAAATCGTCGAAGACAGCCCCTATGACCCCAGGAACGAGGCTATCCGCAAGGACGGCTGAGCCAGGCAGCCGGCCTTTTCGCCCGGCACGCCAACCCCTGGCGGAGGTGCATTGGGTCCGCACGTTAACGCCATGTTAACGGTGCATTGCGAATTCTTTGTCGCAGACGCAATGTGGACCAACGCATGGACGATAGTGAACGAAGGCTGCTGGATCATGTCCAAACAACGGTCTTCGTTCTGGAACTGGACGAAGAGGACATCCCTCGCTACGTCGCCTTCAACGAATACGGCTGCAAGTACCTGCATCTGAAGTCGGAGAAGGACGTTCTCGGGCTGACCGCGAAGGAGGTCTTCCCCGGGCGCCTGGGGCAGATCGCGTATCAGCGACATCTCACCACGCTGCGGACCGGCAAACGCCAGGTGAACGACATCCTGCTGCCGCTGGGCGGACGTACCTATTCCGCTGTCACCACGCTCGATCCTGTCAGGGACGACGCGGGGCGGGTCTATCGCATCGTCGGAACGGCGACGGACCGGACCGAGCAGCACATTTTGACCCAGATGCAGTACGACCTCGACGCGATGAAGACCGAGTCCGAGGAATTCGTGTCATTGGCGGCGCATGACCTGCGCGCGCCCATGCGGCATGTAAAGACAATCGCCGGCATGCTGCGGCAGGATTTCCAGGACCACGGTGTCGGAAAGCTCGAGTTGATCGACATGCTGGAGGAGATGGGCACCAGGGCGATGGACCTGATCAGCGATGTGCTGTCCCATGCGCAGGCGATGTCCGCCGAAGAAGAGGTGCGCGATTTCGATTTCGGCGACCTCGCGCGGCAGGTGATGGCCCTCCTCGACCTGACGTGGTCCTGCGACACCACCATCACCGAGGCGCGTGTGCATGGCGACCGGATCGCCACGCAGATCGCGCTGCGCAATCTCGTCGACAATGCGCTGAAACACGCGAAAGGACAGGGCGACAAGGCGAAGCGGCTGCGCCTCGATATCGATATCGAGCCTTGCGGATCGGATGCCTTCGTCGTGCATGTGTCGGACAACGGTGTGGGCTTCGACGATCCGACGCTCCTGTTTCTCGGCGGCGGAGAGCTTCGCGTGGACAGCGGTTATGGGTTGATGGGCGTCCGTCGGCTGATCCAGTCGCGTGGCGGCCAGATGAACGCGGAGAACCGGGACAACCAGGCCGGCGCGCGCATCAGCTTCACGCTGCCCGGTCGCGTCGAGGTCCGGACCCCGGCCGCGATGCCCCTTTCTGCCACCGGCTCCTGACGCATCCCGACCGTCGGAGTCATTGCGCTCGGGCCGCCAGCCAGGCCTTCCAGTCCTCACGGCTGCCGTTGAAGACGTTGATATCCACGTTGCCCGGTGTGCCGGGGAGGATTCCCGTGGCCGTGTATTGCCAGAACCGCCACGGTTGACGGCCATAGGCTTCGCGCGGAGTTTTCGCCGTTGTGCGCAGCCAGAATTCCTCGCCCCGCATCGCCGACAGCCCCGCATCCTCGTAAAATCCCGGCGTGGTGTAGATGATCGGCCGCCGGCCATAGTGTCGCTCCACGATGTCCAGCCAGACGCGCATCTCCGCACGCACCTCCGGGCCCGATGGCCGGCGGCGGCAGGTGGGTGAGAACGGATTCCACTCCATGTCGAGTACCGGCGGCAGGCTGCCCGCGGTTCGTGGGACATGGCGGATGAAGAACCGCGCCTGAACCTCGGGCGGGGTGCAGAAGTAGTAGAAATGATAAGCGCCCCGCGCGATCCCGGCCATGGCCGCGCCGCGCCAGTGCTCGCGGAACATCGGGTCGTTCAGATCGCCGCCCTCGGTCGCCTTGATGAAGGCGAATTCAACGCCGGAGGCGCGCGCGCTGGACCAGTCGACGTATTTCTGGAAGCGAGCCACGTCGATCCCCCGCACCGCGTAGCTGGACGGTGCCCGGCCCTTGAAGTCCACCGGATCGCGGTCGCCGATCACCATCGGGCCCACCGGTGCAGAGACACGTTCGGCGCCGCAGGCAGACAGGATCAGCAGCGCAAGAACGGCAAGAAATCGGATCATCGCGGACAACCTTTTGCGAGTCGGGGTCGGGGCAGGCTAATGCGCTTCTTGCGGGAACTGAACGAGATTCCGCCGGATCGACGCGCGTGATCTTCGTCCCGACCGCGTGGCCGTCGCCGTCCCGATGGCAAGGTGTCGCATGATGCCCTCAACGCTCCTCGATCCGGTCGGTCGCGGGCGGCGGCGTGGGCATCAGCGCGGTGATCTCCGCACGAAGCTCCGGGGAAAGGGCGAAGTCCAGTGCTGCGAGCGAGGGGGCAAGCTGTGCGCGGTCCCGCGCCGACAGGATCGGATGCGCGCCGAATGGCCCCGTCGCGACCCATGCCACGGCCAGTGTCGCCGGATGCACCCCCTCCCGGCGGGCAATCGCGGCCAACCCGGTGGCGGCATCCTGCATCGGTTTCTGGCCGTAGCGCCTGGCATAGCGTTCGTCCTCGGTCAGCCGCCCCGCGCCGCCGTCCTCATATTTTCCCGTCAGAAGCCCGCCGCCCAGGGGGGAGTAGGTCACCGGTATGATGCCCTGGTCGGCGCACATGGGCAGAATCTCCACCTCTGCCTGCCGCTTGACGAGATTGTACATCGGTTGCAGCACGTCGATCCGGATACCGTGAGTTCCG
>CBDUPF010000336.1:0-4049 GCA_965369035.1 uncultured Aliishimia sp.
ATCCCTTCTCGTTCGGCGGTGCGAGAACTGCGCTTTTCGACCCGTTGCGACCAGGGATCGTCCGGTGGACGCGGCATCCGCTGCTGGTGGCGCTGGCGCTCTGGTCCGGAGCGCATGTCGTTCCGAACGGGGACCTCGCGCATGTGATCCTGTTCGGGACGTTTGCGGGTTTCGCGATCCTTGGCGGGCGCCTGGTCGACCGGCGGAAGCGCCGGGAATTGGGGCCAGAGTGGCAGCATCTGCGGGCGACCGTTGCGCGCGCGCCGCTGATGTCATGGTCCGTGTCGCGCGGTCTGGCGCTACGCCTGTTGGCTGGCGTCGCGCTTTACGCCACGCTCCTCTGGGCGCATCCGCTTCTCTTTGGGGTCAGCCCGTTGCCATGACCGCACTGTGGCCGCGCGTCACGTCGCGAATTCGTCGATCAGCGGGTTGGGTTTGGCAAACCGTTCCAACTCCCCCTGGTCGTCGATGACCACGTGTGTGCCGTTCACCGTGACGCCATATGGTTGCAGCCCCTTGAAGGCGCGGCTCAGGTTCTCGGGCGTCATCCCCAGCACGGAGGCAAGGCGGCGTTTTTCGAAGTCGAGATCGAAATCGCTTCCGCCGCCCGCGCGTTTCTGCTGTCGCAGGAGGTAGTTCGCGAGCCGTTCCAGCGACGTCCGAAGCTTGAGGTCCTTCTGCGACTTGATCGCCGTACGGTAGCATTGCGCAAGTTCCGCCACGATCGCTCGGGCAAAGTTGCTGTCATCGTCGAAAATGGTGCGGACGTCCTTGCTCGGAATGAGCGCGATGCGGCTTTTCTCCAGCGTCCGCGCCGACATCAGGTAGGGCGCGTCCTTGATCGTGGCGGCAAGAATGAATGTCGAGATCGGGCGCACCGTCGCCATGCTGCTTTCCCGGCCGCTCCATTCGGAAAAAAGATCGACCGACCCCGACAGGACAATGTGCAGGAAATCGCTCGGCTCGCCTTCGGTAATCAATTCGATCTGCGCCGGGAAATTCTGCACATAAGCTCCGCGCAGAAGCGCGCGAAAGCTCTCATCCGCCATATGCGAGAAGAGGTCGAGCTGCCGTATTTCACCGTACTCAGAATCGGGCATTCCGTACTCCTCTGGTATTGATGTATGTCGCGGGTCCGATTGACAAAGGTCAATTCCCTTTTTGATGTCTGTCTGCCGCCGGTTGATCCATCACATTGCGGGAGATGACATCATTCTGTAAGTCGTTTTTTTCGTTCGGCTTTTCCCGGTTTATTGATCCAGATCAAGTCACCTCTCGCTGCCCGGTTTCAGGTCTGGACCCAATCCCTTTCAGGGGTCGATCCGCCATTCCAACCGGAGATCCTGCCATGCAGACCGAAGCAACAGCCTCACGCGCCGATCAGACACGCGCCCTGAGCCTGAGCACGATCGCATTTACCGCCTGCTTCGCGGTTTGGACGATCTTTTCAATCATCGGGGTCGCCATCAAGGCGGAACTCGGACTGAACGACACTCAATTCGGCCTGCTGGTGGCTACTCCGATCCTGACCGGGTCGATTTCCCGCCTGTTTCTGGGCGTCTGGACCGAGAAATACGGCGGACGACTCGTCTTCTCCAGCCAGATGATCCTCACGGCGCTGGCAACCTGGGCGCTGACGCTGGCGGACAGCTACATCATGTATCTGATCGCGGCGCTCGGGATCGGGCTTGCCGGTGGGTCCTTCATCATCGGTGTGGCCTATGTCAGCCGCTGGTACGACGCGGGCCGGCAGGGTACGGCGCTGGGCATCTTCGGCGCGGGCAACGTCGGCGCGGCGGTCACCAAGTTCGTCGCTCCCTTTGTCATGGTCGCTTATGGCTGGCACGGCGTGGCTTACGTGTGGGCGGCGGGGCTTGCCGCCATCGGCGTGGTATTCTTCCTGTTCGCCAAGGACGATCCGGAGCTGGTCGAACGGCGCAAGACCGGTGCCAAGGCTCCGTCGCTCGCGCAGCAGTTCGCGCCGCTGAAGAACCTGCAGGTCTGGCGCTTCTCGCTTTACTATTTCTTTGTCTTCGGTGCCTTCGTCGCGCTGGCGCTGTGGATGCCGCACTACCTGATCGACGTCTATAGTATCGATGTCCGCTTTGCCGGTATGGCGGCTGCGTCCTTCAGCCTCTCGGCCTCGCTGTTCCGGGCCTACGGTGGGCATCTGTCCGACAAGTTCGGCGCACGCCAGGTCATGTACTGGACGTTCGGCTTCTCGCTGGTCTTTCTCTTCATGCTGTCCTACCCGCCGACGGATTACACCATCCAGGGCAAGGACGGCCCGATCTCCTTCTCGACCAGCATGGGGCTGTGGCCCTTCATCGCCACGCTCTTTGCGCTCGGTTTCTTCATGAGCCTCGGCAAGGCGGCGGTCTTCAAGCACATTCCGGTCTACTATCCAAAGCACGTGGGCGCGGTCGGCGGTCTTGTCGGCATGATCGGCGGCCTTGGCGGCTTCATCCTGCCGATCACCTTCGGCGCGCTTCTGGACCTGACGGGCATCTACACCTCGTGCTTCGCGCTGCTCTTCGCGGTGGTGGCGATTGCGCTGACATGGATGCACCTTTCGGTTCGGGCGATGGAACGGGCGGCCCACGGAAAGGCGCTCGACACTCTGCCGCAATTCCCCGAGATGCAGGATATCCAGGCGCAGACCGGTGCCGCGATGCCGCGTGTTCTGGATGAGTGGAAACCGGAAGATCCCGGCTTCTGGGAGGCGAAGGGACACCGCATCGCGCGGCGCAACCTTTGGATCTCGATCCCCGCGCTGTTGCTGGCCTTCTCGGTCTGGATGGTCTGGTCCGTGGTCGTCGCGCGGCTGCCGGCCATCGGTTTCGACTTCACGCCGGGGCAGCTCTTCTGGCTGGCGGCCCTGCCGGGTCTGTCGGGCGCGACGCTGCGGATCTTCTACAGCTTCATGGTGCCGATCTTCGGCGGCCGGCTCTGGACGACGCTGTCGACCGCATCGCTGCTGCTGCCCGCCATGGGCATCGGATACGCGGTGCAGAACCCCGAAACTCCCTACCTGATCTTCCTTGTGCTCGCACTTCTGTGCGGTTTCGGCGGCGGCAACTTCGCCTCCTCCATGGCCAATATCGGGTACTTCTTCCCGAAGGCCGAAAAGGGCAACGCGCTGGCGCTGAATGCGGGGTTGGGGAACCTGGGCGTGTCGGTCATGCAGTTCCTTGTGCCCATCGTCATCACCGCGGGTGTCTTCGGCGCCCTGGGTGGCCAGCCGCAGACCATGTCGGCGGGCGGAGAGCTCTGGATGCAGAATGCGGGCTTCGTCTGGGTGCCGTTCATCCTCGCGGCGACCATCGCGGCCTGGCTGGGCATGAACGACATCGCCGATGCGCGCGCCAGCTTCGCCGACCAGGCGGTGATTTTCGGACGACTGCATAACTGGCTGATGTGCATCCTCTATACCGGTACCTTCGGCAGCTTCATCGGCTACTCCGCGGGCTTCCCGCTGCTGACCAAGCTGGCCTTCCCGGAGATCAACGCGCTGAACTACGTCTTCCTCGGGCCACTGGTGGGGGCGTTGTCACGCGCCGCGACCGGCTGGATCAGCGACCGCTTCGGCGGGGGGCGGGTGACGTTCTGGACCTTCGCGGCGATGATCGTGGCCACCTTCGGCGTGATCTTCTTCCTCGGCGTCGGCTCCTTCATCGGCTTCTTCGCCTGCTTCATGGCGCTGTTCTTCCTGACCGGGGTAGGCAATGCGTCGACCTTCCAGATGATCCCGGTGATCATGGGCCGCGAAGTGCCGCGCCTGATGCCGCATCTGGGTGTCGAGGAGCGCAAGCGGCAGATCGCCATGGAGTCCGGTGCGATCACCGCCTTCACCTCGGCCATCGCCGCCTATGGCGCCTTCTTCATCCCCAAGGCCTACGGGACGTCCATCGCGATGACCGGGTCCGCCGTGGGGGCGCTCTGGGGCTTCCTGATCTTCTACGTCATCTGCGTCGTTATCACCTGGGCGGTCTACACGCGCCCCGGCGGCCTTCTCCACGACATCGAACATGGCCGCACACCGCAGGGCA
>CBDUPF010000337.1:0-3984 GCA_965369035.1 uncultured Aliishimia sp.
GGCAAGGGCCGGCAATTCGTGCCGCACGGGGGGCGCGTGCAGATGGCTTTCCCCGGCGGCGGCGGCTATGGCGCGCCGGAGGAACGCGACCGCGACCAGGTCCGGCGGGACCTTGCGCTCGGCTATATCTCGGCCGAATGTGCGCGGCAGGAGTACGGTCTGGGCCAGGACGAGATCGACGAGGTTCTGGACCGGGCGCGGCGAGGGGAGATCTTCCTATGACACGATCCGGCATGGCGGAGACGCCCGCGCGATCCAGTTATGACGTGATCATCATCGGCGGGGCGATGATGGGGTCCTCTACCGCGTGGTGGCTGACCGAAAACCCGGATTTCGATGGGACCGTGCTGGTTCTGGAGCGGGACCCGAGCTACGAGGCCTGCTCCACCGCGCACACGAATTCCTGCATCCGGCAGCAATTCTCCACCGAGCTCAACGTGCGGATCTCGCAGTTCACCGCCGAGTTCATCCGCACGCTGCGCGACCGCATGGGCGGTGACGAGCGGGTGCCGGATATCGGCATCCACAATTTCGGCTATCTCTACCTTGCCGATACCGAAACGAAGGCCGAAGCTCTGCGCACAGCGTACAAGGTACAGCACGCCGCCGGGGCCGAAACCCGCCTTCTCACGCGGGACGAGATCGCCGCGGCGTATCCGTTCTACCAACTCGACGACATCGTGCTGGGCAGCATCAACACGAAGGACGAAGGCTACTGGGACGGCGGCAACCTCTTCGAATGGTTCCGCCGGTCGGCCCGGTCGCGCGGGGTGGAATACGTGGCCGCCGAAGTGGTCGGCATGACACTGGACGAGGCCGGGTGCCGGGTCACCGGAGTGACACTCGCGAACGGGCAGACGATCTCCTGCGGTCAGGTCGTAAACGCGTCTGGCCCGCGCGCCGCGCGCATTGCGCGGATGGCGGGGATCGACGATCTGCCGGTGGAACCGCGAAAGCGCTTTACCTGGGTGTTCAAGGCCGAACGTCCGCTTGACCGCGATCTGCCGCTGACCATCGATCCGTCGGGCATCCATGTCCGCCAGGACGGCCCGCAGAGCTACCTCGCCGGGGCCACGCCGATCCCCGATCCCGCCGTGGATCCCACCGATTTCGCGATGGACCCCGATATCTGGCAGGACCGCGTGTGGCCGGCCATCGCCGCCCGCATCCCGCAGTTCGAGGCAATCCGGGTGATCACCGAATGGGCCGGGCACTATGCCTACAACACGCTCGATCAGAACGCCGTGGTGGGACCGCACCCTCGGGTGGGGAACTTTCTCTTCCTCAACGGCTTTTCGGGCCACGGGTTGCAGCAGTCGCCGGCGATGGGGCGGGCCACGGCGGAATGGCTCACTTACGGCGCGTTCCGCAGCCTCGACCTCAGCCCGTTCCGATACGACCGCATCGCGCAGCACGCACCATATGTCGAGCTTGCCGTCATCTGATCGATTTAGACCAAGGGGAATGATGCCATGATGAAGAAACTTGTCCTGACCGGTGCGGCCGGTCGCCTCGGGTCCTACCTGCGCGAGCCGCTTTCGGCCATGTGCGAGGAACTGGTCTCGACGGATATCGTCGAGGATATCGGCGAGCTCTATCCGGGGGAGCGGTACCAGCGTGCCGATCTCGCGGAGTTCGACGAGGTGCACGCGGTTCTGGAAGGCGCCGACATGGTCGTGCATTTCGGGGCCATCGTGGACGAGGCGCCGTTCGAGAAACTGTTGGGACCGAACTACATCGGCGCCTACAACGTGTGGGAATCGGCGTATCGTCACAAGCTGCGCCGCGTGGTCTATGCCAGCTCGATCCATGCCGTCGGCATGCACCCCAAGCAGGATTTCATCGGCATCGACGCGCCGCTGCGACCCGACGGGTTCTATGGCCTCGCCAAGTGCTTCGCCGAAAACCTCGGGCGCATGTACTGGGACAAGCGTCAACTGGAGGCGGTGTGCCTGCGCATCCTCTCCTGTGCCAAGGTCAACAACGCGCGCGCGCTGGGCTCCTGGCTCAGCTACGATGACCTGATCCACCTGGTGACCCGTGCCATCGACACGCCCACCACCGGGTTCAGCGTGATCTATGGCGTCTCGAACAACGACCGGGCGCCGGTCGACAATTCCGGGGCGAGCTACCTGGGCTACCGGCCCAAGGACAACGCCGAACAGTTCGCCGAGGAGGTTCTGGCCGCCGCGCCGCCAGCGGACCCCAGCGATCCCGCGCAGATGTATCAGGGCGGCCCCTTCGCGGCGGTGGAAATCGGCAGCAGCGGTCTTGCCGCGATGAACGTGGTCGACGACCGCAAGAAGACCTGACCGGCAGTCTGGACCGGCAGTAAATGAACGGTCCCGCACGGGTGGCATCCTCGGTCGGGGCTGTTTCTTTCGGACCGCAAGTGTCGGACACTTTTTCCTGCCGTTGGTGTCAGGCATGGCCCACGCGGCATGGTCCTCAACACTCCACGCCGCCGCGGCCTTCGCTTGGCGACACGGCTCCCGACCAGGGGCTCGGCTGGCCTTGGAGACCCAGGAATCGGCGTAGCTACAAGAGGCCGCGCGGCCTCGATCTGCACGCAGCGTCACGGGAGGCGACCCCTTGGGCTGCGGGCCGGCGATGAGCTATGACAGAGCGGGGACGCGATCCCGGCGGATGACAGGTGGGCACCATGACGGCTTCTATGATCCAGACCGCACCCGGAACCGAACTCGAGACGCACGAGGTGCGCAACCAGCCCGAAATGCCGGGCGACCGCGACCTCTGGCAGGACGATCCGGTCCTGCGCGGGTTGGTCGGCGTCGCAGGCGGGCAGGCGGAGACCTTGGCGCCCTACGGCCGGACACTGGGGTGCGTCGAAATGCGCGAGGCCGCGCGTGATGCGAACCGCAACGAGCCGGAGCTGCGCCTGTTCGACAGCGGCGGGCGCCGGCTGGACGAGGTGAAATTCCATCCGGCCTACCACCGCTTCATGGAGACGTCAGTCGCTGCGGGCTATTCCGCGGTGGCCTGGGAGGGGACGGCGGGCGGGCATGTGACCCATGCCGGCATGGTCTATCTCGCCAGCCAGGTGGAGCCCGGCCACTGCTGTCCGCTCACGATGAGCTATGCCTCTGTCCCTGTGATCCGTGCCGCCGAAGGATTGTCGGACGATTGGCGCACGGGGCTTTCGTCGCGAGCGTACGATCCCTCCGTCCGGCCGGTGGCGCACAAGCGCGGTGCCACGCTGGGCATGGCGATGACGGAAAAGCAGGGCGGCTCGGACGTGCGCGCGAACACCACGCGGGCGGAACGGGCAGGCGATGCGTGGCGGCTGACCGGGCACAAGTGGTTCTGTTCCGCCCCGATGTCGGACGGCTTCCTGACGCTGGCGCAGACCGACGCGGGCCTGACCTGCTTTCTCGTGCCGCGCTGGCTGGAGGAGGGGCGCAACGCGATCCATATCCAGCGGCTGAAGGAAAAGCTGGGCAACCGGTCCAATGCCTCGTCCGAGATCGAGTATCACGGCGCGCTCGCCTGGCAGCTGGGCGAGGAGGGGCGCGGCGTCAACACCATCGTGGAGATGGTGCACCACACCCGGCTCGACACGGCCATTGCGCCCGCGGGTCTGATGCGGTCGGCCCTGCGCGAGGCGCACCACTGGGTCACGCATCGGACCGCGTTTCAGAAACGCCTGATCGATCAGCCGCTGATGCGGGTCGTTCTCGCCGACCTCACGCTCGACTGGTACGGGTCGCTGGCCGTGGCGATGCGCGTGGCGCAAAGCTTCGACGGCACCAGCGCGGAGGATCGCGCCTTTGCCCGGATCGGCGTGGCGCTGGCGAAGTACCTCTCCAACAAGCTCTGCCCGATGGTGGTCTGCGAGGCGATGGAGGTGCTGGGCGGCATGGGCTATGTCGAGGATACGCCGCTGCCCATGCTCTACCGCGAGGCGCCGTTGAACGGGATCTGGGAAGGGTCGGCCAATGTCATCTGCCTCGACGTGCTGCGCAC
>CBDUPF010000338.1:0-3953 GCA_965369035.1 uncultured Aliishimia sp.
CAGTGCATCTATCTTGGATTGCACTTTTGGGTCGCCTGTTTTTGCTGCTTCGTCACTGAAGTAGCTAAGGAACAATGCTTTGGTGTAGACGTTGATCAGTTTTGCGGCGCGTCCATGAGTCAATGCGACCAGGCCATTCTTCGATTTGCCCATTTCAGTGCACAGCGACAAATGGAATGCGTCGAAATCCTGAGCTTCAGGCAAATTGGCTGGGCCTTCCGCCAGTCGTTTCAACTCGGGAGTACTCAGCCATTGCGCCGCTTGTTGGTTTGTAAGGCCTCCCGGCGCACGACTAGTTGCACGCCCAGCCGCCCACGCCGCAAAGCGGAAACGGTGCTCTGCGGCGGTATATTTTTCGAAGTCCAACTCATTCACTCCAATGCGAGCTGCCTGCTTGCGTTGAGGACTCACAAATCCATCAACAACCGCCGCGGGTCTTCCAGTGCTTCCTTCACCCGCACCAGGAAGGTGACCGCGCCCTTGCCGTCGACGATGCGGTGATCGTAGCTGAGCGCGAGGTACATCATCGGGCGGATCTTGATCTCTCCGTTCACGACCATCGGGCGGTCCTGGATCTTGTGCATCCCCAGAATGCCAGATTGCGGCGGGTTCAGGATCGGCGAGGACATGAGCGAGCCATAGACGCCGCCGTTGGAGATGGTGAAGGTTCCGCCCTGCATCTCGGCCATCGACAGCTTGCCGTCGCGGGCCCGCGCGCCCTTCTCCACGATCTGCTTCTCGATCTCGGCAAAGCTCATCCGGTCGGCGTCGCGGATCACCGGGACGACGAGGCCGGTGGGCGTGCCGGTGGCGATCCCCATGTGCACGAAGTTCTTGTAGACGATGTCGGTCCCGTCGATCTCCGCATTGACCTCGGGCACCTCGTTCAGCGCGTGGCAGCAGGCCTTGGTGAAGAACGACATGAAGCCGAGCTTGATGCCGTGCTTCTTCTGGAACAGGTCCTTGTATTCGTTGCGCAGGTCCATGACGCCGGTCATGTCGACCTCGTTGTAGGTGGTCAGCATCGCGGCGGTGTTCTGCGCGTCCTTCAGACGCCGTGCGATGGTCTGGCGCAGGCGGGTCATGCGCACGCGCTCTTCGCGGTTGGCGTCCTCTGCCGGGACCGGCGCGCGCGGCGCTGCGGACGCGGCCGGGGCTTCCGAAGCGCTGGCAGCGGCGGCAACAGCCTTGGCCACGTCCTCCTTCATGATGCGCCCGTCACGGCCGGTGCCCGTAACCTGATCGGCGCTGATCCCCTTCTCGGCCATGGCCTTCTTGGCGGCGGGCGCATGTTCCACGTCCTTGCCGCCTCCGTCGCTTTGTGCGGCCGGCGCCGGTTCGTCGTCACCCGCATCGGGTTGCGGCGCGGGCGCATCGCCGGACGTCGAGATGGCGGCGAGTTTGCCGCCGGCCTGCACGGTCGTGCCCTCGGCGGCCACGATCTCGGACAGGGTGCCGGACGCGGGGGCAGGCACTTCGACCGATACCTTGTCGGTTTCGAGCTCGCAGAGCATTTCGTCGGCGGAGACGCTGTCGCCCACGGCCTTGAACCACGTGGCGACGGTGGCCTCGGTGACGGATTCGCCCAAGGTGGGCACCATCACATCAACGCTTCCCCCGCCGCTTTTTTTGGCAGGTGCCTTCGACTCGGATGTGTCCTCGGATGTGTCCTCAGGTTTTTCGGCGGGCTTGGAGGCGGATTTCTGCGTCTCCGCCCCGGCCCCCTCGGCGATGGTCGCGAGCAGCGCGTTGACCCCCACGGTGTCCCCTTCGGCGGCCACGATCTCTCCCAGCGTGCCCGCGGCGGGCGAGGGCACCTCGACGGTCACCTTGTCGGTTTCCAGCTCGCACAGCATTTCGTCCACGGCGACGGTGTCGCCGGGTTGCTTGAACCACGTGGCGACGGTGGCCTCGGTAACGGATTCACCCAGCGTGGGCACTCGGACTTCGGTCGTCATGGAGTCTTATCCTTTGATCGTGAGCGCTTCGTTCACGAGCGCCTCTTGTTGCGATTTGTGCTGCGATGCAAGGCCCGTGGCAGGCGAGGCGGAGGTCGCGCGGCCCACGTAGACCGGCCGCGTATGCTTGGCCTTGATCCGGTTCAGGACCCATTCGAGGTTCGGCTCGATGAAGGTCCAGGCGCCCTGGTTCTTGGGCTCCTCCTGGCACCAGATCATCTCGGCCTGCTTGAACCGCTCCAGCTCCTTGACCGCGGATTGTGCGGGGAAGGGATAGAACTGCTCGAACCGCAGCAGGTAGACATCATCGATGCCGCGCGCGTCGCGCTCTTCCAGCAGGTCGAAGTAGACCTTGCCCGAACACATCACCACCCGCTTGATCTTGTTGTCGGGCTTCAGCGTGTTTTCGGAGATGCCGTGGTCGGCGTCATCCCAGAGCACGCGGTGAAAGCTCGACCCGGTCGTGAACTCCTCCGCCTTGCTGACCGCGAGCTTGTGACGCAGCAGCGATTTCGGCGTCATCAGGATCAGCGGCTTGCGGAAGTCGCGGTGGAGCTGCCGACGCAGGATGTGGAAGTAGTTGGCGGGCGTGGTGCAGTTGGCCACGATCCAGTTGTCCTGGCCACACATCTGCAGGAACCGTTCGAGGCGGGCGGAGGAGTGCTCCGGCCCCTGACCCTCGAAGCCGTGGGGCAGGAGGCAGACGAGCCCCGACATCCGCAGCCATTTCGATTCGCCCGACGAGATGAACTGGTCGAACATGATCTGCGCGCCATTGGCGAAATCGCCGAACTGCGCTTCCCACAGCACCAGCGCATTGGGTTCGGCCAGCGAATAGCCATACTCGAACCCCAGCACTGCGTACTCGCTGAGCGCGCTGTCGATCACCTCGAACCGGGCCTGACCCTTGCGGATGTGGTTGAGGGGATAGTACCGCTCTTCCATCTCCTGGTTCACGAGGCCGGCATGGCGCTGGGAGAACGTGCCGCGTGCGGAGTCCTGTCCGGCCAGGCGCACCGGGTAGCCTTCGGTCAGCAGCGACCCGAAGGCCAGCGCCTCGCCCGTGGCCCAGTCGAACCCTTCGCCCGATTCGAACATCTGCGATTTCGTCTCGAGCAGGCGGCTCACCGTCCGATGGATCGGGAACCCGTCCGGCACGGTGGTCAGTGCACGACCGATCTCCTGGAGCGTCTTTTTCTTGATCGCAGTCTCGCCCCGCACGTAGTCTTCGGTGTTGCGGTCGAGATGCGACCATTTGCCGTCGAGCCAGTCGGCCTTGTTGGGCCTGTATTCCTTGCCGGCCTCGAACTCGTCATGAAGGAAGGACTGGAAGGAGGCTTTCATGTCCTCGATCTCGCCTTCCGGGATCAGGCCGTCCTGGACCAGCCGCTCGGTATAGAGGCTGAGCGTCGTCTTGTGGCTCTTGATCTTCTGGTACATCACCGGGTTGGTGAACATCGGTTCGTCGCCCTCGTTGTGGCCGAACCGGCGATAGCAGAAGATGTCGATCACCACGTCCTTGTGGAACTTCTGCCGGAACTCGGTCGCGACACGGGCGGCATGCACGACCGCCTCCGGATCGTCGCCATTCACGTGGAAGATCGGCGCCTCGACCACCAGCGCGTTGTCGGTGGGATAGGGCGAGGAGCGCGAGAAGTGTGGCGCGGTCGTGAACCCGATCTGGTTGTTGACCACCAGATGCATCGTGCCGCCTGCCCGGTGCCCGCGCAGACCCGAGAGCGCGAAGCATTCCGCCACCACGCCCTGGCCGGCAAAGGCCGCGTCGCCGTGCAGCAGGATCGGCATGACCTGGGTGCGATCCTCGTCGTGATACTGGTCCTGCTTGGCGCGCACCTTGCCCAGCACGACCGGGTTCACCGCCTCGAGGTGCGAGGGGTTCGCGGTCAGCGACAGGTGCACGACATTGCCGTCGAACTCCCGGTCAGAGGAGGCGCCGAGGTGGTATTTCACGTCGCCCGACCCGTCCACGTCCTC
>CBDUPF010000339.1:0-3912 GCA_965369035.1 uncultured Aliishimia sp.
TTCGCTTTCGGGTCTGCTGGACGAGGGCGGCATTTCCCGCACCCGCCCCTTCCGGGAGCCGCACCACACCGCCTCCATGGCCGCCATCATCGGTGGCGGGCGGGGCGCGAAGCCGGGCGAGGTGTCGCTGGCCCATAACGGCGTGCTGTTCATGGACGAATTCCCCGAGTTCCCGCGCACGGTTCTGGAGACGCTGCGCCAGCCGATTGAGACGGGCGAGGTCATGGTCGCCCGCGCCAATGCCCATGTCCGCTACCCCTGCCAGTTCATGCTGGTGGCCGCGGCCAACCCCTGCCGCTGCGGTTATCTCGCCGATCCATCGCGTGCCTGCGCCCGGGTGCCGCAATGTGGCGAGGACTACCTCGGCCGCATCTCCGGCCCGCTGATGGACCGGTTCGATCTCCGCGTCGAAGTGCCGCCCGTGTCCTTCACCGATCTGTCGTTGCCGTCGGCGGGCGAACGGTCGGGGACAGTGGCCGACCGCGTGGCGCGCGCCCGGGCGGTCCAGGAGGCGCGGTTCCGCGACCGCCCCCGGCTGCGGTCCAACGCCGATGCCGCGGGCGAGATGCTGGAGGAGATCGCCACGCCGGACGCCGAAGGTCACGAATTGCTGACCCGGGTGGCGGACCGTTTCGGGTTGTCGGCGCGCGGCTATCACCGGGTTCTGCGCGTGGCCCGCACCATCGCCGATCTCGCGGGCGAGGAGCAGGTGCGCAAGCCTCACGTGGGCGAGGCGGTCAGCTTTCGCCTGTCGTCCCTGTCCGCCGCGTGATCCAGCCGGCGACGCGCCGCAGCGTCGCCCGCGCCTCCGGCAGCGTGTTGTGGAAGAGCGGCCAGACATGGGGCAGGTCGCGCGCCTCCTCGAACACGACCGCGACGCCCTGATCCTCCAGCCGCGCCCGCATCCGCAGCGAATCGTCATGCAGGATTTCCGTGTCGCCCACCGCCAGAAACACCGGCGGAGCGCCTTCAAAACGGGCAAAAAGCGGGCTGGCGCGCGGGTCGCGGGGGTCCTGGCCGGCCAGATACATCTCGCCTAACTCATCCACGCGCGACGCGGGCAGGATCGCTTCGGCCTCCGCATTGCCCTGCAGGCTCGCGCCGGACCATGTCAGGTCGGTCAGCGGAGAGAAGGCGAAGACGCCGGCGGGCAGCGGATGCCCCTTCTCCAGCAGCACGGCCAGCAGAGCCAGCGCCAGCCCGCCGCCCGCGCTGTCCCCGCCGATCACGCAGCACGCCGGGTCCGCGCCACGTGCCAACAGGTCGAGCCAGGCGGCCTCGGCATCCTCCACCGCCGCGGGAAAGGGGTCTTCTGGGGCCATCCGGTAGTCGGGCAGGAGCGCGCGCCCACCGGTCTCCCGGCAGAGCCAGGCCAGCATGGCCGCATGGGTCGCCGGGCTGCCGAACACGTAGCCGCCGCCGTGGAAATAGAGAACCTGCGGCGCCTCGGCCCCGCCGCGCGTTGCGACCTCCAGCGCCGGGCGTCCGCCCAGTTCGGTTTTCCGCCGACGGGTGCCCCACGGGGCGTGGAAGTAGAGTTTCGCCTTCCGCTCGAAGCCTGCGCGGATCTCGGCAGGCTCCTCGACCCGCGCCAGGTACGGCTTTTCGGTCCAGCGCAGCCACGTGTTGAGGATCGGGCGAAAGATACTCATCGGCGCGGTGCGGCGCGGCTCATGCCCGGCGGGCTTCGATCGCGTCCCAGATCTTGCCCGCGACATTGGTTCCGTCGAACCGTTCGAGTTCCTGGATGCCGGTGGGCGAGGTCACGTTGATCTCGGTCAGCCAGTCGCCGATCACGTCGATGCCCACGAACACCTGCCCCTTTTCGCGCAGGAGCGGACCGATCCGGTCGCAGATCTCGAGATCGCGGTCGGTGAGCCCGACTTTCTCTGGCCGGCCGCCCACATGCATGTTCGATCGCGTCTCGCCCTCTGCCGGAACGCGGTTGATCGCGCCCACCGCCTCGCCATCGACAAGGATCACGCGCTTGTCGCCCTTGGCCACCGCGGGCAGGTATTTCTGCACGATCAGCGGTTCGCGACTGAACCCGGTGAAGAGCTCGTGCAGCGAGGAGAGGTTGCGGTCGTCCGCGGTCAGCTTGAACACCCCCGCCCCGCCATTGCCGTAGAGCGGCTTGAGGATGACGTCGCCGTGGCGGTCCTTGAACGCGCGGATGGTCGACAGGTCGCGCGCGACCGTGGTGGGCGGGGTCAGGTCCTGGAATTGCAGGACCAGCAGCTTTTCGGGGTAGTTGCGCACCCAGAACGGGTCGTTCACCACCAGCGTCTTGGGCGAGAGCTGGTCCAGCAGGTGCGTCGTCGTGATGTAGTGCATGTCGAACGGCGGGTCCTGGCGCAGCCACACCACGTCAAACTCGGACAGATCGACCTCGCGGACCGGACCCAGATGCGCATGGTCACCCTGCACCCGCTGCACGGTCATGTCGTGGCCCCGCGCGGTGATCCGCCCCTCCTGCCAGGCAAGGTGATCGGGCGTGTAGAAGAACAGCTCGTGCCCGCGCGCCTGCGCCTCTTCGGCCAGGCGGAAGGAACTGTCCGCGTTGATGTCCACCCCGCCGATCGGGTCCATCTGGAAGGCGACTTTCATGGGATACCCCGTCCTGATCCGCGCCCTTTCATGGCCCAGCGCACCGGGCGGTGCAATGGGTCAGAGATCCCAGAGCGCGTTTTCGACGATCTCGATGGCGCCCTGTGCATCAACCAGCGCCACGTCGATCCGCATCGGCGTGAGCAGACCGCGCGGGAGCGTGCCGAGATATTCCTCCGCCGTGCGCACGAGCCTTTCGGCCTGCCGGGGCGAGACACGTTCGGCGGCGCGGGCGTGGCTTCGGCTGGCCTTGACCTCGACGAACACGACATCGCCGGCCAGTTCCAGGATCAGGTCGACCTCTCCGCCCGTCCCGCGCCAGCGCCGCTCGAGGCAGCGCGCCCCGCGGCGGCCAGAGTGCCGCTCCACCTGCGCCTCCGCCGACAGGCCCCGCGCATGGCCCATGGCGCCGCGCGCCCGTCGCATGTCCGTGGCGGCCGAAGTATCCGGCCCGTCCGCACGATCCGCCGCCATGTCCCTGCCCTCTCCGCCGTTCATCTGTCCCGGGCCAGCGCCAACGCGCGCTGATAGACGTCGCGCCGCTTTCGCCCGGTCTCCGCCGCCACAAGCGCGGCGGCATCCTTGACCGACATATCCTCCAGCGCCGCGGCGATCATCCGGTCCAGATCATCGTCGTTAACGGCCGCCTGCCCCGCGCCCCGCTCGATCAGCAACACGATTTCGCCCTTGACCGGGGCCGATGCGATCTCGTCCGCCAGTGTCGCGAGGGTGCCCCGGCGCACCTCCTCGAACTTCTTGGTGATTTCCCGGCAGATCGCGGCGTCCCGGTCCGCGCCCAGCGTGTCCGCCGCATCCCGAAGGCACCCCGCCAGCCGCTTGGCCGATTCGAAGAGCACGAGCGTCGCCGGTATGTCTCCCAGCAGCGACAGCGCCTTGCGCCGCGCGGAGGCCGATTGCGGCAGGAACCCCGCGAAATGAAAGGCATCCGTCGCAAGCCCGCCCAGCGCCAGCGCGGTGGTCACTGCCGACGGGCCGGGCGCGCAGGTCACGTGGATGCCGGCCGCCGCCGCCGCGCGCACCAGTTCGAACCCCGGATCGGCGATGAGCGGCATCCCCGCCTCCGACGCGTAGGCCACGCTCTTGCCGGCCGACACCGCCTCGATCAGGCGCTGCTGCACGCCCTGGCCGGAATGGTCGTGCAACGACTGGATGCGCCGCCCGTCCAGCGGCACGCCGTGGATATCCAAAAGCTTGCGCAGACTGCGCGTATCCTCCGCCGCGAGCAGGTCGGCGGAGGCCAGAACATCGAGCGCACGGAGCGTGATATCCCGCGCGGTGCCGATC
>CBDUPF010000340.1:0-3906 GCA_965369035.1 uncultured Aliishimia sp.
CGATCCGGCGTTCCTGGATTTCGGCTACGAACAGCAGGGGGCGATCGTGGAGGAATATGTGTGCTGTCGCGCCCTCGACCCGCAGGGCGCGCGGACGGTGCGGCTCCACGCGATGATCGGAGCTGCGATGCCGCTTGCACCCTTGCCCCAGTCGCGTCAGCACGACGTCCTGCTGCCCTGGGACGGGGTGGAGTTGCGCGGGATCTGCGACTGACATGAGGACATTTGACGAGATCCTTGCCATTGCCGCCGACCGTCATGGCGGGCTGGACGCGTTGGAGGCGAAACTCGACCGGCCCAAGAGCCCCGAGGAGCTTGCGCGGATCCCGGAAGACCGGTGGTTGTCGCAGTTCACGAAATCCATCTTTCAGGCCGGGTTCAACTGGAAGGTGATCGAGGCAAAATGGGACGGGTTCGAGGCCGCCTTCGACCGGTTCGATCCGGGCAAATGCGCCTTCATGGACGACGACACGTTCGATGCGCTTTTGAAAGACACGCGGGTCGTTCGGAATGGCGCGAAGATCGCCACCGTGCGCGACAATGCCGCCTTCATCCTGCACTTGCGCGACGAAGGCGGTGTGGGCCGGGTCATCGGCGGATGGCCGTCGACGAATTACGTGGGCCTTCTGGATCGGCTGAAACGCGAGGGCAGCCGGCTTGGCGGCAATACCGGGCAATACGCGATGCGGTTCATTGGCCGTGACGGCTTCATCCTCAGCCGCGACGTGGTCGCGCGGCTGGTAGCCGAGGGCGTGATCGACAAGGCGCCCTCGTCCAAATCCGCGATGAAGGCGATGCAGGGCGCGTTCAACACATGGATGGAGCAATCGGGCCGCGGTCTGACCCAGATCAGCCGCGTGCTGGCGATGAGCGTTTGACCCGCGCTAGTCCTGGATGCTTTCCAGATAGGCCAGAAGTGCGGCCAGCGCGCGCGGTGTCGGCGTCATCACCCCGTCGACCTCGACCGGCACAAGGTTGCCGCCAAGGTTCTCACCGAATTCCGGCATTACCCGGCCGGGATGCGTGCCCTGCCGATAGCCGTCGATCACCGACAGAACCTGCGCGCGGGGAAAGGTTCCGCCGTTGCGCGCGGTGATCGCCGTCAGGTCGGGCGGCACCTTGCCGATGCCCAGCGTTTCCGGCCCGGCGCCGCGCGCGTCCGCACCATGGCAGGCGGCGCAATTCTCGGCAAAGAGCCGCGCCCCCTCGCCAGGCCCCGGCATCTCCGAGACGGTGCAGGCACCAAGCATCAAGCTGCCGGTCAGAACGATGGCTCTCATCGGACGTATCCCTCGTG
The DNA here is from genome assembly GCA_965369035.1 of uncultured Aliishimia sp. Taxonomy (GTDB): domain Bacteria; phylum Pseudomonadota; class Alphaproteobacteria; order Rhodobacterales; family Rhodobacteraceae; genus Aliishimia. Next base: position 1,298 of record CBDUPF010000340.1, read on the forward strand.
TTGTTTCGCGACTCTTGCCCATTCCCATGCACGTCGACATGATCGAGATCAACCACGGACTGCGGAGCAACGCAATGACCCACTACGCCCTGATCATGCTGGCCGCCGGCATCGGCATTCCGACGCTGGCCGCGCTCAACGCGGCACTGGGCAGCTACATGGGCGCGCCGGCGGCCGCAGCGCTGGTTCTGTTTGCGGTGGCTTTTGCCAGCTGTCTCGCCGTGACGCTCGTCACCGGGCCGGGGGCGCTGCTGGCCGTCGCCGGTGCGCCAAAGCATCTGTTGCTCGGCGGCACGCTGGTGGCCTTCTACGTGCTCTCCGTCACGTATATCGCGCCGCATTTCGGGGTCGGGAACGCGATCTTCTTCGTGCTGCTGGGCCAGCTCATTTCCGCCGCGGCCATCGACCATTGGGGGCTGTTCGGTGCGCGGGTCTCGCCGCTGACCTTGACGCGGGGCACAGGCATCGCGGTCATGGGCATCGGTGTCTGGATCACGCAATTGGCCCGGTAGCGCTGCGTCCCATGCGGGGCCTGAGTGGACGTTGGGACACGTCCCTCGGCGCGGAAACTAGGCGCGAAGCGCCGCCGCGCATCGCCGGGCCGCCCCCCACGGCACGGCGATTTGTTCCCGCCTGCGCGATGCACATGTGTCGGAGGTACTTGGCTGCCATAAAGCACTTCCGCCCCGGTTCCGGATCGCCGCACCGCGGCCCGTCGAGGCGCAGCTCTGTGCACCCGCTAGTCCGCGCCGATGGCGGCACCGTCCCGCAGCACCCCGGCCTCCATCCGCACCACGCGGTCCATGCGGGCGGCCAGCGCGGGGTTATGGGTGGCGACCAGCGCGCTCATTCCCGTCTGCCGCACCAGGTCCATCAGCGCGCCAAAGACCTGTTCGGAGGTTTTGGGATCGAGGTTGCCGGTGGGCTCGTCGGCCAGCAGCAGTTGCGGCGCGTTGGCGAGCGCCCGGCAGAAGGCCACGCGCTGCTGTTCCCCGCCCGAAAGCTCTGCCGGCCTGTGATCCATCCGTTCGGCGAGCCCCACCCGGGTCAGCAGATCCTCCGCCCGAGCGGCGGCGGCAGCGCGTGACGACCCGGCAACCAGTTGCGGCAGCACCACGTTCTCCAGCGCCGTGAACTCCGGCAGGAGGTGGTGGAACTGGTAGATGAACCCCACCATGTCGCGCCGGGCTATCGTGCGTGCCGTATCGTCGCGCGCGCCCATTTCGACGCCGCCCAGCCGCACGGTGCCCGCATCCGGCACGTCGAGCAGTCCCGCGATATGCAGCAGCGTCGATTTCCCGGCACCCGACGGGGCGACGAGTGCCACGACCTCGCCGGGCGCCAGCGCAAGATCAAGGCCGCGCAGCACCGCGATTTCCGCCGGGGTGCCGTGGTTGTAGCCCTTCTCGATCCCGCGCAACTCCAACACAGGCTCACTCATACCGCAGCGCCTCCACCGGGTGCATTCGCGCCGCACGCCGGGCCGGGAACCACGTCACGACGAAACTGAGCCCCAGCGACAGGGCCACGGCGGTCAGCACGTCGCGCAGATGAAGCTGCGCCGGCAGCGCGTAGATTCCTCGGATCGCCGGATCCCAGACCCCGCCGCCCATCGCCCAGTTCACGAAGGAGAATATCTGGTCGATATAGAGCGCGAAGAGACAGCCGAGCACCACGCCGCATGCGGTGCCGATCACGCCCGTGAAAGCCCCGCACAAAAAAAACACCCGCAGCACGGACCCTTCGGTCAGGCCCATGGTACGCAGGATGCCGATATCGCGCCCCTTGTTCTTGACCAGCATGATGAGGCCCGAGACGATGTTCATCGCAGCGATCAGCACCAGGATCGACAGGATCACGAACATCACGTTGTCCTCGACCTCGAGCGCGCGGAGATACCCGCCCGACGCTTCCAGCCACGTCCAGAGATAGGCGCCCGGCCCCGCGGCCTCCAGCAGGTCGTCCTGCATGGCGTAGACCGCTTCGGGGTCCTCCACCATCACCTCGATCTCGCTCGCGCGGGCCTCGCGGTTGAAGAACGGCTGCGCCTCGCTCAGCGGCAGGTAGATGCGGGTGCGATCGATATCCCAACGCCCGGCGGTGAAGACATAGCGGATCGGAAACGCGCTCACCCGCGGTTTTACCCCGAAGGGCGTCACCGCCCCGTCGGGAGAGATCAGCTTGATCTCGTCCCCCACCGTGACACCCAGTTCGCGGGCCAGCTCGGATCCGATGGCGAGCCCGTCTGCAAAATCGTCGATATCGCCGATATGCTCCTCCGGATCGGCGATCCGCGGGATGGTTGCCAGGTCTTCGGGCCGGATGCCGTAGACCTGTGCACCGGCATTGGCCCCCCTCGCATTGGCCAACACCTCCCCCCGGACCAGCGGTGCCACGCGGGTGACACCCGGCACGGCTTTCAGCCGCTCCACCATGGCGTCGAATTCCGGGATGGAGCGGTCGATGCGCCCGCCCTGCCCGACTTCACCCTGCATCAGCACGGTGACATGCGCATTGGAGCCCAGGATCGTGTCCACCAGCTCCGCCCGGAAGCCGGACCGCACGGCCAGCGTCGCGATCAACGCAAATACCGCCAGCGTGATGCCGAT
>CBDUPF010000341.1:0-3900 GCA_965369035.1 uncultured Aliishimia sp.
TCTCAGCTGATCTCCACGACAATAATCGCGGTCTCGGCGGGAAGACAGTTCGTCGCATTGGGTCATGACCAGTTGTACGCCGTAGCCCGGCAGTGATCCGAACCTTGTCGCGAGTTCCGAGATCCCGGTGGCGCCATCAAATACGACCTCGACGCCCTTTTGCCTCCTGCTGATCGGCAAGGTGGTACGCGGCAGGCGACAGCGATATGCTGACTGGTTTTTTCCGTGGCCCATTTCAAGAACAACGGGGGCGCGGAGAAGACGTGTCAGGTTCGCACGTCGGGTGCGTCGCGTCCGGTCCGGCTTCGGATCTGGGCGAGCTCATCCACGGCGGCGATCACTGGGGCGAGCGCTGTTTCGGGGTCGAGGTCGTGCGCGGACGGGTCTGGCTCGTAACGCTCCATGTAGACGCGGAGCGTGGCCCCCTCGGTCCCGGTTCCCGAAAGGCGCAGCACCGCGCGGGCCGCGTCCCCGAACACGACACGGATACCCTGATGCTCCGCCCGGCTACCATCCACTGGATCAATGTAGGAGAAGTCGTCCGCGGCAGTGACAAGGAGACCGGCCAGCGTTTGCCCTGGGAGCGTCTCCAACTTGTCACGCACCGCCTGCATCAATCCTTCCGCCACCGGCTTGTCGATGGCTTCGTAGTCGTGGCGAGAGTAATAGTCCCGTCCATACTCGGCCCAGTGCTGGCGCATGATCTCGGCCACTGACTCTCGCCGCGCCGCGAGGATGTTGAGCCAGAGAAGCACCGCCCAGAGCCCGTCCTTCTCGCGGACATGACCGGAACCGGTTCCGGCGCTTTCTTCGCCGCAGATCGTCACCCGGCCAGCGTCGAGGAGCGTTCCAAAGAATTTCCACCCCGTCGGAGTCTCGTGCAGTGCCACGCCGAGCTTCTTCGCGACCCGGTCTGCCGCCCGCGAAGTGGGCATCGACCGTGCGATGCCGGCAATGCCCTCCGAGTATCCTGGCGCAAGGTGGGCGTTCGCGGCCAGCACGGCCAAACTGTCCGACGGCGTGACATAGCTGAAGCGCCCGACGATCATGTTGCGGTCGCCGTCACCATCGGAAGCCGCGCCGAAATCCGGCCCGTCCGCCCGCATCATCTCGGCCATGAGATCCGCCGCATGGACCGGGTTTGGATCCGGATGCCCGCCGCCGAAATCCGGCAGCGGAATGGCGTTTGTCACCGTGCCGGCGGGAGCGCCGAGCGCCCCCTCGAGGATTGCCTTGGCGTAGGGACCAGTCACTGCGTGCATGGCGTCGAAACGCATTCTGAATCCGGAGGCGAAGAGGTCACGGATCGCCTCGAAGTCGAAAAGCCCGCGCATGAGCCCGGCATAGATCTCGACCGGATCGATAAGCTCGACCGTCATGCCACCAAGCGTCGTCTCACCCTGCGCCGAGAGATCGACATCGTCGGCGTCGAGAATGCGGTAGTCGGTGATCTCGAGTGTCCGTTCGTAGATGGCGTCCGTGATTTTTTCCGGCGCCGGCCCGCCGGCGGGGATGTTGTACTTGATCCCGAAGTCTCCATTCTCGCCGCCCGGGTTGTGGCTTGCGGACAGGATAATGCCGCCATCGGTTTTTCGCGTACGGATCACCGCCGAGGCGGCCGGGGTGGAGAGGAGCCCGTCGCGTCCGACAAGGATGCGGTCCGCGCCATTGGCGGCGGCCATCTTCAGGATGGTCTGGATGGCGCGTTCGTTGAAGTACCGCCCGTCGCCACCCAGCGTCAGTGTCTTGCCCTGCACGCCGCCAATCGCGTCGAATATCGACTGAACGAAATTCTCCAGATATCCGGCTTGCATGAAAGTCCGCGTTCTGGCGCGAAGACCGGATGTTCCCGGTTTCTGACCCTCGATCGGTTTCGTTGGTACGGTTGTCGATGTCATATCTCTTGCGGGCTTTCATGAATGCACGGGAGCCAAGGGCATCATGGTTGGCGAGTTTCGACCTTCGGTCAAGGGGAATGGACAACAACGCTGCGACCCGGTCCGCGTTTTTCCGACCTTCACTGCTTTGGAACTGCAGGACAGGGGCTTCGACGAAAATGCCGAATTGACCGATCAGCGGTGCAATTCGTTATTGAAAACAGAGGATTACGTCCGGTCAGATTCCGATCAACCAAGGTATTATGACAACCGTCCTCGCCATTGACCAAACCCGCCCGATCACGGAAGTCCCCGCGGCATCGTCAATGTTCTCCCGGCGCCCGAGCATCCGTGATCGTTGCGGAAGCTGACGAGCCAACTGAACCCTGGCTACGAATGTTGCGCCGCGACCAGACGTCAGAACATTACACCGGGCAACCAGGTGGCAAGCGCGGGCAGGAACCAGACAACGGCCACGCCGATCGCTTGCAGGACGATGAACGGCATGACACCGCGATAGATGTGCCCCGTGGTCACTTCCGGCGGCGCCGCGCCGCGCAGATAGAACAGCGAGAACCCGAAGGGCGGCGTCAGAAACGAGGTCTGCAGGTTGATGGCGAGGATGATGCCGAGCCAGATCGGATCGTGGCCGAGCAGGATCAGGGTCGGCGTCACCAGCGGCAGGACGATGACCGAGATTTCCACGAAATCGAGAAAGAATCCCATGAAGAAGACGATTACCATGGTGACCAGAAGCGCACCGGTGGCGCCACCGGGAAGGTTTTCCAGCCAATGGGCCACGCGCTCTTCCCCGCCAAGGCCGATGAAAACGAGCGAGAACATGCCCGCCGCGAGGATCGTCGCAAAGATCATCGCCGTCATGGTCATGGTCGAGGTGACGGCCTCGTGCACGACCCGTTCGCGCTGCACGTTGGCGAAGGCCGCAAGGACCCCGATGACGCCCACAAGAGCCAGACCGATGTAGAGCCCGCCTGCGAGATAGGACGCGGCGCCCAGATCGCCACGTTGCAACCGGACCGGAAACAGCCCCGCCGCAATGGCCAGCAATATCAGCGCACCCGCCGCGAGGACAATCAGCGCACGGTGCCGCCCCGGCCGCGCGCCGGCCATCATCAGAGCGCCGACCGCGCCCACGGCCGCGGCCTCGGTCGGAGTGGCGAGGCCGCCGAGGATCGAGCCCAGAACCGCAAAGATCAGCAGGACCGGCGGCACGATGGCGCCCAGCACCTCGGCGCGTGTCGGGCGCGGCAGGTCCGCAGGCGCGGGCGGCATGTCCTGGGGCCGCAGGGCGCCGCGGACCAGCACGTAGATCAGGTAGAGCGACACCAGCACCAGACCGGGGATCAGGGCCGCGGCAAAGAACTGTCCAACCGACAGCGCCTCGACCGCGAACTTGCCCTGCTCGTACTGGGCTTGCTGAAAGGCGTTCGACATCACGTCGGCGAGGATGATCAGCAGCGTCGATGGCGGGATGATCTGGCCCAGCGTGCCTGCGGTGCAGACGATGCCCGAGGCGACGCGCGGATCGTAGCCCGAGCGCAACATCGTCGGCAGCGCGATCATCCCCATGGCCACCACCGTCGCGCCGACAATCCCGGTCGACGCCGCCAGCAACGCGCCGACCAGAACGACCGAGATGCCCAATCCGCCGCGCAACTGCCCGAAGGCGCGGCCCATCGTGTCGAGCAGATTCTCGGCAATGCGGCTCTTTTCCAGCAGCGCGCCCATGAACACGAACAGCGGAATGGCGATCAGGACCTGGTTGGATATCAGCCCGAACACCCTCTGCCCGAAAGCCCCCAGCAACGAGATGTCCATGACGCCGACGGCCCAGCCCAGATAGGCGAACAGGACGGCGACACCGGCAATGCCGAACGCCACAGGAAACCCCGACAGGACCGCCACCATGAGGGCGGCAAACATCAGCAGATCGAGATGGGCGCTCATGCCGCCTTACCCCTTCTCATAGCGTTATCGACGGTGCGAAGCTGTTGGTACGCAG
>CBDUPF010000342.1:0-3900 GCA_965369035.1 uncultured Aliishimia sp.
GGACTCACGACGCCGACGCGCCCAGCCAGGACGACGTGATCCGGCTGCTGTCGCAGCTGCACCAGAACGACCTGATCCAGTACGAAAGCTCGCCGGATGTGGCAGAACTGCTGGACCGGTACAACAAGCACGCCCGCCAGCTCATCAAGCAGAACGTGCTGAACCCGGTGTCGATCCGCATCCCGCTCTGGGATCCGAACGCGTTTCTGGACAAGACCTTGCCGGCGGTGCGGTGGCTCACGGGCTGGTTCGGCCTGCTGCTCTGGGCCGGCGTGGTGGGGGCCGGCCTGCTGACCGCGTTCCAGCATTGGGAGAAGCTGACTACCGATATCACCGATCAGCTGTTCGCCACGCAGAACATCCTGATCAGCCTCATCAGTTACCCGCTGCTCAAGGCGTTGCACGAATTGGCGCACGGGTACCTCGCCAAGGTGCGCGGCGCGGAAGTGCGGGAGATGGGGCTCATGTTGCTGGTTTTCTTCCCGGTGCCTTATGTCGATGCCTCCGCTGCCGCGGCATTTCCCAACAAGTGGCAGCGTGCGGCGGTCAGTGCCGGCGGTATCTTTGTCGAGACCTTTGTCGCAGCGGTGGCCGTCATGGTCTGGGCCTCCGCCGAAAGCGGTTTCGTCACTGCGGTGGCCTTCAACCTGACCATGATCGGCGGGCTTTCGACCCTGATGGTGAACGGCAATCCGCTGCTGAAGTTCGACGGCTATTACATCATGTGCGACCTGCTGGAGATCCCCAACATGGGGACCCGGGCCAACAAGTTCCTGGGCCACCTGATCCAGCGCTACCTGTTCAAGGCCCGGCACCTGCGGGAAAAATCGGCCACCTGGGGGGAACGGTTCTGGTTCCTGCTCTACGCGCCCTCCGCTTTTGTCTACCGGCTGATCGTGATGTTCGGCATCGCGATGTTCGTGGCGCAGAAATACCTGTTCGTGGGCGTTCTGATCGCGCTCTGGTCGATTTTCAACGCCATCGTGAAGCCTGCCTTCAAGCACATCCGCCACGTGATCACCGCACCGAGCTTGCGCAAGGTTCGCGCCCGCGCCTACTGGTGGACCTTCGGGACGATCGGCGTGGTGGTAGGCGCGCTGGCGCTGATCCCCGTGCCGTTGCGCACGGATACCGAAGGCGTGATCTGGCTTCCCGATGACAGCTATGTCCGGGCGGAGACCTCGGGCTTCGTCCGCGATGTCTTTGCAGAGCCGGGCCAGCCGGTCGCAGCCGATGCGCCTTTGGTTCGCATGTGGGACCCGACCGTCGACAGCCGGATCAGGGGTCTGAAATGGCGGGTCGAGGAACAACGGCGCAGGCTCGCCGCGGCGCAGGTCGATGACCGGGCGCAGGCGCGCATTATCGCGAGCCAACTGGCCGAGGATCAGGCCGAACTGGACCGCGAACTGCTGCGCGCGGCCCGGCTCAACGTCGCCGCGTCTCGTCCGGGAAGGTTCGAGCCGGTGCTGGCCGCGGACGATCTGGAAGGCCGCTACGTGGAGGAAGGCGAGCTCTTGGGCTATGTCGTGCCGGACCGGCCGGACCGCATCCGCATGGTCGTGCCGCAGGACGATATCGGTCTGGTACGCGAGCGGCTGCGGCGGGCAGAAGTCAAGGTCGCCGGCGCCATGTCGAGCAAGTTCGAGGCGCCGCTGCTGACGGAAGTGCCTTCGGGCCAGAACAACCTGCCGAGCGCGGTCCTGGCCGTGGCGGGCGGTGGGCGATTTATTACCGATCCGACGGACGAAAACGGTCTCAAGGTCAACGCGCCGATCTTCGTCTATGACCTTGCCATCCCGCCCGAAACCGACCACGTGCCCTTCGGCGCGCGGGTACATGTGCGCATGGATCACGGCACCGAACCCGCCGCCGGGCAGATCTTCCGCCGTGTCCGGCAGCTTTTCCTGCGGCAGTTCAATGCCTGAGGCACGGGGCATCCTCGGCTTCGGCCAAGCGCGGATGGGCATCGCGCCCTATGCCGAACTCGCCGATCCGATCAGCAACGTGATCGATCGCTGGCTCGAACGTCACCAGGGCGCGGTGCTCGCCCGGTCGCCCTTCTACCGCTGGCGTCTCGCGCGGCATGCCCGCCGGATCATCGGGATGGAGACGCGGTTCGCCGCCATGACCGATGACGCGTTGCGCAATGCCGCCCACGCGCTGCGCCCCCGGCTGATGGCGCGCCGGCACGCCGAGCCGCATCTGAGCGAGGCTTTCGCCATCGTGCGCGAGGTGAGCTGGCGGACCACGCAGAAGCGCCACTACCCGGTGCAGATCATGGGCGCGCTGGCACTCTACGAAGGCCGCATGGTGGAAATGGCGACGGGGGAGGGCAAGACGCTGACCGCGACCCCGGCCGCCGTCGTGGCCGCGCTGGCGGGCGACCCGGTACATGTGGTGACGGTGAACGACTACCTTGCTGCGCGTGACGCCGAGGAGAACGCGCCGATCTTCGAATTCTTCGGCCTCACCTGCGGCGTGATCGACAGCGACATGGACCCCGACGCGCGCCGCGCCGCCTATCGCTGCGACATCACCTACACGTCCAACAACAATGTGACCTTCGATTACCTGCGGGACCGGATCGCGCTGCAATCGCGGCGCGGGCTGGCGCGGTTGCGCACGACCGACCTTCTGGCGCGGCGCGGGGGCGGTGGGCTGATGCTGCGCGGCCTGGCCTTCGCCATCGTGGACGAGGCCGACAGCGTCTTCATCGACGAGGCGCGCACGCCATTGATCCTGTCGGGCGGTGGCGACGATCCGGAGGCCGCGGCGATGTACGCGACCGCCTTGGACCTGGCGCGCAGCCTGACCGATGGGGCGGACTACAAGATCGATCAGAAGGCGCGGTCGGTGGCGCTGGAAGATCGTGGCAAGACCCGCCTGAGTCTGCTCGCGGACGGCCTGAGCGGCATCTGGGCGATCACCAAGGCGCGAGAAGAACTGGTGACGCAGGCTCTTACCGCGCTGCATCTCTTTGCGCTGGGAAAGGACTACATCATTCAGGAGGGCGAGGTCCGCATCGTCGATGAATATACGGGCCGTGTCATGCCGGACCGGTCCTGGCAGGGCGGTCTGCACCAGTTGATCGAGGCCAAGGAGGGGGTCGAGATCACCGGTCGCAAGGAAACGCTGGCCCGGATCACCTATCAGCGGTTCTTTCGCCGCTATGTGCGCCTTGCCGGCATGACCGGGACCGGAGTGGAGGTGGCGGGCGAATTCCGCGACACGTTCGGCCTTTTCACCGTCCGGGTTCCACGTCACCGCAGGCTGAAACGCCGACATCTGCGCACCCGCTTCCTGCGCAGCGAGGAGCGGAAGTTCCGGGAACTCGCGCGGACAGTGCAGCGCGTGCACGCCAAGGGCCAGCCGGTCCTGATCGGAACCCGGTCGGTCGAGGCGTCGGAGAAGGCGTCGCAGGCGTTGACCGACCTCGGGTTGGAGCATGATGTGCTGAACGCCAAACAGGACGCGGTCGAGGCCGATGTCGTGTCGCGCGCCGGCAGGAAGGGCGCGATTACCGTGGCGACGAACATCGCCGGACGCGGGACCGACATCCGCCTGGGAGAGGGCGTGCGGGACCTGGGCGGACTCCACGTGGTGCTGACCGAATTCCATGAAAGCAACCGCATCGACCGGCAGCTTTACGGACGTTCCGGCCGCCAGGGAGACCCCGGCTCGACCGAAGCCCTCGTGTCGCTGGAGGACGAACTCTTCCGCCGCTTTGCCCCGTGGATGCTGCGAGTGGCCCGGTTGATGCCACTGCCGCCTGTCTGCCATCTGCTGCGACTTCGGGCACAGTACAAGGCGGAAAAGGAACACGCCACGACCCGGCGCGAACAGACAAAGCTGGACCGCGACCTTGAGAAAAGCCTCGCCTTCTCTGGCGCACCCGAATAG
>CBDUPF010000343.1:0-3898 GCA_965369035.1 uncultured Aliishimia sp.
GGCTGTCGCTGAAACGGCCGTTCGAGCTGTCCAAGCCGCAGGGCTGGCTGGTCGACCCGGTCGACCGCGACGGGGCGCGCGTGGCGCTCGACCCGCTGGTGACGCGGCTGACCGGCATCGACGATGCCATGATCGCGCGGGACGCGGTGCCGATCGACGAGGCGCTGTTCCGTCTCGAGGCGTTTTCCGACGGCGATGTGCTCTATGCCTGGGGCAAGGATGAACTGTTGTCGCTGGCGGTCTCGCTCTTCGTGCGGGATCTGCCCTCGCCGATCCCGGCCGGACGATTTCGAAGCGCGGTCCCGCTGCTGGTGGCGGCCGGGGAACCGCGAGAGACCGTCGAAGCCTTGCGCAGCCACACGATCTGCGCGCATTTCGGGCTGCCGGAGGCCGGGCGGGGCCATGACGCCTGTGGCGACGCGCTGTCGGTTGCAACTGTTCTGCGCCACCTTCTCACGCAGGGCCGCCTTGCGCCGGAGCAATTGCAGGCGTCGCCATCTTGACCTTTCCCGCACAAATCCCGATCAAGCTGCCCAACAACCGAAAGGCCCGTCCATGCCCCGTACCGTCTATGTGAACGGAGATTACCTGCCCGAGTCCGAGGCGAAGGTGTCGATCTTCGACCGCGGCTTCCTGATGGCGGACGGGGTCTACGAGGTCACATCGGTGCTCGGCGGCAAGCTGGTCGATTTCGACGGGCATGTGGCGCGGCTGCAGCGGTCGCTGACCGAACTTGACCTGCCGAACCCGATGTCGCGGGACGACCTGCTGGAGGTGCATCGCGAACTGGTGCGGCTGAACGGGATCGAGGACGGTCTCGTCTATCTCCAGATCACGCGCGGCGCGCCGGGCGACCGGGATTTCGCCTTCCCGGATCCGGAGACGACCGCGCCGACGGTCGTGCTGTTCACCCAGTCAAAATCGGGCCTGGCCGACAGCCCGCAGGCGAAGACCGGGATCAAGGTGATCTCCATCGACGATATCCGCTGGGGCCGGCGGGACATCAAGACGGTGCAGCTGCTCTACCCCTCCATGGGCAAGATGATGGCCAAGGCGCAAGCCTGCGACGACGCATGGATGGTCGAGGACGGCTACGTGACCGAGGGGACATCGAACAACGCCTACATCGTAAAAGGCGGCAAGATCATCACGCGCGCGCTGTCGAACGACATCCTGCACGGAATCACACGCGCTGCCGTGCTGCGTTTTGCCCGCGAGGCGCAAATGGAAGTCGAGGAGCGCAGCTTCACCATCGAGGAGGCGCGCGCGGCGGACGAGGCCTTCTTCACCTCCGCCTCCGCTTTCGTGATGCCGGTGGTGGAGATCGACGGCACGACGATAGGCGACGGCACGCCGGGGCCTGTCGCGCGCCGGTTGCGCGAGATCTACATCGACGAAAGCCGGAAGGCCGCGATCTGAGCCCGTGTCGGTCGATTTGATGCGGCCATGAGGAGGATCTGATGCGCGCGGATGAACTTGCCGAACACGTCGGAACGACCCTCGGCACTTCGCGCTGGTTCGAGATCGCGCAGGAGCGGATCGACCGTTTCGCCGATGTGACCGAGGATTGGCAGTTCATCCACCTCGATCCCGAGCGGGCCGCGCAGACCCCGTTGGGTGGCACGGTCGCGCATGGTTACCTGACGCTGTCGATGCTGGCCCCCATGGCCTACGACGCGCTGCCGGCGATGGAGGGCATGCGCGCTTCGGTCAATTACGGCTTTGACCGCATCCGGTTTCTGGCGCCGGTCCGCAGCGGGGCGCGCGTTCGTGCCCGGTTCGACCTGATGGAGGTCGCGCCGAAAGGCGACGACCGCCTGTTGGCCCGGCTCGCGGTGACGATGGAGATCGAGGGTCAGGACAGCCCCGCGCTGAGCGCGGATTGGCTGGTGATGTATCTGTTCTGACCCTTGCCGCTGCCGCGACGTGGGGCATGCAGAATGTCAGTGCTTGCCCGCGATGCGGCGCAGGAAGCTGGCAACACGCTGCTTCACCCGCTCGGCCGGATTGGGGCGCTTTGGCCGGGCACAGCGGCGCGGCACCAGTTCGAGTTCCGATGCGGTGACGGCGGTGATCCGGCGGCCACGCGCGATGTCGGTCAGGTCGATTTTTTGCATTTGCATGGTATCTCTCGGCATTGAAGTCGCGTTTCCGGTCCGAACGGTGCCAGGTCCGATGGCAACGCTTATGGTCGAGCCGAGAGGCAGAATTGTGTCGGAAACGGCGGCAAAATCAGCCTTGCCGCTCGAATTTTAGCAATCCGGCAGGCTGACTGCGCGGGCTCAGTCCTTCTTGCCGACGTTTTCGGCGAAGGCCTTCTCGAACTCCGTCTTCTGCGCGCCGGTGGCTTCGGTCTGGTAGTTGGCTTTCCACTCGGCCATGGGCATCCCGTAGAAGATCTCGCGCGCCTCTTCCTTGCCCATTTCGATCCCCCGTGCGTTGGCGGCCTCCTGGTACCAGCGGCTGAGGCAGTTGCGGCAGAATCCGGCGAGGTTCATCAGGTCGATGTTCTGAACATCCGTCCGATCCTGCATCAGGTGCTGGCGCAAGCGGCGGAAGGCCGCGGCTTCGAGTTCGGTACGGGTCTGGTCGTCCATATGCTGTTGTCCTTCATGTCGTGTTCGGTGCGCAACGCATGCCTGCCGGTGAGTGACGCCTGCGCGGACTGTCCTGTCACAGGTTGGTGCTGGCCAGTGCGTCGTCAAGGATCGGCGCCAACCGGTCCGACCATTCACGCTGACTTGCGGGTTCGGCGATCAGGTCCTGGCGCAATTCGATCAACACGTTGGGTCGCCCGTGTTGCAGGGCATGGCGGTCGACCGAATCCCCCGGCAGATGCCCGTCATAGGGTTCGTTGTCGCCCACGGTCAGATCGGGCTCCGCGTCCAGCCGGTCGATAACCGGGCGCGCCAGCCGGTCGTCACGCGCATACAGTACACCGATCTGCCAGGGACGGGTGCCGCGCCCCAGCAACCGCGGTGTGAACGAGTGGATTGCCAGAAGTATCGCGCCCGGTCGCGCCGCCAGTTCCGCCAACGCGTCGTGATAAGGGTCGTAGCAGGCAGCCTTGCGACGGGCCAGTTCCTCCGGCCCCGCATTGCGATTTCCCGGAATGATCGTTCCGTCATAAAGCTTCATGAGCAGCGTGGGGTCGTCCAGCCCCCGGTTGGGGTCGATCACGAGGCGCGAGAAATTTGACAGAATCACCGGGCTGTCCAAAGCCTCGCCGAGGCAGGTGGCGAGCCCGGCGGCCCCGATGTCATAGGCGATGTGGCGGCCCATGTCGTGCGGTGGAAGCCCGAGATCGCCGCCACTGACGAAGTGTGGCACGGTATTCGTCGCGTGGTCGCAGGTCACGACCCAGCGGCCGGGCCGGTCGGCGCCCAACACTCGAAAGGGGGAATAGGTCATCTGACTGTCATTCATGTCGCGCATCACCTAAGCAAGTTGAACCCGGAAGGGAATTGGGTGATAACGCTAACAAAGGGAATTCATGCCAATGAAGAAACGGGCAGGCCGCTAATGAAACGAACCCGAAACGTGAAGATCGTGGCCACCTTGGGCCCGGCGTCTGACACATACGAGATGATCCGCGCACTGTTCGAGGCGGGTGCGGACGTGTTCCGACTGAACATGTCCCACGGCAGCCACGAGGAAATCGCGGAACGTCACCGCATCATTCGCCAGATCGAGGCGGACCTGGAATCGCCGATCGGCATCCTTGCCGACCTGCAGGGGCCCAAGCTGCGCGTAGGCGTGTTCGCGGGCGACAGCGAGGAACTGGTGCAGGGGGCGAAGTTCCGGATGGACCTCGATCCGGCCGATGGGTCGAGCCGTCGCGTGAACCTGCCGCATCCCGAGATCTTCGCGGCGCTGGAGCCAGGTGCCACGCTGCTGG
>CBDUPF010000344.1:0-3776 GCA_965369035.1 uncultured Aliishimia sp.
AAGCGGAGATGCCGATGGCCGCCACGATGGCCGCGGCGATGGAGATGCGCTTGGCCCACCGGTAGCGCCGCTCGACCTTGTCGTCGGCGCTGACCAGCCCGGCCTCGGGGAAGATCACGCCCTCGAAGAGCCGGGTGAGGAAGAACGACCGCCCCGTGCCGCGCCCGGTCCCGATCGCCTGGCGACCGATCCCGAAGGTGCGCGCCATGCCCATCATCAGCCGGTCGATGGGCGTGCCCTCCTGCGTGCCGGAGGTGAAGTAGACCCCGCGCAGCAGATGCCGCTTCTCGAACCGGTTGTCCTGGAACACCTCTTCGAGAAAGCCGCGCGCGGTGGCGCGGACGGAGGCGACCTGGCTCGGGAAGGAGGCGATCAGGGACCGTCGCTGATGGTCGGTTTCCTGCTGCATCCGTTCCAGCGACTGCGCGTTGAGCTGGCCGAGGAGTTGGCCGAACTCCTCGTCGAAGGCGGCGACCGGGTTGATCTCCGCCTTGGTCTTTTTCGGCAAGGGCAGGGTGAAACCCCAGACCTGTTCACGGTCCTCCTTGCCGAGATTGTCGAAGAATTCGGAGAACCCGGCGATCAGGTCGGTCTTGGTGAACAGGACATAGACCGGGAACCGGACGCCCAGCTTCTCGCGCAACTCGTGCAGGCGCCGCCGGATCGCGGCGGCGTGGCTTTTCTGGGTGGCCTCGTCCTGAAGGCTGAGATCGGAGAGCGAAATTGCAACGATGGCACCGTTGATCGGCTGCCGCTTGCGGTGCTTCTTGAGCAGCCGCAGGAAGCCCAGCCAGCCAGCGTTATCCTCGGCCTCCCCGCTTTCCTGCGTGGTGTAGCGCCCGGCGGTGTCGATCAGCACGGCATCGTTGGTGAACCACCAGTCGCAGTTGCGCGTGCCGCCCACCCCGCCGATGGCGTCCTTGCCCATGGTGTCGGACAGCGGAAACTGCAGCCCGGAATTGACGATCGCCGTCGTCTTGCCCGCGCCGGGCGGTCCGATCATCACGTACCACGGCAACTCGTAGAGCGACTTGCGGCCCAGCTTCGACTTGCGCAGCGCGACAAGCGCGGTCTTGAGCTTGCCCTTGAGCTCGGCCAGCTCTGCCTTGACGATCTCGTCCTCCTCGTCGGCGGCGTCATCCACCGACTCGACGATATCTTCGGCCATGTCCTTGTCGCGCTTGGACCGGCGGATCACGATCAGGAGGATGACGCTGAGCGCGAGGAGGAGGATCACGCCGATGCCGATGATCCGGCTGATGGCGCTGGCGAACGGATAGAAGTCGCCGAAGCCCAGAAGCGGCCCCATGAACCAAAGCGCGACGGCAAAGCAGAGCGCGATGAACAGCGTCAGCGAAATGGCCCCGAGCCTGCGCAGCAGTCGAACGATCATGTCGCGTCCTTCCGTACCAGAACGATCTCGATGCGTCGGTTCTTCGCCCGTCCCTCAGCGGTGTCGTTCGAGGCGATCGGGTCCTTCTCGGCGCGACCTTCGGCCTTGAGCCGGCCAGGGTCGTTGATCTGTCCCGCAAGCGTCTTCATCACCGACTCCGCGCGTGCAAGGCTGAGGTGCATGTTCGACGGGAAACGGGACGACCGGATGGGCACGTTGTCGGAATGACCCACGATGATGATCGGTCCCTCCTGTTCGTTCAGCGCCTGGGCCACCCGGTTCAGCGGCTTCTCGAACCGTGACTGGAGCTGATCGGAGCCGGAGCCGAACATGCCCGACCCGGCGATGCGGATGGTGATCGTGGTCTGATCCTGGAAGACCTCGACGATCTTCTGCTCGATCTCCTCCTCCAGGAAACCGGCCACCTTTTCCACCTGTTCGGGCGATGGCGGGGCTGCCTCCGGCGGCGGGGGAGCGCGGCGGAACAACTCCGCCACCTTGCCGGAATCCAGCACGGAAAGCTGGCCCAAAACACGTTCCGTCGACTGATTGAGGAGGTAGCTCAGCGTCATGAAACTCGCCGTCAGAACCACCGCGACGATGGAACTCGTGATCCAGACCGGTTTCCAGATCGACAGAACCTTGTGCGGCAGGTCCAGCCCCTTCCAGTGCGGGGAGAGATCGCGCTCCACCACGCCGCGCTGGCCGCGGATGATGCGGGCCAGCCCGGCGCGGATCTGCAGGTGCTTGTCGTTGCCGTTGGGCTCCACCCGCAGCCGCCCCTCGAAGCCGAGCGACAGGCAGACATAGAGAAATTCCAGCAGGTCGATGTTCTTTCCCGGCTCCTTCTCCAGCCGTGCCAGCAGGTCGTAGAAACGGTCGCCGCCCACGGTTTCCTTGTGGAAGGTGCCGACCATCGACTGCTGCGCCCAGATCGACTGTCCGCCCCACGGCGTGTTGAGCACCACGTCGTCGAGCGTCGCGCAGATCGCGTAGCGGGCGATCTTGACTTCCTGCGCGTCGATCCCCTGCTGCAGCGCGCGGTTCTCGAACTCGCGCACCTCGGCCACGACGGACCGCCGCAGCTTGTCGGGATCCATGTGCTGGGCGCGGTTGCGGATCCGGGAGACCAGCGAGAAGAGCGTCGCGGCGCAGGCGTTGAGCCGGTTCATCCCGGTCATGCCCTGTTCGACCGACGGCTCCGTCGTGCTGCCGCCCGCACCGCCGCGATCGGGCACGCCAAAGCCCGCCGATCCGCCGCCACCGTGCTGCGGTGCGGGTTCGGCCTCCGCCTGGTCCCGCGTCGCCTGAGGCTGGGGCGTGGGCTGGAATCCGCGTCGCCCGCCCGGGTTCGGCTTGATCACCGTCTTGTCGGCGTCGTCGGGTTCAGCAAATGGATCGTTGTCAGACATGTGACCTCGCCTTCGCGTTACGGCCCGCCGTGGCGGAGCGTATCCTCACCCCGCATCTCATCCCTGCCGGATGGCCCACAGCTCCATCTGCAGACCGGGAAATTCGCCTGAAACATGCACCGCGATGCCGCCGGATGTGGACATCTTACCCCAATGCGGGCTGTCGCCGTCCAGTTCAAAATAGACCACGCCCTGGTGATAGGGAATTTGCCGCGGTGCCACCGGCAACGGGCGCAGCGGGATACCCGGGAGGGCGGAGTTGACCAGTTGCCGGATCTCCTCCACCGGGCCGACCTTGGCCTGGTTCTGGAAGTGCCGCCGGACGTTTTCCGCCGGGATGTCGGCCTTGACCGCCAGAACGAAGCCGGCCGTGGAGAGCAGCTTGCGGTCGGCGATGACACCGACCGAGATCCCGTACTTGCGCGGGTCGAGCGGGATCGAGATCGCCGTTTGCTCCAGAACCGACGACAGGTACTGTCGCAGCGCCCGGATCACGGGTGCGTAGGTCTGGGTCAGCTTGTCGTGGGAGTAGGGGGGAAACTCGGGCGGCGACTTGTCGGTCGCCATGAAGGTGGAGAGCTCCCCCGCCAGTTCCACGCAGGTCCGATAGAACGCCTCCGGATGCAGGTTCTCGATCCGCGCAAGGTGATGCAGGACCGGTTGCGCGCGGTTCACGCACATCAGCAGCAAAAAGTCGGAGATCTCGGCCACGCCCTTCGCCGTTCCGCCCTCGGACAACCGCCCGGCCAGCGCGCTCATCCGGTGGCCCAGCAGCCCGTCGAGTTCACGGATGAAATTCTCCAGCGGTCCGGCCGCGCGGATGTCGAGGCAGGACGGGATGAAGGACTTGTCGAGCACCACCTCCTGGTCCGGCTTCACCTCGATGATCCGCGCGATGGGAATGCAGAGCCGGTCAGCCAGGTCGTCCACCTCCAGCGCGAATTGCAGGCGCAGCTTGCCTACGCCCATGG
>CBDUPF010000345.1:0-3762 GCA_965369035.1 uncultured Aliishimia sp.
CGCTTCAACCTGGTGCCGGCCGACCCGGCGACGTCGCCGGGTGGATCGAACCTCGGTTCGGCGGCCATCGCGGGACCCGGCTGGCGCAGCTACGGCGAACTTCGCTATTTCGACGTGTCGGAATCCGAGACGCTGTTTTCCAACGGGATGAGCGGCGATGGCTGGGGCGGCGCGGTGGGCGTCGTCGGGGAGCTGTCGCAGGGCGGATCTTTCGGCCTCGAGCTGTCCACCGAACGGCTCGAGGGTCGGTCAACCCAGCGCGGGCGCATCATCGCGCCGTTGTCGACGACACTCGTCGCCGATCCCGACGCGCCGGTGGATGCGGCGACCTATCAGAGCTTCTGCGGCCTGCCGCCCGGCGGGTCGGCGCGCACCGAACGCACCGATGCCACGGTCTTCGGCACGGCGGAGCTGTCGGGCGGGTTGCGGCTCGGCTATTCGGCCGGAGTGGCGCGCGTGCGCCAGAGCTACGACAACAGCGTCTGCATCATCTCCGACTCCATCGGCTCGCCGCTCGACAATCCGATCACGCAGGCGGCGGAACTTTTCGCGGGTCGCGTGGCCGGGCGGGTCGCGGCGAAGAACGTGGCCGGAGCGCTGACCCTGTTTCGCGACTTCCCCAATGGCCGCGCGGTGCTGACCCCCTCCTTCGGGCTGGAGGTTGGCCGGCTGTCGATCGACGGCTACACCGAGACCGAGACACCCGGCAGCGGAACGTCGCTCGCCGTCTCCGGCGGTGCGCGGCCGACCGGCACCACGCTCACATACGAGCCCAGAGACATCGACAGCCTGAAGGCGCGGCTCGGGATCGGCATGCAGTTCCCGGTGGACCGGCGCGGACGCAGCCTCGCCTTCGTCAACGCCGTCTACGTGCACGAATTCGGCGACGGACAGCAGCGGATCTTCGCTCGATTTTCCGAGGATGGCCGCGCCGACCCATTCCGCTTCAGCTTTCTCGGCGCGCCGGTGGACCGCGACTACGGCGAGTTGAGCGCGGGGCTCTCGATCCCGGTGGGACGTCACGGGCATTTCGGACTCGGCGCGCAGGCGCTTGTCGGACACGAGTTTTCCGACAGCGTGACGCTGAGCGGAAGCTTCTCCTTTTCGTTCTGAAACAGAACGCGACCACGGCGCGTTGCCGCCGCGTCCCCGCCTCCGCTCAGCGCAACGGGTCGTAGTGATCGAACTGCGATTCGAACCAGGCCGTGCCGCGCGTGTGGCTGCCCAGCGAATTGGCGAGCTTCTCCTCGGCCGCCATGGGAAGATAGGCATGGAACACGTCCCAGCCGGAAGCGGTCGGGTCGTTCTCGAACCCCTGGATCTGACCCTTCAAGCCACTCACGATCTGCACGAGGTCGCCGGCAAAGCGCGACGGTACGTGGATATGAACCTGCATGATCGGTTGCAGCACGGAGGTGCCGGACTGGGCCAGCGCCTCGCGGACGGCGTTCTTGCCGGCGGTGCGAAACGCGAAATCCGAACTGTCGACCGAATGCGCCTTGCCGTCCTTCAGGGTCAGACGCACGTCCACCACCGGGTGGCCTTCCGGACCCTCGGCCAGCGCCTCGCGCGCCCCGGCCTCGACCGCGGGGATGTAGTTGCGCGGCACCGCGCCGCCCTTGATCGTATCCTGAAAACTGAACCCGCTGCCCTGCGCCTGCGGGGCCAGTTCGATCACCACGTCGGCGAATTGCCCGGCACCGCCCGACTGTTTGCGATGGCGGTGGTGGATCTCGACGCCGGAACGGATCGATTCACGGAGCGGCGTCGGCGCCTCGGTGCATTCGACCTCGATCCCGAAGCCGTCGGCCAGTTTCTCGACGATCCGGCGTTCGTGCTGTGGGCCGTGCACGCCGATCTGGAGATGGCCCGTCGCCTCGTTCTGGGAGACCTCAAGGCCGGGGTCGATCTCCGACAGCCGCGCCAGCACGACTGGCATCTTGTTCTCGTCCCGCTCCCGCACGGGACGCACCAGCCGTTTCAGGGGCGGCGGATAGGGCGCCGTCCAATCGGGCAGATCGAACTGCTCGTCCGCCGACATGAACTTGCCCAGCGCGAGATGATCGCTCTTGATCGCAAGGCCAACCTCGCCCTCGGGCAGTTCGGGGATCTGGGCCCGCGCATCGAGATCGTTGAGCCCGGCCAGCGTATCCCCGCCGAGCCTCGCGCCCGAAGCGACGCCAGCGGACAGCGCGCGGATCACGACGGCCTTGCCCAGGTGCTTGAGATTGTCCGCAAGGCACCCGATGGCACGGATGCCAGGCGAAAGATCCATACGCTCCCGAAGGGCAGCCACGCCGGGAACCTCATGGCGCAGCGATTTCATCAGCCGCATCACGCCGTTGCCGTGGCGGGCAGACCCCAGGAGCGCGGGCAGCAGGTCGTGATGCTGCAGCACCCGCGTCGCGATGTCGTAGAGCTCGGTCGTGGGCGGCCGCTGGTCCTCGATGATCTCTTCCAGCAGGTGGTCGTCGTAATCCGCCAGCGTTTCGAGCAACTCGGCCCGCGCAGACTGCTCGCGCGCCTCCATGTCCTGTGGCAGTTCGACCAGCGAGGAGCGCTTGCCTTCGTGATATTCCCACACCCGCTCTGAAATCAGGTCGACGGCGCCGACGATCCTGTCGCCCTCGCGAACCGGAACCTGGCGCAGCACGATGCCATGGGGGCAATACTGCTGCAGCTCGGCGATGATGTCGCTCACCCGGTCCTGTGCGGAGTCGATCCCGTTCACGAACACGAATGTGGGCACGTTAGACGCTTCGAGCACGCGCAGGTAGGGCGCGCTGAGCACCGCCGCTTCGGCCTGCGCGGGAATGCAGAGCACCGCCGCATCGCTGGCGGCGAGTACCGGCCCCATCTGGGGCATGTTCTCCATCCCGCCGGGGACCTCGAACATGGCCCAGCGGTCGCCCATGAAGTCGAAGGTGGTGACGCTGGCCCCGCCCATCGACTCGAACGTCTTGCTGCGCGCGCCTTCCAGCTCGGCCAGCGCCCGTACCAACGTGGATTTTCCCGATTGTGACGGTCCGACAACTGCAACGGCTCTCACGGCCACTGTCCCCCCTGTCCTGTTGCGGGCATTGTCGACCAACCATCGGTTGTCGGTCAAGAGATTGAAAACTCCGGGTGACCTTTCCGCCGATGCAGCCGGCCCCGTGACCCCGTCAGGACCGGGAAAACGTCCTGTACCGGTTGGGTCATCTCGTGGACCCGCGCGGACCGCGTGGCGTGTTTTCGGATCCGATATGGACCGACAGAGGTTCGGGCGGTACGAAGGTAGCTGCAACCGGGACAGCGCCGGAGCCGTGCCGAACATGGGCCAACCAGACGACATAGACGGGACGCGTGCCGAGGGCGCGCAAGATCACGATGTCCGGGCCTTTCTGGAAAACCTGACGGGCCCGTCGCGGGGCACCATCCTGTGGCTTTCCGAAGATGAGCAGATCGTCTCGGTCGGACCGGACCGCATGCCGCGCTTGTCCGGGCGCCGCGCGACCGTGCCGGGCGCGGGTGACGTGGCAAGGTTGACCTGGTCCGACGACAGCTTCCGGATCGAGGCGATCGGTAGCGGCCACCTCTGGGTCAATGGCAAGAAGGTGACCGTGTCCCCGCTGGCACATGGCGACATGATCGAATTCGGCGAACGCGGGCCGATGTCGCGCTTTCGCCTGTGCCAACGCTTCTTCCCGGCGCACTGGACCGTCGAAGAAATCGTGAGCGACGCCGTCGCCTATGCCAGAACGAGCCGCCGGCCGCTCATCC
>CBDUPF010000346.1:0-3627 GCA_965369035.1 uncultured Aliishimia sp.
CAGCGCTTCCATCTGGAAGTTGCGCCCCTCCGCCGGGTTGGGCAGGTGGCGGACAATCCCCCGGGCCTGCAGCGCGTCGAGCAGGCGGTCGGTCCCGTCGGTGCAGTCGTTCGAGTAGAACAGGAAATCGGTGACCCCGACCAAACGGTTGAAGGCGATCCATTCCAGCAGGAACGGGCCTTCGTTCTTGACACAGGTCACCGCGGTGATCTTCACGTCGCGTTGCCCCCGCGTCTTGCAGGATGTTCAATCATCGTTCCTGTCCACCGCGGCTCCACCCGTTGTCTAGCGGGATGTTTCTTTACAACTGGTTTACTGGCACGGCCCGGCAGACCGGTCAATTCTGCCGCGTCTAGGCCTAAAGTCCAAGGTGTTGCGGCACCGCGGCGGCTTGACGCCCTATCTCAGGAATGCAGTCTGGTCCGCAAGGAGAACAAAGATGACCGGATTTGCGAGTATCGAGGCGGTGCAGCAGGAACTGGGGCAGACCGGATATGTCTGCGGCCGCGACCTGGCGACCGTCGTGTTCCTGGCGCTGCGCCTTGGCCGGCCGCTGTTCCTGGAAGGCGAGGCCGGCGTGGGCAAGACAGAAATCGCCAAGGCCATCGCGCAAAGCCTCGGGCGCCGGCTGATCCGGTTGCAATGCTACGAGGGGCTCGATGTATCGAGCGCCGTCTACGAATGGAACTTTCCCGCCCAGATGGTGGCGATCCGCACGGCGGAAGCCGCGGGCGGGGCCGAGCGCGAGACCTTGCAGACGGAACTTTTCAGCAGCGACTACCTGATCGCGCGCCCGCTGCTGGAGGCGATGCGGCCGGATCCCGCGGGGCCGCCGGTGCTCCTGATCGACGAGTTGGACCGGACCGACGAGCCGTTCGAAGCCTTCCTGCTGGAGGCGCTGTCGGATTTCCAGGTGACCATCCCCGAAATCGGCACGATCAAGGCGCCTGAGCCGCCCATCGTCATCGTGACCTCGAACCGCACGCGCGAGGTGCACGACGCGCTCAAGCGGCGCTGCCTCTATCACTGGGTCGATTATCCGGATTTCGACCGCGAGATGGCGATCCTGCACGCCCGCGCGCCCGAGGCCGCCGAAACCCTCTCGCGAGAGGTCGTGGCCTTCGTCCAGCGCCTGCGCACGGAGGATCTGTTCAAGAAGCCCGGCGTGGCCGAAACCATCGACTGGGCCAAGTGCCTGCTCGCGCTCGACGTGATCAACCTGTCGCCCCAGGTCATCTCCGACACGCTCGGCGCGATCCTGAAGTACCAGGACGACATCCAGAAATTGCAGGGATCGGAGGCCAAGCGCCTGCTGGAAGAAGTGCAGGCCAGCCTGGAGCCGGCATGACCCTTCTTTGGGTTCGCAAATACCTCGGGGGGTGTGGGGGGCTGGCCCCCCCCGGCGACATATGCCCGAATACATACCGCTAGAGGTCCCCGAGAACCCCAAGCTCGCGGGCAACATCACGCACTTCGCCCGGGCGCTGCGGCGGGCAGGTCTGCCGATCGGGACCGGACGGGTGATCGACGCCATCCGCGCGGTGGAGGCGGCGGGCTTCACCGAAAAGCAGGACTTCTACTGGACGCTCCAGGCCTGTTTCGTCTCGCGGCCCGAACAGAAACGGGTCTTTGCGCAGGTCTTTCGGCTCTACTGGCGCGACCCGCGGTACCTCGAACACATGATGTCGATGATGCTCCCCGCCGTGCGCGGCGTGCAGGAGGATCGCGCCGCGCAAGCTGCCGAGAAGCGCGCCGCCGAAGCTCTGCTGGATGGGCTCGGAGATCCGCCCGAAGACTTCGAGGAGCCGGAGGCGGAGGGCACCGAGATCGAGCTCGACGCCTCGATGACGATCTCGGAGCAGGAAAAGCTCAAGAGCCTCGACTTCGAACAGATGTCGGTGGCGGAGATGGCGGCGGCGAAACGCATGCTGGCGCGGCTCACCCTGCCGGTGGATCCGATCTCCTCGCGCCGGACGATGGCCAGCCATCTGGGTCACAGGGTCGATGCCGCCCGGACGCTGCGCCGGTCCATGCGGCAGGGCGGTGAGCTTCACGACATCGCGCTCAAGGAAAATCGGATCCGCTGGCCGAACCTGGTCACGCTCTGCGATATTTCCGGCTCCATGAGCCAGTATTCCCGCGTGGTGCTGCATTTCCTGCATGCGGTCTCGAACGCGAAGGGGCAGGGCTGGGCCAAGGTCCATGCCTTCACCTTCGGTACGCGGCTCACCAACATCACCCGGCATCTGCACCAGCGTGACGTGGATGCCGCGTTGAAGGCCGCGGGGGCGGAGGCGCAGGACTGGGAAGGGGGCACGCGGATCGGAGACTGCCTGGCCGAATTCAACCGCGACTGGTCGCGGCGGGTTCTGGGGCAGGGGGCGGTCGTGCTGCTCATTACCGACGGGCTCGACCGGGGCGAACCGCAGGCGCTGGCCCGGCAGATGGAGCGCCTGCACCTGTCGGCACGGCGGCTGATCTGGCTGAACCCGCTCCTGCGATGGGACGGCTTCGCGCCGAAAGCGACCGGAATCGCTGCGATGCTGCCCCATGTGGACAGCTTTCGAGCGGGACATTCGATCGCCTCGCTCGAGGATCTGGCCTCGGTGATCTCGAAGAAAGGCGATCAGGGCGACAAGGCGCGGCTGATGGCGATGCTCTGATCCCGCGCGGGCAAGTAGACAACGATGGTATCTGCCGCCGGGCGAAGCGGCGGATCAGGATCGAGCGTTGACCGGTCGGTGCGCCGGCGGGCACAAGGCGCCAGGTATCAGAGCACCGGTGCGCGCCTTGTCCCGGACATGGTTCCGGTGCCGCCGCGCGGAGCCGTCAGGACCGGAGCGGTTCGGGTACGGTCCGGCCGCGCCATCGCATGCTAGCAGCACCGAGGATCGCCAGCGCCGACAGCGACAGGACCGCGCCCGCGGGCAGCGGAACGGCCGCGGGGGTGAAGAAGCCGCGGATCTCGCCGCCGCCGAAGGTCGACGTGTGGATGTTGAGGTAGGCCTTGCCGTCTGCGAGCGAGTCCAGGAAGGCCGCCGCTGCCCCCGCGGCGCTGCCGCCGCCGAGGCCGGTGAGGAAGCTCGAGTTGAACGTCGCGGCGTCGGTCATGTCGAAGAGCCGGGAGTAGCTGCCCGATGTGATGCCAGCCGGAAAACCCGGCAGCACGGCCGGGGTCATCACGCCGGCAGTTCCGCTGCCGGTAAGCGCGGTCGGTCCGTGGACATGCGCGACAACCGTGGTGCCGGTCAGATCGAAGAAATCGAAGGCGAGCAAGAATGTCCGCGCGACGGTATCGACGGACAGGGTCGCGGTGCCGGTGCCCGGAGACGCGTTGGGCGGATCTTCGGCCGCACCGCTCAGTACGGCCTTGTAATCGAGTGTGGCGGCCTCGGGCACGCCGGCATGGCCCACAACTGCGGCGAGGGCGGCCACAAGCAGGAAACGGATACTCATTTTGCGAAGTTCTCCAAAGAGATACTCGCCGAAATGCGTGGCGAGAATGACCGACAATATCACTCTTTTCGCCGGCCACGTAGCGATAAGATCATGTCGCGCAAATTCGCTTCCAGGTGGTGGACCCTGCACTGCCCCTGTGTTCGGCAAACGCGGTCTCGGCCCTGCTGG
>CBDUPF010000347.1:0-3626 GCA_965369035.1 uncultured Aliishimia sp.
GGCAATGACACCGAGGTCGGTCAGTCGGGCGATACGACGTGCGACCTGTGCGGCCGACACGCCGGCGCGGTCGGCCAGCTCCGTCGTGGAGAGGGTCGGTTCCGCCTGCCACTGGCGCAGGATGCGGCGATCCGTGTCATCAAGCATGATTTTTTCGTTAAATCAGGATTTCGCGAATAGTTCCACGCGGAAATAGAGTGAAATCGACCCGGTGAATAGGTGACCAGCGGCAACGGCATCAGTAGGGTCGCGCCAGAACTCAAGACGGGAAAGGACACCCCTCATGCGCGTATACTACGACCGCGATTGCGACGTGAACCTGATCAAGGACATGAAAGTGGCGATCCTCGGCTATGGCAGCCAGGGCCACGCTCACGCACTGAACCTGCGCGATTCGGGCGCCAAGAACGTGGTCGTGGCGCTGCGCGACGGCTCCCCCTCTGCCGCCAAGGCCGAAGGCGAAGGGCTGCAGGTCATGAGCATCTCCGAAGCCGCCGCATGGTGCGACCTGATGATGTTCACCATGCCCGACGAGCTTCAGGCGGAGACCTGGAAGACCCACGTGAAGGATCACATCCGCCCCGGCGCGGCCATCGCGTTTGCCCACGGGCTGAACATCCATTTCGGCCTGATCGAGGCGCCGGACACCGTCGACGTGCTGATGATGGCCCCCAAGGGTCCGGGCCACACCGTGCGCGGCGAATACGTGAAGGGCGGCGGCGTGCCCTGCCTCGTCGCGGTGCACAACGATGCCTCCGGCAAGGCGCTGGAAATCGGCCTCTCCTATTGCTCGGCCATCGGCGGTGGTCGGTCGGGCATCATCGAGACCGACTTCAAGGAAGAGTGCGAAACCGACCTTTTCGGCGAACAGGCCGTGCTGTGCGGTGGTCTGGTCGAGCTGATCCGCATGGGGTTCGAAACGCTGGTCGAGGCGGGTTATGCGCCCGAGATGGCCTATTTCGAATGCCTTCACGAGGTGAAGCTGATCGTCGACCTGATCTACGAGGGCGGCATCGCCAACATGAACTACTCGATCTCCAACACGGCCGAGTTCGGCGAATACGTCTCCGGGCCGCGGATCCTGCCCTATGACGAGACCAAGGCGCGGATGAAGGCGGTTCTGTCCGACATCCAGTCGGGCCGCTTCGTGCGTGACTGGATGAGCGAATGCAGCGTGGGGCAGCCGTCGTTCAAGGCGATCCGCCGCAACAACGACGCCCACCAGATCGAAGCCGTGGGCGAGAAACTGCGCGGCATGATGCCCTGGATTTCCGCCGGCAAGATGGTCGACAAGTCCAAGAACTGACCCGGGATCCGACCCTCGAGCGAGACTCGGGGGTCGGACTCCCGCCCGAGTCGCGGTCGGTTGGTCTGCCTCAAACTGGGCCGATCTGGTGCGAATTGCCCTCTTGAGGAGGCTTTTCGTTAACCATACCGGGGCTTTCGAATACCCGCATGGGTTGAAGGTGAAAAAATGGTGAACGGCGACGATCGACGGGTCGGCGGGGCACCACGACCTTGGGCTGCCGCGAACAGATCCGTAGAATTTTATTAAACACAATCATGTGGTTGAAGCGCGTTTTGAAAGCCATTCTTTCGGTTCCGCGCGACTTGGGCGCGGCCCACACGCGTTGCCGGAAGGGGCCGCCCGGGAACGGCCGCCTCCCGAACGCCGGCAATAATCGCTTGCCTGTTGTCTACTCTGACGTGTTACAAACCGGACGTTGAATTGTTTTCGGCTCACGCGGTGAAGTATCCGCAGAGCCCGCCGTTATGGTTTATGAGTGGAAGGTAGGTTGACGATGGACGGGGTCAGAAAATTCGCAGCGGCGCTGGTATTCGGTGCGGCGACGGCGGTGGCAACAGCTTCCGATGCATCGACAGTAGCCAGCGTCAGTTGGGGCGCACAATCGGCCAGCGTGGGCACGGTCACGTCCTCGGGCAGCGGTGCGGAATTTTACGGATATTCCAACTACATGGCGAACGTACCGTTCAGCCTGAGCCTGGGCACGGTCTACGCCTTCATTCACGAGCAGACCGGGACGGGCGCGTTGTCGCTGGGCATGATCACCACCGGAACGAACATGGACCCGCGCGGCTGCCGCGATCTTGCTGACCGGGACAGGTGCCGTTCCTACTTGAGCGGATGGCTGAAACATGCGCCGGCGAGTGCAGAGGTCACGGTCATGGACGGCATCCGAAATGTCTATGGTGACGAGGACGACCCGAGCGACACCTGGGCCGCCGG
This sequence comes from uncultured Aliishimia sp., assembly GCA_965369035.1. GTDB lineage: Bacteria > Pseudomonadota > Alphaproteobacteria > Rhodobacterales > Rhodobacteraceae > Aliishimia. Next base: position 2,249 of record CBDUPF010000347.1, read on the forward strand.
TGCCAACGGGAACTACTACATCAGCACGTTCACCGGCGACACCAGCGGCTTCGTTCTCGATGGTCTGTCGATCGGCGACAGCCTGATGTTCGGCTTCCGCAAGCTGACGAACTTCGAAAATCTGGTTTTCGTCAGCGGAACCGAGGGCGCCTTCGAGATGACGGAATTCACGATTGGCAACGACCTGCCGAAACTCTGGATCGATCTCGAATCGAATGCGCCTCAGCTGCCCGTGTCGAAGACAACCGTGGGCCCGTCTCCCGTTCCGCTTCCGGCGGGGCTCGTGCTGCTGCTCTCGGCCTTCGGACTTGCAGGCTTCGGGCTGCGTCGCAGGAGCTGATCGCCGGACATCTCGCCCGCCCGGTATTGCGTGGGCGTCAAGCCACCCGTTCCACTTCACTTACGATGCTGTCCACGACCTGGGACAGCATCGTTTCGTTTTCGCATTCCGCCATGACGCGGATCAGCGGCTCGGTCCCCGATTTCCGGATCAGGAGACGGCCCTTGGTCCCGAGTTGCGCTTCCGCCGCCTGGATCGCGGCCTTTACGGGTTCGGCGTCCAGCGGCGCCGTGCCTTCCGCATAGCGCACGTTCTTCAGCATCTGTGGCACCGGGTCGAACTGGTGCAGCAATTCCGACGCCCGCCTGCCACTGCGCACCAGTTCGGCGAGGAACTGCAAACCGGCCATCAGCCCGTCTCCGGTCGTGGCGTAGTCGCTCATGACGATATGGCCCGACTGTTCGCCGCCGAGGTTGAAGCCGCCCTCGCGCATCCGTTCCACGACATAGCGGTCGCCGACGGCCGTGCGTTCCAGCCCGACGCCGTGACCGGCCAGGAACCGCTCCAGCCCGAGGTTCGACATGACGGTGGCCACGAGCGCGCCGCCCTTGAGACGGCCATCGGACTGCCAGCGCGCCCCCATCAGCGCCATCAGCTGGTCGCCGTCACCGACCCGCCCCTGCTCGTCGAGGAGGATCACCCGGTCGGCATCGCCATCGAGGCATATCGCCAGATCGGCACCATGCGCGATCACCGCCTGCGCCGCGGTGCGCGGGGACGTCGACCCGCAGTTGAGGTTGATGTTGTGGCCGTTGGGGCTGACGCCCACCTCGATCACGTCCGCACCCAGCTCCCAAAGCGCGGTGGGTGCCACGCGATAGGCCGCGCCATGGGCGCAGTCCACCACCACCTTGATCCCGTCGAGCCGCATCTGGCGCGGAAAGGTGCTCTTGACCCGCTCGACATAGCGGAAACGGCCGTCGTCGATCCGCTTGGCCCGCCCGATCTCGGCCGCGGGGACCGGCTCCACCCCGACTTCGATCAGCGCCTCGATCTCCGCCTCCACTACATCGGACAGCTTGAAGCCGTCGGGGCCGA
>CBDUPF010000348.1:0-3621 GCA_965369035.1 uncultured Aliishimia sp.
GGACCGGCTCCGGAAAACCCACATGCTCGAAGGTCTCCAGGACCTCCCTTCGGGCGGCGCTGGCGGACAGGTCGCGGTGCAGTTGCAGAACTTCGGCCACCTGGTGCCCGATCCTGTGCAGCGGAGAGAGCGAGCGCATCGGCTCCTGGAAGATCATCGCGATCCGGTCGCCGCGAATCGCCCGCATCTTGCGCGGCGACAGGGTCAGAAGATCGGTCTGGTCCGGACCGAAGAGGATGCGTCCGCCCCGCACCTGCGCCATTCCCGGCAGGATGCGCAGGACCGAGCGGCAGGTAATGGTCTTGCCCGATCCGCTCTCGCCGACAAGCGCCAGCGTCTCGCCCGGCTGCAGGGAAAACGACACGTCGCGCACCACGTCGGGCGCGTTGCCGAAGCCGATGCTCAGCCCCTCCACTGACAGCAATGCGACCATTCCCGTGATCCGTTTCCTGAACTTGCCCGCGCCGATTTTTCCATAGCACTCAACCCGATTCCCTGCGACAGGTCTATACCGGGCGTCACCTGCCACGGGTGGAGGGGAAGTGACGTACGGTCAAAGTGGGACTTTCAGCCCGATTGGGTCAGATTGGGAAACAAACGGAGGAGGAGGCTCGAATGAGCGACGTCGTGTCCTATGAGCGGCAGGGTGAAATCGCGCTGGTCACGGTAGACAATCCGCCGGTGAACGCGCTGAGCCAGGCCGTGCGGCAGGGGCTGCTGGACCGGGTGATGCAGGCGGAGGCCGACGAGGAGGTCCGCGCGATCGTCATCCTGGGAGAGGGACGCGCATTCATCGCCGGGGCCGACATCAAGGAATTCGGCAAGCCGCCGCTGGAGCCGTACCTGCCCGATCTCTGCACCCGGATCGAGGCCAGCCCCAAGCTCGTCGTGGCCTCCATGCACGGCGTGAGCCTCGGCGGCGGGCTGGAGGTCGCCCTGGGCGCGCATTACCGCGTGGCGGTGCCGGATGCGCGCGTGGGCCTGCCGGAGGTGCATCTGGGCCTGATCCCCGGTGCCGGTGGCACGCAGCGGGTGCCGCGCCTGACCGGGGTGGAGGCCGCGCTCGACATCATCACCACCGGCCGCCACGTGGGCGCGCGCGAGGCTGCGGAGATGGGCCTGATCGACCGGATCGCGGAGGGTTCACCGCGCGAGAACGGCATCGCCTTTGCCCGCGAGTTGCTGGCCGAAGGCAAGGGGCGTCGCGCGGTGAGCGAACTGCCCCCGCCCGATCCCATTGACTGGGACGCGAAATATGCCGAGGTGCTGAAAAAGGGGCGGGGCCAGATCTCCCCCGCGGAATCGGTGCGCGCCGTGCAGGCCTGCGTGGAGCTGCCCTTCGCCGAGGGTATCAAGCGCGAGCGCCAGATCTTCATGGAGCTGATGAAGACCGATCAGCGGCAGGGCATGATCCACGCCTTCTTTGCCGAACGCGCAGTGTCGAACCTGCCGGAACTCAAGGGCGTGGAGCCGCGCGCGGTGAACAGCCTCGGCGTGATCGGCGGCGGCACAATGGGCGCGGGCATTGCCACCGCCGCATTGCTGTCCGGTCTTCCGGTCGTGATGCTGGAGATGAGCGCGGAGGCGGCGGAGGCGGCCAAGGGCCGGATCGCCGGCAACCTGAAAGGTGCGTTGAAGCGCGGCAAGATCAGCCAGGCGCAGTTCGAAGAACTGACGCAGGAAGCGCTGACGCTGGCCACCGATTACGACGCGCTGAAAGATTGCGACCTGGTGATCGAGGCGGTGTTCGAGGAGATGGGCGTCAAGCGCGACGTCTTCGGCAAGCTCGATGCGGTCTGCAAGCCGGGCGCGATCCTGGCGTCGAACACGTCCTATCTCGACGTGAACGAGATCGCCGCGGCGACGAGCCGCCCGCAGGACGTGATCGGGCTGCATTTCTTCTCTCCGGCGCACGTGATGAAGCTGCTGGAGGTCGTGGTGCCGGACAGGACCGCCATCGACGTGGTGGCGACCGGTTTCGCGCTGGGCAAGCGGCTGGGCAAGATCTGCGTGCGCGCCGGTGTCTGCGACGGGTTCATCGGCAACCGCATCCTCGCCACCTATCGCGCGGCGGCGGATCACATGGTGCTGGACGGCGCCTCCCCGTACGAGATCGACAAGGCACTGACCGGCTTCGGGTTCGCCATGGGGCCCTTCGCGGTGGGAGATCTGGCGGGGCTCGATATCGGCTGGGCGGTGCGCAAGCGCAAGCGGGCCGAGGGGCTCGATCCGCGCGCGCGGGTGCCCGACTATCCCGACCGGATCTGCGAACAGGGCTGGTTCGGGCAGAAGACCGGCAAGGGCTACTACATCTACGAAGAGGGCAAGCGCGGCGGCGTTCCGAACCCCGAGGTGATGACATTCATCGAGGCGGAGCGCGCGGAAAAGGGCATCACGCCCCGGGACTTTACCCACGAGGAGATCGTGCGCCGGTACATGGCCGCGATGGTCAACGAGGCCGCGAAGGTCGTGGGCGAGGGGATCGCGCGCCGGCCGCTGGACGTGGATATGACGCTGCTATTCGGCTACGGCTTCCCCCGCTACTGGGGCGGGCCGCTGAAATGGGCCGATATCGTGGGCCTGCCGGGGCTGCTGGCGGATATCGAGTCATGGGCGGAGGACGATCCGTATTTCTGGGAGCCCGCGCCGCTTCTGAAAGAGCTTGTGGCCGACGGGCGCACATTCGATGATCTGAACAGGGAGGCGTGAGATGACCGACGCAGTGATCGTATCGGCGGCACGGACGGGACTGGCGAAGTCCTTCCGCGGCTCGTTCAACCAGACCCATGGTGCCACGATGGGCGCGCATTCGGTCCGCCATGCGGTGGCGCGGGCAGGCATCGACCCGGAGCTGATCGAGGATTGCATGATGGGCTGCGCCGCGCCGGAGGGCGCCACCGGCGGCAACATCGCGCGGCAGATCGCTCTGCGGGCCGGGCTGCCGATAACCGTGTCCGGCGTCACGGTGAACCGGTTCTGCTCCTCCGGGCTGCAGACCATCGCGATGGCGGCGCAGGCGATCCAGACCCACGGCATGGGTCCCATCGTGGCCGGCGGGGTGGAGAGCATCTCCATGGTGCAGCCGCACGCGCGGCAGGTTCAGGACCCCTGGCTGGCCGAGCACAAGCCCGACATCTACCTGACCATGATCGAGACCGCCGACATCGTGGCCGAACGCTATGGCGTGTCGCGCGACTACCAGGATGAATACGCGCTGCGGTCCCAGCAGCGGATCGCCGCCGCGCAGCAGGCGGGGCTCTACGAGGACGAGATCGTGCCGATGGACACCAAGATGAAGCTCGTCGACAAAGAGACCAAGGAAGAGACGATCGTCGACTACACCGTCACCGGCGACGAGTGCAACCGTCCGCAGACCACGCTCGAGGGCCTGCAGAAGCTGCAGCCCGTGCGCGGTGAGGGCAACTACGTCACCGCCGGCAACGCCAGCCAGCTCTCCGACGGTGCCGCTGCGGTGGTGATGATGTCGGACGAGGAGGCATCACGCCAGGGCATCGAGCCGCTCGGTGCGTTCAAGGGCTGGGCAGTCGCCGGGTGCGAGCCCGACGAGATGGGCATCGGCCCGATCTACGCCGTGCCGAAGCTGCTCAAGCGTCACGGCCT
>CBDUPF010000349.1:0-3603 GCA_965369035.1 uncultured Aliishimia sp.
CAACCTGGGATCATTGCAGGCTTGGGTCAGCAGCGGCTGCATGAGAGCGTCGTAGGCCGTCACGATGTCCTGCCGGCGGTATTCGCTGTCCTTGTCGGCGAGGCGCTTGTGCATTTCGGCGAGTATGTGGTCCGCATCGAGCCCGCTGGCCGCGAATCCATCGCCGGACGGGAAGGAGGCCTCCAGCATTTGCGGCAGCAACATGCGAGCCTCGGCAGGCTTGGCGTACCGCGGTTTCTCCAGTTCCTTGTGGAAGGTCTTTCCGAGTTCCGCGGCAAGTTTTTCGAGATCTGGTTTCTTGGCCAGCCATGCCCTGACATTCAGGACAGTATCGATCCCGAGTGTAGCGGCTGCCGCCCCGGTCGGATCGACAGCGACAGCAACACCGCCGACGATCAATTTGCCCGTTTCAAGATATCTGTTCAAATCGCCCGCACCCGATAGTCGGTGCAACGGTAGCGGGAGATCAGGCCGCGTTCAATTCCCGGAAGCCCCGCCTCCCGCTACTTCCGGGTGATGCCGATCCTGCGGCCCGCGCGCTCGGGGGTGGGGAGGCGGCTGTGTTCGGCGTGCATCCTGCGCATCGCCTCGAAGGCCTTGTCGGGCATGGGGGCCACGCGGGGGCCGGAGAGGTCGATGTGGAGGCCGAGGCCCTCGCCGGTGGCCGACAGCCAGCCGTCCTCGTGGCGGAGTTCCTGGAAGAAGTGGAAGCGTTTCTCGTCGAAATCCAGCAGCTGCGAGGTGACGAAGACCCTTGCCCCCTCGTGCAGCTCGCGCAGGTAGCAGACGTGGAATTCGCCGGTGAAGGTCGTGTGCTCCGTCCGCTGGCGGTAGTCGGGGCCGAAGCCGAAGATCGCGAAGAGATCATCCGCGCCGCGGTCGAAGAGCACGTTGTAATAGGCCATGTTCAGATGGCCGTTATAGTCGATCCACGCGGGCTCGACGGTCATGGTGCGGGAGCGGTGCGGGGCAGGATCGGGCATCAGGGTCGTCTCGTTTCCGGAAGCGTGGTCGGGTTCGCGCAGTCTCGGCGCTGGGGATCGCGGTTGCAAGATGCGTTCCGATCCGCACGGCCCGGAATTTTCGCCGCCACGCAAAAAAACTTTACCGTCATGTTAACGCGGATTGCCCGTTAACCACATTGTTCGGATGGAGTACTTGGAATGCTTTTTCGTGCGCTTGCGGTTTCGGCCGCGTTGATCTGCGGGCCTGTTGTGGCCGCAACTTACAATTATGACGTTTCGATCGAGACCAACGGGACACCCAACCCGGCGACACTCAATTTCGACATCGACTTTGACCTGGTCACGGCCGACGCGGCAGGTTCGAGTGCCGGTCTGACCGTCAACAGCCTGAACTTCAATCTGGGCAGCACCCTGCTGGCGCGGTTCGCTGGTAACGCTCTCGTGATCGGCGGCACGGCTGGCGGTGTCGATTCTGTCGATATCAATATCTCGGGTGATGACATCGCGCTTGGCATTTTTGACCCGCAAGCGGCGGCCACGCCTGGCTTTTTGTCGCTTGCTCAGGGAGGGATCATTATCGCTTTCGGCGGTTCAAGCGCAACGGTCACCGCAAAAGAGGTGATCGCTACGCCGGCAGTCCCGCTGCCCGCCTCGATGCCGCTTCTCGGTGCGGCGCTGGCCGGTCTGGCTTTCTGGCGGCGACGCAAGGCCGCCTGATCCATCAGGCGACAGCGGAACGGGTTTCGCTCTCGCTTGCCCCGGCCGGGTGTTGGCGTCATCGGCCAAGGTGACAAGGAGGGGGCAGGCGACCTCCGCACGGGATTGCTATTCGCACGTGGCGCGTCCGCGGTTTTGTCTCCGGTCCTTGCAGAGTTTGATCCGCGCCGCGCTTCGGCTGCGCATCGACTGTCGCAACCGAACCGCGGACTTCAGGGCACCCGAAACCGTTCAGAGGCCGAGTTTGCGCGATACGATCTCGTTCACGGCCTTGGGATTGGCCTTGCCGCCGGTCGCCTTCATGACCTGACCCACGAACCAGCCGGCGAGCTTCGGATTGCCCTTGGCCTTTTCCACCTGCGCGGGGTTGGCGGCGATGATCTCGTCCACCGCGGCCTCGATGGCGCCGGTGTCGGTGACCTGTTTCATGCCGCGATCCTCGACGATCTGCGCCGGGTCGCCACCGGTCGTGTAGACGATCTCGAACAGGTCCTTGGCGATCTTGCCGGAAATGTCGCCCTTTGCGATCAGGTCGATGATCCCGCCCAGTTGCGATGGCGAGACCGGGCTTTCGGTGATGTCGTGCTCTTCCTTCTTGAGCCGGCCGAAGAGTTCGTTGATGACCCAGTTGGCGGCGGTCTTTCCGTCGCGGCCCTGCGCCACGGCTTCGAAGTAGGCGGCGGAGTCCACGTCGGCGGTCAGCACGCTCGCGTCGTAATCCGACAGCCCGAAATCGGCGATGAACCGGGCCTTCTTGGCGTCAGGCAGTTCCGGCAGGTGCGCCTTCAGGTCGTCGACCCAGGCCTGCTCGATCTCGAGCGGCAAAAGGTCGGGATCGGGGAAGTAGCGGTAGTCATGCGCCTCCTCCTTGGAGCGCATCGACCGCGTCTCGCCCTTGTCGGGATCGAAAAGCCGGGTTTCCTGCACGACCTTGCCACCGGCTTCCACGATGGCGATCTGGCGGCGCGCCTCGGCCTCGATGGCCTGCTGGATGAACCGCATGGAGTTCATGTTCTTGATCTCGCAGCGTGTGCCGAGGTGGGAGAAGTCCGGTGTTTCCTGGTACTTCTCGTACGCGCCCGGCGTGCAGATCGACACGTTGACGTCCGCGCGCAGGTTGCCGTTCTGCATGTTGCCGTCACAGGTGCCGAGGTAGAGCATGATCTGGCGCAGCTTGGCGATGTAGGCGGCGGCTTCCTCCGGGCCCCGGATGTCGGGGCGGGAGACAATCTCCATCAGCGCGACACCGGTGCGGTTGAGGTCCACGAAGCTGAGCGCGGGGTCCATGTCGTGGATCGATTTGCCGGCGTCCTGTTCCAGGTGGATCCGCTCGATCCGCACCAGCCGTGCGCGGCGGGTTCCGTCATCGTCGGTGCCCAACTCCACCAGTACTTCGCCCTCGCCCACGATGGGGTGGTAAAGCTGGCTGATCTGGTAGCCCTGCGGAAGGTCGGGATAGAAATAGTTCTTGCGGTCGAAAGCGGACACAAGGTTGATCTGCGCCTGCAATCCCAGCCCGGTCCGCACGGCCTGGGCCACGCATTCCTCGTTGATGACCGGCAACATCCCAGGCATGCCCGCGTCCACGAAGGAGACGTTCGAGTTGGGCTCGGCCCCGAACTGCGTCGAAGCGCCGGAGAAAAGCTTTGCGCGGGTGGAGACCTGGGCATGCACCTCCATCCCGATCACCAGTTCCCAATCCTGCGTGGATCCTGCGATGATCTTGGGTTTCGGGGGTTCGAAGGTCAGATCAAGCATGGGCGCGCCTCGTTCTGGCTTGGGATCACGCGGCTTGATAGGACAGGGGGACGGGACGGGCAAGGGCATCGGTGCCCGGAAGTGCCGTCAGGAGGCTCCGACCACGGGTCCGTTCGCGGTGAAGGTGACGGTCTGCCCCAACGCCAGTTCGGTTCGGAACACG
>CBDUPF010000350.1:0-3586 GCA_965369035.1 uncultured Aliishimia sp.
GGCCGGATCAGTCCGCGCTCTCTCCCGGCATCTTGCCCAGGATGATCATCGACAGCAGATCGTCATCCGTGACTGCGTCGATATCGACGGTGCCGACAAGCCGGCCGTTCTTCATCACGCTGGCGCGGTCGCACAACTCCATCACCGCATGAACGTCGTGGTCGATAAGGAAGATCCCGATGCCCTGCGCGCGCAACTGGGTGATCAGGTCCGCGACCATCTGTGTCTCGTGCGGGCCCAGCGCCGCGGTGGGCTCGTCCATGATCAGGATGCGGGCGTTGAAGTAGACCGCCCGCGCGATGGCCACCGATTGCCGCTGCCCGCCCGAAAGGGCAGAGACCGGTTCGTTGAACTTCTGGAAGTTCGGGTTGAGCCGACCCATGATCTTGCGACACTCCGCCTCCATCGCGGAATCGTCGACCAGCCCGAAGGGGGTGACCAACTCGCGCCCCAGGAACAGGTTGGAGGCCGCGTCGAGATTGTCCGCCAACGCCAGCGTCTGGTAGATCGTCTCGATATTGTTGGCGCGCGCGTCGCGGGGATTGGCGATCTCGACCGGCTTGCCGTCGATCAGGATCTGGCCCGCGTCGCGCTGGTAGGCCCCCGACAGCACCTTGATCAGCGTGGATTTGCCCGCGCCGTTGTGGCCGAGCAGCCCCACGACCTCGCCCGGATGCAGATCGACGGAGACATCGTCCACCGCCTTGATCCCGCCGAAGCTGACGGAGATGTTGCGCAGTTCCACCAGCGGGGTCGCGCCTGCCGCCCGAAGCTCCTTCGGCGATCTGGCGGGCGCGTGCGATTGTGCCTGGGACTGCATCATTTCGCTCCCATCCGTCTGCGGTAGATGATGTCGATGAGCACGGCGACCACGAGGACGCTGCCCACCACGATGTTCTGGAACGGCGCATCGACGCCGACCATCGCCATGCCCGATTGCAGTGCCTGCATGATGAGCGCCCCGAGGATCGCGCCGTAGATCGTGCCGAACCCGCCCGACAGCGCCGTGCCGCCGATCACCGCCGCCGCGATCACCCGCAGCTCGTCCAGCGTGCCGATGTCGTTGGAATGGTTGGCAAGCCGGGCGGACGCCACCACCGCCGACAGCGCGCAGAGAAATCCCATCAGCGCGAAGATCTTGACCGTCAGCCAGCGGGTGTTGATCCCCGAGAGCTCCGCCGCGTCCGGGTTGCCCCCCGTGGCAAAGATGTAGCGGCCAAAGCGCGTGCGCCGCGCGACCATGGTCATGACCACGGCCACGGTGATCAGGATCAGGACCGAGACGGGCAGGCCGTAGCCGACCTCGATCCCGTCGGGCAGCGTCTCGCCCCGCGCCTCGTAGATGCGGCGCAGGCGCGCACGCGGCACCTCGTAGCTGTTGAGGATCCAGATGAACCCCAGGATGGCCGCCCCGAAGAGCCCCGACATGGTGAGTTCCGCCCAGACCGGCTTGACCGGGAACCCGTGCCCGGCCTTGGCCCGCCGCGAGGTCCATTGCGCCCAGATGGCGAGGACCGTGGCCGCGATGGCGAGGATCCAGCTCCAGAACGTGCCCAGCGTGCCGTTGATGCCGCCAAAGATGAGAAAGGTCTGGTCGAGCGGCCCGATGGTCTGCCCGCTGGTCAGGTACCAGGCCACGTTGCGCCAGACCAGAAATCCGCCCAGCGTCACGATGAAGGCGGGGATGGTCAGGTACCCCACCATCCATCCCTGGAACGCGCCGATCACCGTGCCGACCACCAGCCCCGACAGGACGGCGAGCACCCAGATCGCGGGATGCCCCAGCCCCAGCCCGAAGCCATGCGGCAGGATCTGGGTCTGCATCACCGCCATCACCGCGGAGGTCGTGGCCAGCAGCGCGCCGACCGACAGGTCGATGTGCCGCGTCACGATCACGAAGACCATGCCGCAGGCCATGATTGCCACCGACACCGTCTGGATCGTCAGGTTGAAGATGTTCCGCGGCGTCAGGAATCGCCCCTCGGTCAGGAGGTTGAACCCGATGCACAGGATGATGAATGCGCCAATCATCCCCAAAAGCCGGGTGTCCAGTTCCAGTTGCTGGAACAGGTTGCCCTTGACCTTGCGAGGAAGTGGCTGAGCCGTCGTGTCCGTCATGTCAGACCTCTCCGCGTCAGCGCCGGTAAGTGCGGGCGGCCCGCCGGTTTCCCCTGACGAGCCGCCCGAACGATCATGCCTCAGTTACAGGGCGCGGGACCGTTCGACACGCCCTGGCAAAGTGCCTCCTGCGTGATCCAGCCCGCATCGACCACCACGTTCAGGTTGTCGGCCGTGATCGGAACGGGTTCGAGGAACTTCGACCAGAGCGTCGTGCCCGCGGGCGAGGTCCACTCCTGCGCGCCCTCGATCTCGGACATCTCCGCGCCGCCGGCCAGCTGCACGGCGATCTCGCCTGCCGCCGCACCAAGGTCGCGCGCGTCCTTCCAGACCGACACCGTCTGCGTGCCCAGCGCCACGCGGTTCAGCGCGGCATGGTCGCCGTCCTGGCCGGAGACCGGGATGCCCTGCATGCCCTGCGCGGTCAGCGCGGCCACGACGCCGCCCGCGGTTCCGTCGTTCGACGCGACCACTGCATCCACGTCGTTGTCGGCGGCGGTCAGGATCTGTTCCATGTTGCGCTGCGCGTTGGCGGGCAGCCAGCCATCGGTATAGGCCTCGCCCACGATGGTGATGGCACCGGAATCGATCGCCTCCTGCAGCACCTCCTGCTGGCCACCGCGAAGGAAGTCCGCGTTGGGGTCGGTCGGCGAGCCCTTGATCATGACGTAGTTGCCTTCGGGCGCCTCCGCGAACACGGCGCGGGCCTGCATCCGGCCCACTTCGACGTTGTCGAAGGTCAGATAGAAGGCGCGGTTGTCCTCGATCAGGCGGTCATAGGCGATGACCGGAATGCCCTCGTCCGCCGCGGCCTGCACCGCCGGGCCGATGGCCTGCGCGTCCTGCGCCAGCACGATCAGCGCGTCCACACCCTGCGCGATCAGGCTTTCGATGTCCGACAGCTGCTTGGAGGACGAGGATTGCGCGTCCGCCGAAATATACTCCGCCCCGGCCGCGTCGAGCGCGCCCACGATCGCCGCCTCGTCCGTCTTCCAGCGTTCTTCCTGGAAGTTGGACCAGCTGACCCCTACGGTCAGGTCCTGCGCGAAGACCGCGCTGCCCGCAAGCAGGGCCGCGGCCGAAATCGTTCCCAATAGCTTCATGTTGTGTCCTCCCTGGTGTTCTGCGCCACGCGCCGTCGCCGGTGCATCGGGGCATGATCCGATTGGTAGCCACATTTAATTTTGTTGTCAAAATAAATAATGCTGGACTTGCCCGACCCGTTTCGCGCATCGTTTCGAACAACAGCGCAGACCGCAGGGAACGGCCAGTTTGGGAGGACAGGAGCGCATAGGACCGTCGGCAGAACAGCGCGATGCCGGGAGGCTGAGCGTTCTCGACACGATTCGCCGCGCCGGGCAGATCGCGCGGATCGACATCTCGCGCGCGACCGGGTTCAGCCCGGCCACCGTGACCGCGATCACCGCCGAACTGCTCCGCGCCGGCCTCATTGAGGAGACCCTGCCCG
>CBDUPF010000351.1:0-3567 GCA_965369035.1 uncultured Aliishimia sp.
ATGTCGACTGGATCGAGGTCACCATGCCGCTCATCGCGTTCATGGGCATCTCCTACGCGCAGCGAGACGGCGGCCATATCCGCATGGACATCCTGGTGTCACGGCTGCGGGGACGGGCGCTGTGGATCGCGGAGTTCGTTTCCACCTTCCTGATCCTGCTGGTGATCCTGCTGCTGATCTGGGGGTCGTGGGCGCATTTCGGCCGGTCCTTCGACTGGAACGCCCCGCTCTACAGCCGGGACTCGACCATCGACATCAAGCTGCCGATCTGGCCGGCCAAGATCCTGGTGCCGATCGCCTTCTCGATCCTCGCGCTGCGGCTGCTGCTGCAGCTCTGGGGCTATCTTCGCGCCATCCTCACCAACCACGCCGTGGCCGTCCCGCTGATCGAGGATGTGGCCACCATCGCCGCGCGCGAGGCCGAGGCGGTGTCCGGCGGGGAGGACCGCACATGACCCAGACGGAAATCGGAATCTGGGTATCGCTGGGCATGCTGCTCATGGTCGTGCTCGGCATGCGCGTGGCCTTCGCCGCCGCATTCGCGGGGCTGGTCGGGCTGATCTGGGTCTTCTGGGCCCGCAAGGGCATGGATCCCGACCAGTTCTGGTGGGCGGTGGAGGTCGCGGTCAAGACCGCCGGACAGGTGCCGCACTCCAAGATCGCGAGCCAGGCGCTGAGCCTGATCCCGACCTTCATCCTGATCGGCTATCTCGCCTATCACGCGGGCTTCACGCGCGCGCTCTTCGATGCGGCCAAGAAATGGGTGGGGTGGGTGCCCGGCGGCATGGCCGTGGCCACCGTCTTTGCCACCGCGGGCTTCTCCGCCGTATCGGGCGCATCCGTCGCGACCTCCGCCGTCTTTGCCCGCATCGCCATCCCGGAAATGCAGGCCAACGGCTACAACAAACGCTTCGCCGCCGGGGTCGTTGCCGCCGCCGGCACGCTCGCCTCCCTGATCCCGCCCTCCGCGATCCTCGTGATCTACGCGATCATCGTCGAGCAGGACGTGGGCAAGCTGCTGCTGGCGGGTTTCATTCCCGGCGTGTTCTCGGCGATCGTCTATGCGCTCATCATCGTCGGTCTGGCCCTCGTGATCCCGAATTTCGGCCCTGCGGTGGGCGGATTCTCGTGGCGTGAACGTTTCGCTGCGCTGCCCGGTGCGCTGCCGATCCTCTTCGTGGTCTTCATCATCATCGTCTTCATCTACAACCCCTTCGGCGGCGATGCGTGGGGCACTCCGACCGAGGGCGGGGCCATCGGCGCCTTCGTCGTCTTCGTGATGGCGGTCTGGCGCGGGATGCGCTGGCCCGAGTTCCGCGAGGCGCTGCTGGAGACGGCGAAGCTGTCGGTGATGATCTTCGCAATCATCTGGGGCGTGCTGATCTATGTCCGGTTCCTGGGGTTTGCCGACTTGCCGGGGGCGTTTTCGGACTGGATCACCTCGCTCGAGATGTCGCCCATGCTGATCCTCATCATGATCCTGCTGGCCTATGCCGTGCTGGGCATGTTCATGGATGCGATCGGGATGCTGCTCCTGACCCTGCCGGTGGTCTATCCGGCGGTCATGGCGCTGAACGGGGGCGACATGGTGTCGGCGGCGGACAGCACCTTCGGCATGTCCGGACCGATGTGCGCGATCTGGTTCGGGATCCTGGTGGTGAAGATGGCGGAGTTCTGCCTGATCACGCCGCCCATCGGGCTCAACTGCTTCGTGGTGGCGGGCGTGCGACCGGATATCTCCGTCCAGGACGTGTTCCGCGGGGTGACGCCGTTCTTCATCGCCGATGCGGTGACGATTGCGCTGCTGGTGGCCTTCCCGGCGATCGTGTTGTGGCTGCCCAGCCTCGCGTAACGCTGGCTGTGGGGCAGAACGCGGTGCGCGGAATCAAGGTGCGCAGCACCGCCGCGCATCGCCGGGCCGCCCCCCGGCACTGCGATTTGCTGATGCCAGTAACTGCTTCGCAGATCGGACGTCGTTGGCAGCCATAAAGCGCGGCCGTTCAAAGCCCGCATCGCCGTACCGCGGCCCGCCGATGCACGGCTGACCCCTTGAACGACCTCGCGTGCTTTGGCGCCTCACCCGTCCAGCGCGCGAAGCCGCTTGATCAGGCTGGACGTGTCCCAGCGCCCGCCACCGATCTTCTGCACTTCCTTGTAGAACTGGTCGACCAGCGCCGTGACCGGCAGGCTCGCCCCGTTCTCGTTGGCCGTGCTCAGACAGATGCCCAGGTCCTTCCGCATCCAGTCGACCGCGAATCCATGCTCGAACTTGTCGTCCAGCATCGTCTCGTAGCGGTTCACCATCTGCCAGCTGCCCGCGGCACCGCCGCCGATCACATCGACCACCGCGCGCCCGTCGAGCCCGGCTTTTTCGGCGAAATGCAACCCCTCGCTGAGCCCCTGCACGAGACCCGCGATGCAGATCTGGTTGACCATCTTGGTGAGCTGCCCGGCCCCGCACTCGCCCATTCGCTTGCAGAGCTTGGCATAGGCGTCGATCACCGGTTCCGCCCGGGCATAGACGTCCGGTTCGCCGCCGCACATGACGACGAGCATCCCGTTCTCGGCACCGGCCTGCCCGCCGGAGACCGGCGCGTCCACATAGCCGATACCCGCCTCGCCGGCGATCGCGCACAGCTCGCGCGTCACCAACGCCGATACCGTGGTGTGATCGACGAAGACCGCGCCCTTCGACATGCCGGCCAACGCTCCGTTCTCGCCCGCGCAGACTGCGCGAAGGTCGTCGTCATTGCCGACGCAGGCCATCACGAATTCCGCACCCTCAGCCGCAGTCCGGGGCGTTTCGGCGAGCGACCCGCCGTGTTTGGCCACCCAGTCTTCGGCCTTCGCTATGGTGCGGTTGTAGACCGTGACCGAATGTCCGGCCTTCGCCAGATGCCCCGCCATCGGGTAGCCCATGACCCCGAGGCCCAGAAACGCGACTTTTGCCATGACATCCTCCTTCATCCTGCTGCGCGGCGTGTATGTCTTAGGCGTAACGAATGTGCCCGGATTGTCCAGCGTCGAGGCCCGCCCGGCGGCCCCGCCTGTCCTTGCGCGCGCCGCGGCCCCGCCCTAGGGTCCCGGGTGCCGGGACGAGGGAGGGTGATGCGATGGATGCGAAGGTCGGACTGATCGGCGCGGGCGCGATGGGCCAGGCCATCGGCGCGCGGCTGCTGGAGCAGGGCATGCGCCTCACCGTCTTCGACCGCAACCCGCCGAAGGTGCAGGCGTTGGTGGAGAAGGGCGCGCTGGGTGCCGCCGATCCCGCCGGGGTCGGCGCAGGTGCTTGCGCCGTGATCCTGTCTCTCAACAGTGCGGATGCGGTCGAGGAGGTCGTCTTCGGCGCCAAAGGCGTGGCCGCGCAAGCCGAGGGTGGCACGCTGGTCATCGACATGTCCTCCATCGACCCCGGGGCGACTCGCACACTGGCGGAGCGGGCAGCGGGTGCGGGGCTGCGTTGGGTCGATTCCCCGCTGTCGGGCGGTGCGCCCAAGGCGCTTGACGGCGCACTGACCCTGATGGTGGGCGGCACGGAGGCGGACGTGGCCGATGCGCGCCGGGTGC
>CBDUPF010000352.1:0-3552 GCA_965369035.1 uncultured Aliishimia sp.
CACCAGCCCGGCGGAAACCACCAGCACCAGCGCCACCACAAGCGTGGCTGGATGGCCGAACCCGGTAAATGCGGCCTCCGTCGGCACGACGCCCAGCACGACACCGGCCATGAGTGCGGTGAACGCCACGAGATCGTAGCGGAACTTGCCCCAGAGCAGCAGTCCGAAGACGGCGCCGAAAAGCGAGAAGAGGATGATCTGGTCGGTGGTCATGGTGTTTGTTTAACGGTGCCGTTCAGGATGTCGACCGGTTTTGCGCGTCCCGACGATCAGCGGTGCGGCCCGACGACCTCGTAGACCCAGAAGCCCGCGTGCCAGAGCAGGAGACCGCCAAGGATCAGCAGGAATGTCGCGCAGGCATAGCCGAAGAAATGCGCCGTGCTTGTCGTCTTGCGATCACTGCGGCAGGTAGTGATGCAACCCGCGGGGGCGCCCGGCAGGGATTGAACAGCGCCGCTGCCCTGCTATAGAACGCGCCAATCTCAGCACATCGAGGAGCGTTTCATGGCAGGGCATTCCAAATGGGCCAACATCCAGCACCGCAAGGGGCGGCAGGATGCGGCGCGTTCGAAACTGTTCTCGAAGCTCAGCAAGGAAATCACCGTCGCCGCCAAGATGGGCGATCCCGATCCGGACAAGAACCCGCGCCTGCGCCTGGCGGTGAAGGAGGCGAAGTCGAACTCCGTCCCCAAGGACGTGATCGAACGGGCGATCAAGAAGGCCGCGGGCGGTGATGCGGAGGAGTACGAGGAAATCCGCTACGAGGGCTACGGGCCCAACGGCGTCGCGGTGATCGTCGAGGCGATGACCGACAACCGCAACCGAACCGCGTCGAACGTGCGGTCCACCTTCACCAAGAACGGCGGCAACCTGGGCGAGACGGGCTCCGTCGGCTTCATGTTCGAGCGCAAGGGCGAGATCACCTATGCCGCGGATGTGGGCGATGCCGACACCGTGCTGATGGCCGCGATCGAGGCCGGCGCTGAGGACGTGGAAAGCTCCGAGGACGGCCACACGATCTGGTGCGCGGACACCGATTTGAACGAGGTTGCGGCGGCGCTGGAGACGGAGCTTGGCGAATCGGAGTCCACGAAGCTCGCGTGGCGGCCCACCACGACGACCGAACTCGACCTCGACAACATGCAGAAGCTGATGAAGCTGGTCGAGGCGCTGGAAGATGACGACGACGTGCAGCGCGTGACCACCAATTTCGACGCCTCCGACGAGGTTCTGGCGCAGCTCTGATCAGGCGCGCGCGTCCTTGGGAGAGCCGAGGATGACGTAGGTCGTGATCGACGCGACCATGGGCAGTGTGCCCAGCACGTCGGTGTGGAAGCTCTTGTAGGCGGGCAGGTCGGCGCATTCGACGCGCAGCAGGTATTCGATGTTGCCGGTGGTGTTGTGGCATTCGACGACCTCGTCCGCCCGCGCCATCGCCTGTTCGAACGCCTGCTGGCTGGCCTTGTTGTGCTGGCTGAGCCCGACGCCGAGATAGGCGAGGAATCCCAGCCCCATCGCCTCGCGCCCGACCTGCGCGCGGTAGCCGGTGATGATCCCGCGCCGCTCCATCTCCTGCACGCGGCGAAGCGTGGCCGAGGGCGACAGCGCCACCCGCTCGGCCAGCTCGATATTGCTGATTCGACCCTGTCGGGTCAGGATGCGCAATATTTGGCGTGATTTTTCGTCCAGATCGGTCATTTGTTGCTGATCTTGCGCCGAATCCTGCGCGTTTCGCAACCATTGGTCCGGCGTGAAGTGAAATATTGTGCGCCATGAATACCGAGCTTCTGACCGCATTGGCGCTTTTCGCCTTCGTCACCTCGATCACACCGGGGCCCAACAACCTGATGCTGATGGCGTCGGGCGCGAATTACGGATTTCGCCGCACGATCCCGCACATGCTGGGGATCGGGATCGGGTTCACGGTCATGCTGTTGCTGGTGGGTGCGGGCCTGATCCGGGTGTTCGACGAATGGCCTCTGGCCCATGACGTGCTGAAGGTCGTCAGCGTGGCCTACCTGTTGTGGCTGGCGTGGAAAATCGCGACGGCGACGGGACCGGCGGAGGGCCGGGCCGGGGGCCGTCCGATGACCTTCCTGCAGGCTGCGGCCTTCCAGTGGGTGAACCCCAAGGCCTGGGCAATGGCGTTGACCGCGATCACCGCCTATGCCCCGGACCGCAGCATGCTCGCCATCGTCGTGGTGGCGCTGATCTTCGGCGCGATCAACCTGCCTTCGGTCAGTACCTGGACGCTGGTCGGACAGCAGATGGCGCGGTTCCTGACCAGCCACGCGCGCCGCCGCACGTTCAACTGGACGATGGCCACGCTGCTGATCGCGTCGCTGATGCCGGTGCTGCTGGCCTGATTGAAGTGCCCCGGGAAGGCTGCCATATAGGGCAGCACCGATGGGTTCCGGGGTGAAAACATGACGCAATATCTGGATTTCGAGAAATCGCTTGCCGAGATCGAGGGCAAGGCGGAGGAACTGCGCGCAATCGCCCGGTCGTCGGAGGAGGCCAAGGACATCACCCGCGAAGCCGCCGCGCTGGACGCGAAGGCGGCCGCGATGCTGGGCGATCTCTACAAGTCGCTGTCGCCCTGGCGGAAATGCCAGGTGGCACGGCACCCGGAACGTCCGCACTGCAAGGATTATGTGGACGCGCTGTTCACCGAGTTCACGCCGCTGGCGGGGGACAGGAACTTTGCCGACGACCACGCGGTGTTGGGCGGTCTCGCGCGCTTCGACGACAGGCCCGTCGTGGTTATCGGACACGAGAAGGGCAACGACACGCGCACCCGGATAGAGCACAATTTCGGCATGGCCCGGCCCGAGGGGTATCGCAAGGCGATCCGGCTGATGGATCTGGCCGACCGGTTCGGGATCCCGGTGGTGACGCTGGTCGATACGCCGGGGGCCTATCCTGGCAAGGGCGCGGAGGAGCGCGGCCAATCCGAGGCGATCGCGCGGGCGACCGAGAAATGCCTGCAGATCGGCGTGCCGCTGGTCTCGATCATCATCGGGGAGGGCGGCTCCGGCGGGGCGGTGGCTTTCGCGACGGCGAACCGGGTGGCGATGCTGGAACACTCCGTGTATTCGGTGATCTCGCCGGAGGGATGCGCTTCGATCCTGTGGAAGGATTCGGAGAAGATGCGCGAGGCTGCGGAGGCGCTGCGTCTGACCGCGCAGGACCTGCACGGATTGGGCGTGATCGACCGCATCATCAAGGAACCGAAGGGTGGCGCGCATCGCAACAAGACGGCCACCATCGACAATGTGCGCGACGCCCTTGCCGGGCTGCTGGACGAACTGTCGGAAAAATCGCCGGAGGACCTGGTGTCCGGCCGACGACGCAAGTTTCTGGACATGGGCCGCAAGGGGCTTGCGGCCTGACGCGCCCCCGGAGCAAGTCCGGGGGCGGTCGCGGATCGTGATCGGACCCTACTACTCGGCGGGAACGTGTGCCCTGTCGTTCGAGCCTGTCAGGCTCGATGGCAGGACGGCCGCCACAAAGATGAACACCGCCCCGATCACAATTCCAAGGACGTCTCCG
>CBDUPF010000353.1:0-3539 GCA_965369035.1 uncultured Aliishimia sp.
GCCAGATCAGGTCGGGTTTCATCCCGATGATCGAATAGCGCCCGCGCACCTCGCCACCGGTCACCGATTCCAGCATGAAGGCGTTTTCCGCCGCCCCGCTCAGCTTCAGCATCAGCGACACGGGCGTGTCGAGATCGGCGGCAAGGCGGGTATAGACGATCTGGTTCTCTCCGGCGTCATAGGCGGCCGCGAAATCGTCGAATTCGGGGATCAGCACCATGGTCTACTGGAAATTCGAGTTGACCGCGTTGACGGCTTGCTGGTCGATCCGCGTTTCGGCGCGTAGCGCCACGTCATTGGCGAAGATCGCGAACAGATCCTGTGCGAGTGCCTGGTCAAGCCGCGCCTGAAGGTTTTGGCGCAATGCGCGTTCCTCTTCTCCGTCTTTGGCGGGGGTGATGCCGTCCAGCCGGACGATCGTGACCAGCCCGTTCCCGGAGACGGTGCGAACCTCGCCCGGCTCCATCCCGAAGACCGTTTCGAGGAATTGGAACGGCGTGCCGGGAATGAAGGCGCCGCGCGTGCGCCCCTCTTCCACCGTCGCGGTCAGGCCCAGTTCATCGAACCCGGTGCCCTCGGCGATCTGTGCCACAAGGTCCTCGGCGCGTTCGCTCAGGGCGGCCTCTGCGCGGTCCGTCGCCACGGCCTCCGCAACAGCGTCGCGCGCGTCCTCGAAGGGTTCGGGGCGTTCGGGCAGTTCCTCGTCGAGCCGCATGGCAAAGACGCCGCCGTCCTCCAATATCTCGATCTGCGGGAAATCCTCGGTCGTCAGCGCTTCCGCCGCCCGGCGGAATTCCTCGTAGGCGGCAATCTCCTCGCCGCTTTCCTCGGACCAGTCGATCCGAGCCAGGTCCATGTCGGTTTCCTGGGCCAGCTCTTCCAGCGTCGCGCCCCCGGCCAGCAGGTCGTCATAGCTTTCCGCCTGCTGGTCGATGATCCGGCGGGCCCGGTCCAGCGCAACCTCCTCGCGCAGGTCGGGCAGCGCCTGCTCGTAGCTGACGTTCTGCGCGGGCAGGATGCCGTTCACCCGGAACAGCGCGGGTCCCAGCAACGTGGGCAGGGGGCCAACGATGTCACCGACCTCGGCGCCGAACACGGCCTCGCCCGCGGCGTCGAGTTCCAGTCGTCCGACATCGCCCATGTCGATATCCTCGAGCGACAGTTCGCGCTCCTCCACCAGTGCCTCGAAGGTGGTTCCACCCGCCTCCAGTTGCGCCGCGGCGTTGTCGGCGGCCTCCTCGTCGGAAAACACCAGCCGTTCCACCAGCCGCCGTTCGGGCTGCGAGAACTCGTCGAGGCGATCCTGGTAGGCCTGCTTCAGCGCGTCCTCGTCCAGTTCCACCTGGTCGGCCAGCATTTCCGGCGTCACCCAGGCATAGGTGATCCGCTTTGTCGCCGGCAGCATGAACCGGTCGGTGTTGGCCTCGTAATAGGCCCGCAATTCGTCCTCCGTCGCGGGCGCCGGCGGCGTCTCGAGTTCCGCGGGATCGAGCCGTGCCCAGGTAAAGCTGCGCGTCTCGCCGGCGTAGTCCACCAGCGCCTCGGCAAAGACGCCGGGCATCCGCACGCCATTCACCACCGCGCTCTGCAGGAGCGTGCGGGCAGTCTCGTCCCGCAGGCTGCTCTCGAACTCCTCCTCGCTCAGCCCCTGGCGTTCCAGTGCGAAGGCATAGGCTTCCCGGTCGAAACTCCCGTCAACGGCCTGGAACGCGCCGATGTCGAGGATCTGGTCGCGGATGTTCTCGTCACCCACCGACAGCCCCATCTGGGTCGCCTCGTGATCCAGCGCGCGGAGCATCACGAGTTGCTGCAGCACCGCCTGGTCAAGCCCGTAGTCGCGCAGGTCGGCGAAGGTCACGGGCTCCTGTGTCTGCTCGCGGATCTGGTTCAACTGGCGCTGCACCGCCAGGAAATAGGCTTGCGTGGTGATCGGCTTGTCGCCCACGTATCCGACATTGCGGATGCTGCCGCCCATGTTCGTCGCCCCGAACCCGGCAAGGCCCAGAATAAGAAGGCCCAGCAAGACCCAGACGGCGGTTTTGGACATGCTCGAGGATCTGGCCATTAACGCTCTCTGTCGTTGTGTGCGGTCGTTGGATTTCGGCTTCAATATGTCACCCGCCGCGCAGGAGCAAGCGCACAAGTTCGCGCTTTCACCCCGCGTTTCCTGCAAGTCCCGTGCCCGACTCCTGCACGGCTTGCCGGTGTCTGATGACATGGTGCAGTGTTGGCTTAATCAGCAGCGCGAGACCGACCATGACCACCGACGACCCCAGCAAAGGACTGCGCAAGGTGATCGAACTGCCGCCCGGCGGCGGACGGCGCTACGAGATGGGCAGGCTGACCGCGCTCTTCAAGGCGGACGAGGAGGAGACGGGCGCGACCTACAGCGTGTCGGAATGGATCCTCGCGCCGGGTCAGGACGGGGTCGGTGCTCACAGTCACCCGGCAAATGACGAGGTTTTCGTCGTGCTCGAAGGGGCGCCGGAACTCCTTGTCGGCGACGCATGGAAGGCGTTCGAGACGGGCGCGTTCATCCGGATTCCGGCGGGGGTCACGCATGACTTCCGCAACCGGACGCAGCAGACTGCGCGGCTGCTCAACGTCTTCATCCCGGGCGGGTTCGAACGCGAGATGCCGGCCATAGTCGACTGGTTCGCACGGCATCCTTCGGCGCAAGCTTGAACTGACCCGCTCTAGAGCGCGGTGAGCCGTTCGTAGAGTTGCCCGATGCCGTCCACGTCCAGGTTGGCGAAGGCGACGCGCAGCTCGGCCCACCCGGCAGCCGCGTCGGCGGGGTGGAACATGGTGCCCGGCAGGCAGAGCATGCCCGCGCTGTGCACAAGCTCCGGCGCGAGCTTGTCCGAGGGCGTCTCGAACGGGTGGCGGAGATAGGCGAAATAGGCGCCCAGCCCCATCAGCGTCCAGCCCTTGGCCTCGAGCGGCGCGAAGCCGTCGGCGATGGCGCGGCGGCGCGCCAGGATCTCGTCCCGCTCTCCGGCGAGCCACTGGCCCAGGGTTTCGATCCCCCGGAGTGCTGCGATCTGGCCCAATTGGGCGGGGCAGATGGTCACCGTGTCGAGGAACTTCTCCACCTCCGCCAGCCGCGCGGTGGAGGCAACGATGGCGCCCACCCGGTGCCCGGTCAGCCGGTAGGCCTTGGAGAAGGAATAGAGGTGGATCAGCGTGTCGTCCCAATCGGGATCGGCAAAGAGGTCGTGCGGCGCACCCGGCAGCGCATGGAAATCGCGGTAGGTTTCGTCGACGATCAACGCGAGCCCCTCGCGCCGCGCCAGATCACGGAAGGCGGTCAGCCGTTCGGGTGCGTACTCCACCCCGCCCGGGTTGTTCGGCGTGACCAGCACGATGGCGCGGGTCCGTTCGGTGACGAGCGCCTCGGCCACTTCCGGTTCGGGTTGCAGGTCCGATCCGGTGGGCAGCGGCACGGCCCGCACGCCCGACATGTCGAGCCACATCTTGTGATTGAAATACCAGGGCGTCGGCAGGATCACCTCGTCGCCCTCGCCGCAGAGCGTGGC
>CBDUPF010000354.1:0-3516 GCA_965369035.1 uncultured Aliishimia sp.
ACCCACTCCCAAGCGTAACGGATCGGGCCCTGCCAAAAGGTAGGGCCTTTTTCATTGGTGGGCTGTCCAGGGGACGCGTTGGCCGGGAATCCAGAAGGCCGGATTTCGCGTCCGGAGCAATTCAACGGGGCACCGACGAGGTAGGTCTCTGCCTTTGCTCCCGCTCAGGGCAGACCGCGGATCAGCAGTTGTGTCGGCGGAGATCAGGCCGCCACGGGGACGGATCTGACCATCCCTCCTGCAACTCGCGCTCGGCAAAGCCGCGCGTTCTACTCCGCGGCGTAGAGCCCGTCGTAGATCGGGTTCAGTGTGTCGGCGTTGAAAAGAGAACTGACCGAGGTGCCGTTCCAGATGTTGAGGATCGCCTGGGTCAGGATCGGCGCGGTCGGGACCACGCGGATGTTCTTCGCGGCCTTCACCTTCTCCGTGGGTTCGATCGTGTCGGTGATGACAAGGGACTTCATCACGGATTTCGTCACGCGCTCGACGGCCGGTCCGGACATTACGCCATGGGTGATATAGGAATGCACTTCCTTCGCGCCGTTTTCCATCAACACTTCCGCAGCCTTGCACAGCGTGCCGGCAGTGTCGCAGATGTCGTCGACGATCAGACAGGTCTTGCCGGACACGTCGCCGATCACGGTCATCTCGGCGACTTCGCCGGCCTTTTCGCGCCGCTTGTCGACGATGGCGAGGGGCGAGTTGATACGCTTGGCCAGTTCGCGGGCACGCGCCACGCCGCCCACGTCCGGGGAAACCACCATCAGGTCCTTCATCCGGCCCCTGAATTCGTTCACGATGTCGAGCGCGAAGACCGGGGAGGCATAAAGGTTGTCGACGGGTATGTCGAAGAACCCCTGGATCTGGGCCGCGTGCAGGTCCATGGTCAGAACCCGCTCGATCCCGGCGCCGACCAGCATGTTGGCCACGAGCTTGGCAGAGATCGGCGTACGCGCCTTGGTCCGCCGGTCCTGGCGCGCATATCCGAAATAGGGGATCACCGCGGTGATACGGCTGGCCGATGATCGCCGCAGCGCATCGGACATGATCACCAGCTCCATCAGGTTGTCGTTCGCCGGGTTCGACGTGGACTGGATGATGAACATGTCCTCGCCGCGCACATTCTCGTAAACCTCGACGAAGATCTCACCGTCGTTGAAGCGTTCGACCCGCGTGTCGCAGAGACCGACGCGCGCCCCACGCAGCATCGTCATGCGCCGCGCGATCGCCTGTGCAAGGGGTTGGTTCGAATTGCCGGCAATCAGCTTCGGCTCGGAAACGCTGGCCATCAGAGTATCCCCCGTACAGCGGCAAACATGACAGAATCGTTACGGTTGACACCGCTTAACACGGCCGTACGGTCCGGCAAAGACAAACGATCTGCGGGAGCGCCAGATGGCACATATCGATTACTATTTCTCCACGATTTCACCGTTTACCTATCTCGCGGGTACACGGATGGAGGGTGTGGCGCGCAAACATGGCGCGACCATAGCCTACAAGCCCGTGGACATCATGGCGCTGTTCGGCCGGACCGGCGGCGTGTCACCCAAGGACCGCCACGAGAGCCGCAAGGAATACCGGGCCCAGTCGCTGCTGAGGACCGCCAAGAAGCTTGGGATGCCCTTCCACCTGCAACCGGCGCATTGGCCGACCAATGCCGCGCCGTCCAGCTATGCGATCATTGCGGCCGCCCAGGCAGGCGGTGGCGATCTGGCGGAGCTTGTGCACGGTTTCACCCGGGCCGTCTGGGCGGAGGAGAAGGACATCGCCGAGGACAGCGTGGTCAAGACCTGCCTGAAGGACGCAGGCTTCGACCCCGGACTGGCAGACAGCGGTCTGTTGGCAGGGGCGGAGACCTATGCCGCCAATCTCGAGGATGCGGTGAGCGCGGGTGTCTTCGGCGCGCCTTTCTACGTCGTCGATGGCGGCCAGCGGTTCTGGGGTCAGGACAGCCTGGAGGATCTCGATCTGCATCTGGCCGGGAAGCTGTGACGCCGCAACCCGGGTTCGTTCCGCACATCGCACGCATGGGGCAGGGGCCGCGCCCGGTGCTGGCGCTGCACTGCACGCTGGCCTACTCCCGGGCCTGGGCGGGGATGGTCCGTCACGCGGGGGAGGCGGTGACGTTCATCGCACCCGACATGCCGAACCATGGGCACAGTCCCGATCTCGACGCAGGTCGGGACTTTGCGGATACCGTGCTGGCCGCCGCGCTGTCGTGCCTTGACGTGCCGATGGACGTGATCGGTCACTCCTTTGGCGGCCTCACGGCGTTGCGGATCGCGGTCGAGCGTCCGGACCTTGTGCGCACGCTGACCGTGATCGAGCCGGTGCTGATGGCGGTGGCCAAGGCGGACGACCCGGGGGCCTATGCCGAGCTGATGGCGACGGAATCGGACTTTACCGGCAAGATCGAGGCTGGCGACTGGGCGGAGGCCGCGCGTGCCTTCAACCGGGCCTGGGGTGATGGACGTCGCTGGGCCGATCTGGGGCAGGGGTCGCGCGACGCGATGGTGCGGGCCGTACGGGTTCTGCCCGCGGCGGCCGGTGTCGTGTATGACGATACGTCGGGCATCATTCCGCGGCTGGGTCGGGTGCGCGCGCCCTGTCTGCTGATCCGCGGTTCCGACAGCCCCGCGGCGATCCGGACTGTCAATGCGGGTCTGGCCCGACGGCTTCCGGATGCGCGCGAGGCGGTGATCGCGGGCGCGGGTCACATGGCCCCGATGACCCATTCCGCGGAGACGGCGGATCTGTTCATGCGTTTTCTGAAGACCGCAGGCTAAGCGTCTGTTCCGGATCAGAAGTGCGAGAGGAACGCCTTGATGGACTCCTCGGTCGCCGACCAGTCGCAAACCAGCCGGGCGGTCAGCATCTCCTCGGGGTCGTCGCCATCGAGCGTTCCGGACCAGACGTAGTAGCGCGCCCCGGAATCGTGCAGCGACCGATGGACCCTGCGGGGAAAGGAACAGAAGATCATGTTGGCCTCGACCGGGTGCAGGAACTCCGCCCCCCGGGCCTGCAGGCCGGTGGCCAGTTCCTTCGCCGCTGCGTTGGCCTGCCGGGCGGATGTGGTCCAGAGATCTTCGGCGAGGTAGCCCTGCATCTGTGCCGAAAGGTAACGGTGCTTGGAGAACAGATGCGCCCCCCGCTTGCGCCGCAACTCGAACTCCCACGCGTGGGCGGGATCGAAGAAGATCACAGCCTCGACCCCCATCGCACCGTTCTTCGTGGCGCCGAAACTGACCGCGTCGACACCGGCCTTCCATGTCATCTCCGCCGGGGTGCAACCCAGAGCGACGAGCGCATTGGCGAATCGCGCGCCGTCGAGATGCACGGGCAACCCGCTCTCCTTCGCCACGTCGCAAAGCCCGCGCAGCACATCGAGAGCGTAGACACCGCCGCGTTCCGTCACCTGCGTGATCGACACGGGACCTCGCTGTGGCCCGTGCACGCCGTGCGTCTCCTCCGCAGCGATGGTGGCGGCCAGCGCGTCCGCCGTCATCTTGTCGG
>CBDUPF010000355.1:0-3487 GCA_965369035.1 uncultured Aliishimia sp.
CACGCACAACACGACCATTCACCTCAAGCTCAACTTCCATCAATCATCGTCCTCCTGCATCGCTTGTGTTTCAACTGCTGAAGGCGCGCTTCAGCCAGCTCTTTTTCTCGGGCGCCGGGGCCTCGGCGGCCTCCGCTCCGCTTGCTTCGCCGGTCTCCTCCGCGGGTCCTTCGACGGCCTGCTGGAACCGTTCGAAGAACTGGTCGGCCATCTTGCGCGCGAAGCCGTCGATGATGCGGCTGCCGAGTTGCGCGAGCTTGCCGCCGACCTTGGCCTCGACCACGTAGGAAAGCTTCGTGCCCTCCGGCAGCTCCTCGAGCGTCACGTTGGCGCCGCCCTTGGCAAAGCCCGCGGCACCGCCCTTGCCTTCGCCCGAAAGTGTCAGGCTTTCCGGCTCCACCATGTCCGACAAGGTCACTGCGCCGCGAAAGGTCGCCTTCACGGGACCCACCTTCTGAACGACCACGGCCTCGAACCCATCCTCGGGGCTGCCGGTCATTTCCTGGCAGCCGGGGACGCACTCCTTCAGGACCTCGGGTGACAAGAGCGCGGCCCAGACCTGGGCGCGGGGTGCGGCGATAACACGGGAATCGGAAAGGTCCATCTGTCGGGTCTCCTGTTCGTTACGAGCACGCTACGACGTGAGTCGGACCGCGCCTATTAGACCTTGGGCGTAAGTCGCGGCCCAGGCGCGCGGGGCTGATCCCGGCGGGGTCACCTGAGTTCCGGCGGGCTGAACGTGAGCCCGTAGCGTTCGAAGATCGCGGCCATCCGCCCGTCACCGATCGCGGCCGCCATCGCGTCCTCGACCGCGTAGGCCAGCGCACGGTAGGCGAAATGCACCGCCACCCCGTTGGTCCATCTGCCCACGGCGAACCCGGGCAGCGGCGGCGCATGGATATCAAGCCGGTCGGTCAGACCATGCTCGAGCTGCGCACGCGGCCCCATGGCCGCCATCGTCTCGCCCGTGTCGAGCGCGACCATCGCGGCGACGACCGTCGGATATCGGCGCAGGTTGCGCGCCAGTTGTCCGCCGGGAAACGAGGTGAGATAGAAATCGGCGATCGAATCGTTTTCGACGGCCACGGTATCGAACCGGAAATAGGCCGGCACCGGCGGGTCGTCGGGATACGCGTCGCGACGATAGGCGATTGCCACCTCCTCGACATGGTAGCGTCCGGTAAAGACGACCTGTTCGATGCGGCAGGCGAATTCGCTGTCATAGGGCACATGCAGCATCACGTTTGCCACACGACCGGACACCACCGGTCCCTGCCAGACCCAGTTCCTCAGATCCGCCTCCAGGTTCTCGCCGGCCGCCACCAGCCGGAATCGCGGCTCGACACCGAGGTCGTCGGCGATTATCCGGCCGATCTCGATATCCACGCCGACCGGTTTTCCGTTCTGTTCCCAGGACCACGGGGGGAAATCGGCATATGCCGCGAATTCTATGTAGCCGCGCTCGAGGATGGTATCGAGGTCGGCCCCCACGATGTCGCGGCTGGCGTTCTGGGGTTTGGGTTGGGGCACATGATCCGCACACCGGGCCCAGGCCGCCTGTGCCAGCAAACCCAGCCCCAACAGGGAGTAGAGAGCGATGCGACGGATCATGTGCCCCTTGTCCGCAGTCAGTGAGCCGCGGACAAGCCGATGGTGAGTTGCTCGGCCGCGGTCGCCGGATCCGGGGTCTCCCCGCCGATCAGCAGTGCGGCGCGGCGCGCGACGCTGTCGGCCACCGGGGCGCCCGAGGCGGTCTCGATAGTCGCCGCGATCTCGATCAACTCCTCGCGCAGCGGTTCCAGTTCGGCGCTGCCTTCGCCGGAAACCGCGGCCAGTTGATCCCGGATCTCCTTCAGGCGCGGTGTGTGGTCGTCCATCGCGCCATCGTCGGGCCGCGTCTCGATATATGTGCGGATCGCCCAGGCGGCCTTCTGGCCCAGCAGCTCGCCGAAGGCCGGCATCTTGGTGACGCCATTCTGCGTGTACCCTTCGCGGAAACGTTCGATGTACCATTCGTCCCCGTATTCCTCCGCCTCGAGATAGCGCAGATCCGGGGCGAGACCGCCCGACACGACGCCCAGGCCGTGACACCGGGCGCAGTTCTGGTTGTAGCCCGAATCGCCGATCTCGATCGCGGCTGTCCAGACCTCCTCGCCCATGTCGCGGTAGGGGTTTTCGGTCAGCCACTCCTCGTCGACATCCGGGAGGGCGTCTGTATTCACGGGTTGCGGCGCCACGTCGCCATGTGCCAGCGCCATGGATCCGGCCAGTGCCAGAGCCAGGATCGCAGCGGGTCGCGAAAGTGCCATCGGTGTCCTCCTTGCATCCGCAATTTCCCCGCTCTTAACGCGGCAGGGTCGGTCAGCGATATGCGACCTTGGTTGAAGCAGGCCGGGTTTCGCGACCAAAGTCCTATGTTCAGGACGAGTGGGCGCGCGTTTATTCGGCAGCGGAGAGGAGACGCCCATGCGCATGATCCGGACCGTCCTGGCCTTGCTGAGCCTGCCCGCCGTTGCCGCGGCGGAGTTGCAGTTGCCCGTGACCTACCTTCGGGTTGCCACGCCCCTGCCGCCCGTGCTGTCCAACCTCGATCCCGTGCCCGAGGACCTCGGGATCGCGGGTGCGCAACTCGGGCTGTCGGACAATCTGACCACCGGGCGCTTCATGGGGCACGACTTCAGCCTGAACGTGGTGGAGGTGCCGGAAGGCAGCAATCCGATTTTCGCCGCGCGGGAGGCGCTGCAGGTGACGCCCTACCTGATCCTGGATGCCCCGGCGGAGGTGCTGCTCGACATCGCGGACCTGCGCGAAGCGAAGGGCGCCGTGCTGTTCAACGCGAGTGCCGGCGACAAGCGGCTGCGCGCAGAGGACTGCCGCGCGAACGTCTTTCACTCCGTACCTTCCGAGAACATGCGCAGCGACGCGTTGATGCAGTTCCTGCAAAGCAGGCGCTGGACCGACCTCGTGCTGGTGTCCGGCGACAAGCCGCAGGACGTGGCCTTTGCAGCCGCGCTGAAAGACTCGGCCAGGAAATTCGGGCTGGAGATCCGGGCCGAGAAGTCCTGGGTCTTCGATGCCGACATGCGCCGCAACGCGTCGCAGGAGGTTCCGCTCTTCACCCAGGACCTTGGCGATCACGACGTGATGCTGGTGGCCGACGAACTGGGCGACTTCGGCCCCTACATCGCCTACAACACCTGGCATCCCCGCCCCGTCGCCGGTTCCGAAGGGCTGCGGCCCGTCGCCTGGTCGCGCGTGGTGGAGCAATGGGGCGCCGCGCAGTTGCAAAGCCGGTTCGAGGAGGCCGCGGGCCGCGACATGCGCCCGCAGGATTACGCCGCCTGGGCCGCGATGCGCACGCTGGGCGAGGCCGTGACGCGTACCAACAGCAGCGAACCCGCCACGCTGCGCGACTTCATCCTGTCGGACGCATTCGAGCTTGCCGGGTTCAAGGGCCGGCCCATGAGCTATCGCCGCTGGAACGGCC
>CBDUPF010000356.1:0-3458 GCA_965369035.1 uncultured Aliishimia sp.
TCGGACTTAGCACCGACGCTGAAACCCCGTCAGACGGCCTCCACCGGAGGCATACTTATCTGTTGCCTTCCGTATGCGACGACTCCTCCGGCGACAGCCCCGGAAAAGGGCGGCCAACCGGCGAACTCCGTGAACACTCGGTACACGATATCCTTGACGATGGGCTCGATCATGCCGTCGAGATCGACGATTTCGCCGTTGATCGGCATGTCCCGGGCAAGGACCCTCCCTTGCTGTTACCGGACTATCGGCATGTATGGTTCACTCAGAATTCGGATCGATCCACGGACCGATGAGTTGTCCAAGCATGGGATGCGGAAAGGTTCGCGGTGCGGTGACGGCATAGAAGCTCTCGACGACGTCCAGCGGAAACGGTGCGCTCGCCAGCAGGCCCTGCGCCAGTTCGTCGGCAACCACGACCGCCGGTGTGATCGCCAGGCCGACATCGTCCCGCGCAAGAAGACGGACCATCGCCATGTCATCGACGATCGCGGCGATCCTTGGTGTGACGGCAAGCCGGGCAACAAGGCTTTCGAACCCGGTCCTGATCGAACTTTCGGTCGGAAGGATCACCGGCTCCGTCGTCAGCAGCTCCGCGAGCGTGTCGTAGGCGAACCGATCGGGCCGGCCGTGAATGCCGACCGGTTGCTCGGCAATACGGTGCGCGACCAGATTCGGGAATGCCTCGCGCGGCGGCGGATCGGTCAGTAGCACCACGTCGAGTGCGAGATTCTCCAGCGATCTCAACAGCGTCTGGCTGTTTCCCGACGACAGAACCAATTCGACGTTCTTTGCCAGCGCCGGGCGCAGGAAACGAAGCTGGAAGTTCCGGGACAGCGTCGACAATGCGCCCACGCGCAGGGGCGCTTTCGCGGAGCCGCTCGCGGTCAGAGTGGCGACGAGATCGTCGCCGACGTCGAAGATGCGCTCCGCATGATCGAGCGCGATCTGTCCCGCCTCTGTCAGGATCATCGCCCGGCCGGTGCGCGCGAACAGGGCGTGCCCGAGCCGTTCCTCGAGCGAGCGGATCTGGGTCGAGAGCGCGGATTGGGACAGGTTCAAACGTGCCGCAGCACGGGTCAGGTTCCCCTCCCTGGCGACCTCCTGAAAATATCTGAGGTGGTGATAGTTGAGCCGCATATCGTTCTATTAAAGCGAACGCACCGATCCAGACAATGTATTTTTCTTCAACAACGCGCCTCTTTACATCGTCCGGAAACCCGGTTCCGGAGGAGTCCAATGAACTACCTGCTGCTGCTCGCCCCGCTCGCACTGATCGGCTCCGCCCTCGCGATGCACCTGTCTCCCCCCGACCGTACAGGTTGGCGCCTGCGCTTGCCCGAGTTCTCGGCGCTCGCAGCACTGGCTGTCGCGGCACTTGCCGCGCTCGATCTCGCGATGTCCGGCCCGTCGACGAGCCCGCTTCTCGGGATCGCCTCGATCGGCCTTTCGGCGCGGGTCGATCCGGTCAGCGTGTCGATGTGCCTGACGGTCGCCTTCGTCGGCTGGGTGGTCCTGCGCTTTTCGCGCGTGGCGCTGGACGGGGAAATGCGGCAGCCCGCCTTCATGGCCTGGATGGCGGCGACCGTTGCCTGCGTTCTCCTGCTCGTCAGCGCCGGCAACATCGTGCAACTCGTCCTCGGTTGGGTCGGGACCGGCTTTGCCCTCAACCGCCTGCTCCTTTTCTACCCGGAGCGCCCGCGCGCACGCCGGGCGGCGCGGAAGAAGGCACTGAGCGGGATCGTGGCGAGTGCGGCACTGCTGATGGCGGGCAGCATCCTGATTGCCGGCTTCGGCACGTCCGACATTGCCACGATCAACGCGGCGGCAAAGGCAGGTGAGGGTGCGGGCTTCCTGTGGCTGGCTGCGTTGACGCTCGCGATCGCGGCGATCTTCAAATCCGCACTGGTGCCGACGCATGGCTGGCTGACCGAGGTCATGGAAGCGCCGACGCCTGTCTCTGCGCTGCTGCATGCCGGCGTGGTGAATGCGGGCGGGTTCCTCCTGATCCGGTTCGCCGACGTCATCGTCGCGGCGCCGGGCGTGCTGGCGGGTCTAGCGCTTGTCGGCGGCTTCAGCGCGCTCCTCGGGGCCGCGGTGGCGTTGACCCAGCCGGCGGTAAAGACGGCCCTCGCATGGTCCACCTGCGCGCAGATGGGCTTCATGGTTCTGCAATGCGGGCTCGCGCTCTTCCCGCTGGCGCTCCTGCACATCGTGGCCCACTCGCTGTACAAGGCGCATGCCTTCCTCGCCTCGGGCGGGGCGGTAAAGGAGGTGGCGTCGATCCGGCGGCCGGGGCCCGTCGCAGTGCCCGGTCTCGTCGCCGTGGCGCGCGCCTTTGGTCTCGCGCTCGGGCTCTACGTCATCGTCGGGCTTGCGTTCGGGATCACTTCGAAACCGCCGCAGACAATCGCCCTCGGCGCGATCCTCATTTTCGGCGTGGTCTACCTGATCGCCCAGGGGCTCGCGGACCTCGCGCCCCGCGCGCTCGCCTGGCGAACCGTCGCGCTCTCGGTCGCGGCGACCGTTGCCTACTTTGCCTTGCAGCAGGGGGCGACATGGATCTCTGCGGGCACACTACCGCCACCCCCGCCGCCCGACGGGTTGATCTGGGCGACGATCGTCCTCGCCCTTGTCAGTTTTGCCGTCGCTGCGGTTGCACAGACGACCTTTCCGCTCTGGGCCGGGCATCCGGCGGCGGCGGGGCTACGCGTGCACCTGATGAACGGCCTCTACCTCAACGCGGTCTCGGAACGGCTTTCCGGCCGCTGGACCCCCAAGCCCGGAGCGATCCAATGAACACGCACATGAACTGGCCCGGCCAGGTACTCGAGCTTCTTGCAGCGGCAGAAGAGGCCATGCGGCAGATACCGCCGGCCTTCCCGCTCGAGGCCACCGTTGCCGTCAATCCCTGGCTCGGACAGACGGGTGAGAACCGCGTGATCGCAGCCGCCCGGGTGGCCCGTGCCGGAGGGGGGCGGATGTTTCTGCCGCGCGAGACCGTGGCGACCATGATTGATGCAGGCGAGGTGACCGCGGAAGATCTCTCGGCGGCCGCGGCGGCACATGGACTCCACCCCGAAGCCCTGATCCGCGCCGCAAAGCAGGCTGACAAAGGTCTTGCGCCGCTTCCGACGATCGCGGACCTTGCGCAGCGGAATGATCGCGTCGATTGGCCGGCCCTCATCGAGGAACGCATCGGTCACTGGGCGGCCGCGCATTTCGACCGCGGACAGGCGTTCTGGCCGGCACCGGACGCCGGAGTCTGGTCGTCGTGGCGGGCCTATGCCAGCCGCGACCTGACGCCCGGTCTTGCGGGCCTGACCGGCTTCGCGGCGCGCGTGGCGGCGTTGCCGACGGACGCGCGCGCCACTTTCGCCGAGGCCTGTCAGGCGCTGGACCTGACACCTGAGGCCGCACCGCTCTACTTTCATCGGTTGCTCCTGACCCTTTCCGGC
>CBDUPF010000357.1:0-3425 GCA_965369035.1 uncultured Aliishimia sp.
GAACTCGGCCAGGCCCGAGCGGCGCGACAGGGTGACCGATTTCACCTCCACCCAGGCGTCGGGCAGCCCGGGCTCGGTGAGCAGGAAGTCGATGCGGCTCCCCGGGCCGTGTTTCACTTCCGCCCGGACGGAGCCGTAGGCGGCCAGTGCGGCCACCTGCCGCGCCTGCAACGCCTCGCGCAAGGCCCGGTTTGGCACAGAGGTGTCGACACCCGTGAAATGCCCGCCGCCGTGATCGACCAGCCGCCAGCCCCATTTCAGCTTTTTCCGTGAATCGTCATTGGGTTCCAGCCAGATGCGCGTGCCGGGTTCGGCCAGGCCCAGCATCGAACCAGGGTTGGCGCAATGGGCCGTGACCTCGCGCCCGTCGTCGAGCGCGCAGTCGGCGAGGAACCGTTTGTAGCGGCGGATCAGCCGGCCGGGCACAAGATCGGTTTGAAAGCGCATAAGCCGGGCCCTATACCGGTGCGAGGGACCAATCAAGGAGCGAGGGATGCCCAACCCCACCGCCGCGATGCTCGTGATCGGGGACGAGATCCTGTCCGGGCGCACGCGCGATTCCAACATGCATCACCTTGCGGGCGAGTTGACGCGCCACGGCATCGACCTGCGCGAAGTGCGGATCGTAAGCGATGTGCGGTCGGCGATCGTGGAGGCGGTCCGGGCGCTGTCGGAGCGCTATGACCATGTCTTCACCAGCGGGGGCATCGGGCCCACCCATGACGACATCACAGCCGACAGCGTGGCCGAGGCGTTCGGGGTGCATATCGATGTGCGAGAGGATGCCCGCGCGTTGCTGGAGGCGCATTACGCGCGGACGGGCACCGAACTGAACGAGGCCCGGTTGCGCATGGCGCGAATCCCCGATGGCGCCGCCCTGATCGACAACCCGGTCTCCACGGCGCCCGGCTTCTCCATCGGCAACGTGCATGTCATGGCCGGCGTTCCAGCGATTTTCCAGGCGATGGTGGAGAGCGTTCTGCCCGGACTGACCGGCGGGGTGCCGGTACAGAGCCGGACCCGACGCATCGACCGGGCGGAGGGCGAGATCGCGGGACCGCTGTCGCAGATCGCTCTCGCCCACCCGGAACTGTCCATCGGGTCTTACCCCTTTCATCAGGACGGACGGCACGGCGCCAATGTGGTGATCCGCGGAACAGACCCCCGGCAACTGGACGCGGCGATGGCACTGCTGTCCGAGGCCTTCCCGGAATGAGCGTTTCGGCGAGGCGCCTCTACGATCTGAGCGAGGCGACCTGGCCGCCGGCCCGGACCTGGCAGCAGGACGGCTGGACCCTGCGCGACGGTGCGGGCGGCGGCAAGCGCGTCTC
Organism: uncultured Aliishimia sp.; assembly: GCA_965369035.1. Classification (GTDB taxonomy): domain Bacteria; phylum Pseudomonadota; class Alphaproteobacteria; order Rhodobacterales; family Rhodobacteraceae; genus Aliishimia. The sequence goes on from CBDUPF010000357.1 coordinate 1,332, forward strand.
CGCCGCGACCCGCGCGGAACCCGGAGCCGATATCGCGAAGGCCGAGGACGCCATGCGCGCGATGGGTCAGGCCCCGCTCTTCATGGTGCGCGCGGGCGAGGAGGACCTGGACGCGGCGCTGGAGGCGCGTGGCTATCGGGTTGTCGATCCGGTCAACATCCATGTCTGCGAGATCGCGAAGCTGACCGACACGCCGCTGCCGAAGGTCACCGCCTTTGCCATCTGGGAGCCCCTGGCGATCATGAAGGAGATCTGGGCGCAAGGCGGCATCGGCCCCGCGCGGCTCGCCGTGATGGACCGCGCCGCCAACAAGACCGCGATCTTCGGCCGGTGGAACGAACGGCCCGGCGGCGTCGCCTTCGCCGCAGTGCATGACGGCATGTGCATGGTGCACGCGGTCGAAGTGCTGCCCGAACAGCGCCGCAACGGGCTGGCCGCATGGATGATGCGCAAGGCCGCGTTCTGGGCGGCGGAGCAGGGCGCGACCATGATGGCCGTGCTCTGCACCCAAGCGAACACGAGCGCCAACGCGCTCTATTCTTCCCTCGGCATGGATGTCGTGGGACAGTATCATTACCGTCTTCTGGAGGACTGACATGGCCGACACCCCCACCGCCCTCGATCTGCCGCAGGTCGATCCGCTTCCGCCCGAGACGCAGAAATACTTCGATATCTGCACCGAGAAGCTGGGAATGGTCCCGAACGTCCTGCGCGCCTATGCCTTCGACGTCGAGAAGCTGAACACCTTCACCGCGATGTACAACGACCTGATGCTGGGTGACTCGAACCTCACCAAGCTGGAGCGCGAGATGATCGCGGTCGCCGTGTCGTCGGTCAACAAGTGCTTCTACTGCCTCGTGGCCCATGGCGCCGCGGTGCGGCAGCTTTCGGGCGATCCAAAACTGGGCGAGATGATGGTGATGAACTACAAGGTCGCCCCGCTGGAACCCCGCCAGCGCGCGATGCTGGATTTTGCGGTGAAACTGACGAAATCCAGCGCCGATGTGGAGGAGGCCGACCGGCAGGCCCTGCGCGATCACGGCTTTTCGGACCGTGACATCTGGGACATCGCCAGCGTGGCGGGTTTCTTCAACATGACGAACCGGGTGGCGAGCGGCACAGACATGCGGCCGAACGAGGAGTACCACGCGCAATTCAGATGATCCGCGGCTTCACTCTTGTTGTTGCGCTGCTGGCGGCCACGGGCGCTGCGGCGCTGGATCTTCCCTCGAACGCGCGTCTGACGGCGGAGCGCGTGACGGACAACGACCGATACAACGCGCCCGTGGCCCCCTTCGACGGCTCCCGGATTCCGGTGCAGGCGGTCGACGGACGCATCGTTCGGCAGGCCTGGCGGATCCCGGGGGTGAACCTGACGCCGCTGCAGGTGCTGGCCCCGCTCCGTGCACAGCTGGAGGCAGACGGCTACACGGTCGTGCTGGATTGCATGGACGACCGCTGCGGCGGTTTCGATTTCCGCTTCGGCACGGAGATCCTGCCGGCCCCCGCCATGTTCGTGAACCTGCAGGAGTTCCACGTGCTGGCCATGCGCAAGGGCCCCGCGGAGAAGCCCGAGACGATGGTGTCGCTGCTGGCGAGCGCGAGTGCCAACGTGGCCCACCTCCAGATCATCGAAGCCACTGCCACGGGCCACACCACGGGAAGTGTCCGTACGGCGACCATCGACCGCCCTGAACCCACGCCGCAGCCCGAACCCGAGCAGCCGACGGCCGGATCGGTGACCGAAGGCTTGGCGGCCCTCGGATTTCACATCCTCCACGACCTGGATTTCGAGACCGGCGCAACAGAACTGGGACCCGGCCCCTTCCCCGACCTGGAGGAGCTGGCCAGCTTCCTGACCGAAAATCCGGATTTGCGAATCGCGCTCGTCGGACATACGGACACGGTCGGGGCGCTCGACAGCAACATCGCGATCTCGCGGGCCCGCGCCCGGTCCGTGCGCCAACGGCTGATCGACGCCTATGGTATCGCACCCGAACGGCTCGATGCGGAAGGAATGGGCTACCTGGCGCCGCGGGCGTCCAACCTGACGGCGGACGGACGCGAGGCGAACCGGCGCGTCGAAGTCGTCAT
>CBDUPF010000358.1:0-3418 GCA_965369035.1 uncultured Aliishimia sp.
GGTCTGCGCCTTGAAGTCGGCCAGGTCCTTGGCCTTCTTCTCTTCCGGCGTCAGTTCCCTGGCCTTTTCCTTCTTCGGCGCGGCCGCGATCGCCCGCACCTTGGGCGGTGGCGGTGGGAAGGTCACCTCGCCCGCATGGGCGATGGTGGCTCCCCGGATCACGTCGTCTTCCATGTTGTGGTTGATCACGCCGTCCTTCTCCGGCGTGAGATCCGTGAGCATGTGGCGCACGTTGGTCGAGAACAGGGTCGAGGATTGGGTCGCCATGCGGCTCGGGAAATCCGTGTAGCCGATGATGGTCACGCCATTGTCGGACACCACCTTCTGATCCTGCACGGTCAGTTCGCAGTTCCCGCCGCGTTCCGCCGCAAGGTCGATGATGACCGAACCGGACTTCATCGCCTCCACCATGTCCTTGGTCCAGAGGATCGGCGCATCACGGTTCGGGATCAGCGCGGTGCAGATCACGATGTCGATCTCGGGGGCCAGTTCCCGGAACTTCTCCAACTGTTTCTCGCGGAACTCCGGGGAGGATGGCGCAGCGTAACCGCCAGTCGCGGAGCTGTCCTGGCTGGATTCCTCGAAGTCGAGGAACACGAACTGCGCACCCATGCTCTCGATCTGCTCGCTGACCTCCGGACGCACGTCGAACGCGTAGGTGATCGCGCCCAGAGAGGTCGCCGTCCCGATCGCGGCCAGCCCGGCCACACCGGCCCCGATCACCAGCACCTTGGCCGGCGGCACCTTGCCTGCGGCCGTCACCTGCCCGGTGAAGAAACGGCCGAAATTGTTGCCGGCCTCGATCACCGCGCGGTAGCCCGCGATATTGGCCATGGAGCTCAGCGCGTCCATCTTCTGCGCCCGGCTGATCCGGGGCACCATGTCCATCGCGATGACGGTCGAGCCCTTGTCGGCCGCCTGCTTCATCATCTCTTCGTTGGAGGCCGGGTAGAAGAAGGAGATCAGCGTCTGATCCTTGCGCAGCCGCTTCATCTCGGCATCGGACGGCGGGCGGACCTTGGCCACCACATCGGCAGTCTTCCAAAGCGCGGCGGCCGTCTTGACCACCTGGACCCCGGCAGCCTCGTAGTCGGCATCCGAGAACCCGGCCAATGCACCGGCTCCGGTCTCGATCAGGCATTCATGCCCGAGTTTCTGCAACTGTCCCGCACTTTCCGGCGTCATCGCCACGCGGGCCTCGCCTTCGAATGTCTCCTTCGGCGTTCCGATTTTCACCAGACGTCCCCCAAGCTGAGTGTCGTTTCCGAGGCAGAAAAAGACGCCCCTGAAACTTCTCCACTAAGGTGTGACGAAACGATGCACAAGGGCGTCGGGCGAATATGCGGGCACACGCACGTCCATGGGAACGGCCCGCGAATGGCGGTAGGCGCCGCCAAGGAGCCTGTATCAGAGCCAGCGCCGCACTTCTCTGGCGTACTCGTCGAATGCTTCTCCGAAATTCGCGCGCAACCGAGCCTCCTCAGCGGCGATGAAGTGCCGCGCGATGAAGGCCATGAACAGCGGGACCAGGATCAGGGAGGGCCAGGCGTGCCAGCGCAGCGCACACCCGGCGATGATCAGCGCATCGGCGAGGTAGATCGGGTTGCGCGACAGGCCGAAGATACCGCTCGTCACCAGGGCGTCCGGCTCCAGATGCGGGACGACCGTGGTCCGGTGCCGCCGGAATTCCCACACGGCGAGCGCCATCAGCACCAGCGCCGCGAGGATCAGCCCGCCGCCCAGCGCGTGCACGAACCCGCCCGGCGCAGGGCCGATGGGCAAATACGCCCCTTGCAGCCAGACAAGCGCCAGGCAGAGTGCCAGCCAGACCGGCGGCATGTCGATCATCTTGCGCAAGGGCAGGTTCATGTGCCGCAACGTGACCGGAAGCCGGGACTTGCGCAAGCACCCACAGGCACGCAGGGTGCCCGAAGCGACATCGGGAGGATGCAGGATGGATCTGACGGGCAAACACGCGCTGGTGACCGGCGGCGGCACGGGGATCGGGCTCGCCATTGCGCGCGATCTGGCAGCGGCGGGCGCGAAGGTGACGATCACCGGGCGGCGGCAGGAGGTGCTGGACCAGGTCGCAACCGACCGCATGACCGGCATGGCGATGGATGTCCGCAACGAAACGCAAGTCGCCGACACCATAGCCGCGGCGGTGGAGGCGCGCGGGCCGATCCAGATCTGCGTGCCCAATGCCGGGATCGCCGAAGGCAAATCGGTCCTGAAGACCAGCCTCGATTTCTGGCGCGACATGATGGCGACCAACCTCGACGGCGCGTTTCTCACCATTCGGGAAAGTCTGCGCAGCATGACGGGCACGGACTGGGGCCGGGTCATTGCCGTCTCCTCCATGGCCGGGGTTCGGGGCATTCGTGGCGCGCCCTGCTATGGCGCGACCAAGCACGGGATGATCGGGCTGATCCGGTCGCTCAGCGAGGACTACATCGGCACGCCCTTCACCTTCAACGCGCTCTGCCCCGGCTATGTCGACACACCCATCGTGGAGCGCAACGTCACCTCCATTTCGGAAAGGGCACGGATTTCGCAGGAGGACGCGCTGAAGATGATGACGGAGGCGAACCGCCACGGCCGACTGATCGCGCCGGAAGAAGTCTCCGCCGCCGCGATGTGGCTCGTCGGTCCGGGGTCGGAGAGCATCAACGGCCAGGCGATCCAGATTGCCGGAGGCCAGATGTGAGGCCTCCGCTCCGTGGCCCTTAACTGCCGCCATGCTCTCTCTTGCACAATATTGTCCGGATCAGGACTCAAGTCGCGTTGCTCCGCAGACATGAAAGCACGGAGCCGCCAAAGATGTCGATCGAGCCAGAACACCAATCCCGGCGCGGTCATTTGGCGTCAGGCGGTACGCGGAGACGTCGACTGCCGGTCTCTGTGTTTCCAGTCTGCAAGAGTTTCCGCCGAAGAAGAATTGGTACCAAGGGAAGTCAGGCGCCTACTTGTTCCTGACGTCACCGATCCTCATCTTTATCCCGATTTCGTCGCACCTCGCGGTACATCAGATATGTCACCCCGAGAGCCGCAAGAGCTGCGATCATCTCGAACAGGTCCGAGAGGACTGATATAGTCATTCTTCATTTCTTTCCCCTCTCGGCCACAGGGTATCAGAGATGTATTGCGTTGATAGTTCGAAATCAAGGCACCCGATGACTGTCTCGTAGGACTCTGGACCAGTCGCCATCACATTCCGCGCCGGGGCAACCCGGGAAAATCATTCAGCACCCAAGTGGGACATTTCTACTTTGCACACCGAGGGACATATCAACTTGGTTGCAAATACCCCGGGCTCGGCCGGGACACGCGGCCCGCGAAATTTTCAGGCGGAGCGCAGCACGGCCGGGCGGCGCCCTTCCTTCCAAGCACGCGCCGCGTCTCCCAGCGCCTCGAACAG
>CBDUPF010000359.1:0-3284 GCA_965369035.1 uncultured Aliishimia sp.
GCGTTTTACCGCGCGGATGGCGGTGGGCGCGGTGAAGAAGGTGCGCACCTTGTGCTCCGCAATCATGCGCCAGAAGGTGCCCGCGTCGGGGGTGCCGATGGGCTTGCCCTCGAAAACCACGGTGGTGTTGCCGGCAAAGAGCGGCGCGTAGCAGATATAGGAATGCCCCACGACCCAGCCCACGTCGGAGGCGGCCCAGAAGACCTCGCCCGGATCGACGTTGTAGATGTTCTTCATCGTCCATTGCAGCGCGACGATATGGCCCGCGGTGGGCCGCACCACGCCTTTGGGCGCGCCGGTCGTTCCGGAGGTGTAGAGGATGTAGGCGGGGTGATTGCCCTCCACCGGCACGCAGTCGGCGGGCTCGACCCCGTACTGGAATCCGTGCCAGTTGAAGTCGCGTCCTTCCTCCAGATGCGCCACCTCCTGTTCCCGCTGGAAGATCACGCAGAAATCGGGCTTGTGCTTTGCCAGGTCGATGGCCCCGTCCAGCAGGGGCTTGTAGTGGACCACGCGACCGGGCTCGATCCCGCAGGAGGCGGCGATGATCGCCTTGGGCTTTGCATCGTCGATGCGCACCGCGAGTTCGTTCGCGGCAAAACCGCCAAAGACCACCGAGTGGATCGCGCCGATCCGCGCACAGGCCAGCATCGCCTCCAGCGCTTCGGGAATCATCGGCATGTAGATGATCACGCGGTCGCCTTTCTCGACCCCCTTGGCGCGCAGGGCGCCAGCCAGCGAAGCGACGCGGTTGCGAAGCTCGACATAGGAGATGGTGCGCTTGGTGTGGGTGACGGGGCTGTCGTAGATGATTGCCGCCTGCTCACCACGTCCGGATTCGACATGGCGGTCCACGGCGTTCCAGCAGGTGTTCACCTTTGCGTCGGCAAACCATTCGTAAAGATTGTCGCCACGGTCGAAGAGCGCCTTCCTGGGCGGCTCGATCCAGTCCACCGCCTTGGCCGCTTCCATCCAGAACGCTTCCGGATCCTGTTGCCAGGCGGCGTAGGTCTCGCGATATCCCATGTCGATCCTCCCCAAGTGCTGTCGACTGGCATTTACCGACGCTTGCACCGGACGTGCAAGGCTCGCCGAGGTCGCAGCCGGCGAAACTGTAAAATCGTTTACATGGCGCGACCTTCCGGGCGGATCACAAATTCTGTTTCAGCCGCGAATCCAGCTTGTCAAATCGCTGGAACAGGCCTCTAGGATTCTTCCAGGGACGGCATTGGGCCGCTCCCGAGTCGAGGATGAAGACCATGGGCGACAAGAAGGCAAAACCGTCCAAACCCGGTGAAAAGACCACCAAGAAGTAACGCGAACCCGTCCCCTCGGGGCGTGCCGCCATGCCGAGTGAGTGCGGCATGGCGGCATTTTTTTGGCCGCATCTCGGGATCGGAGCCATGCGTCGGCGGTTTGCCGTACGTGGAGGCCGCAGACGGCTTGTCCGGTTGTCAATTTGCCGTCGACGGGATGACCTGACCAGCCACCCAGCTAGACGAAGAGACGTCTGCCGGACACGCGAAACGGCTGTGCCGGGATTTCGGGCAGCCCGCCTTTCTGCATTCGAAGGTTCCCGGGTCACCCGTAATGTGCCACCGGAGTGCCGGCGATGGCGGACATGTTGAGAAGGCCACGCGGCGTGATCGAGGGGGAGACGATATGTGCCTTGTTGCCCATGCCCATCAGGATCGGTCCGACCTCCAGCCCGCCGCCCTTCATCTTGAGGATGTTGCGCACCGCTGAGGCCGCGTCGGCATGGGCGAAGATCAGGATGTTGGCCGCGCCCTCCATCCGGTTCGCGGGGAAGATGCGCGCGCGCAGTTCGGGGTCGAGCGCGGTGTCGATATTCATTTCTCCCTCGTAGCAGAAATCATGCGTTTCACGGTCGAGGATGTCCATCGCCGCCCGCAGCCGTTTGCCGGACCCATATGACTGGTTGCCGAATTGCGAGAGCGAACAGAAGGCGATGTTGGGCTTGATCCCGAAACGGCGCACGTGGCGGGCAGCGCCGATGGCGATCTCCGCCAGTTCCTCCGGCTCGGGCGTCGTGTGCACATGCGTGTCGGCGATGAAGAGGGGGCCGTCCTCGAGGATCATCATCGACATGGAGCCCACCGCGTGCAGGCCATCGCGGCCCAGGACCTGCTGGATGTAGTTCAGGTGCCAGCGGAACTCTCCGAAGGTTCCGCAGATGAGCGAGTCGGCTTCGCCCCGGTGCACCATCACCGCGCCGATGGCCGTGGTATTGGTGCGCATGATCGCGCGCGCAAGGTCGGGCGTCACGCCGCGCCGGGCCATGAGTTCGTGATAGGTGCCCCAGTAGTCGCGGTAGCGGGAATCGCTTTCGGGGTTCACGATCTCGAAGTCGCGGGAGGGACGGATGGCCAGCCCGTGCCGTTCACAGCGGGTCTCGATCACCTCCGGCCGGCCGATCAGGATCGGTTTTTCGGGCGTTTCCTCGAGGATCGCCTGGGCGGCCCGCAACACGCGCTCGTCCTCGCCTTCGGCAAAGACGATGCGCCGCGTGGCGGTGGCGGCGGCTTCGAAGACGGGGCGCATCAGCAGGGCCGACTTGAAGACCGACGACTTCAGCTTCTGCGTATACGCGTCCATGTCCGTGATCGGGCGCAGGGCGACGCCACTGTCCATCGCGGCCTTGGCCACGGCGCCCGAGACGATGCCGATCAGGCGCGGGTCGAAGGGCTTGGGGATCAGGTAATCCGCGCCGAAGTTGAGCTGTTCGCCCTTGTAGGCCGCCGCGGCCTCGGCGCTGGTGGTGGCGCGTGCCAGCCGCGCGATACCGTCGATGCAGGCCAGCTCCATCTCGTCGTTGATGGTCGTGGCGCCCACGTCGAGCGCGCCGCGGAAGATGAAGGGGAAGCATAGCACATTGTTGACCTGGTTCGGAAAATCGGACCGTCCGGTGGCGATGATCGCGTCCGGTGCGACCTCGCGTGCGAGGTCCGGCAGGATTTCCGGGGTCGGATTGGCCAGCGCGAAGATGATCGGCCGTTGGGCCATCCGTTTGACATGATCGGGGGACAGAACCCCCGGGCCGGAGAGGCCGAGAAACAGATCCGCGCCCTCGATCACGTCGTCGAGCGTGCGCAGGTCGGATTTCTGCGCGAATGCGGCCTTGGCCGGGTTCATGTCCTCCGTCCGGCCCTCGTAGACCAGCCCGTGAATGTCGCAGAGCCAGACGTTCTCGCGCTTGACCCCGAGTTTCAGCAGCATGTTGAGACAGGCGATACCGGCAGCCCCCCCGCCGGTCGAGACGATCT
>CBDUPF010000360.1:0-3270 GCA_965369035.1 uncultured Aliishimia sp.
CGGGACGGAAATCGGAATGGCCTTCAAGGCCGAACCGATGTCGGCCGCCGGGACGATCCGCTATTATGCCGAAGCCATCGACAAGATCGCCGGGGAAATCGCGCCGACCGCTCCGGACAGCCTCGGCCTCGTGCATCGCGAACCCGCAGGCGTCGTCGGGGCCATTGTGCCCTGGAACTTTCCGCTGATGATCGGCGCGTGGAAACTGGGCCCGGCGCTGGCGGCGGGATGCACGGTCGTGCTGAAACCGGCGGAGACCGCCTCGCTCAGCCTGCTGCGCATCGCGGAACTGGCGCTCGATGCCGGGCTGCCGCCGGGCGTGCTGAACGTCGTCACGGGCGAGGGCGCCGTGGTGGGGCACGAAATCGCCATGTCGACGGAGGTGGATGTGCTGGTCTTCACCGGGTCAGGCGCCACCGGACGGCGGCTGTTGGAGGCGTCGGCGAAATCGAACCTCAAGCGCGTCTATCTCGAACTGGGCGGGAAATCCCCCAACATCGTCTTCGCCGATGCGCCCGACCTCGACGAGGCGGCGAAAGTGTCGGCGAGCGGCATCTTCCGCAATTCGGGCCAGGTCTGCGTCGCCGGGTCGCGCCTGCTGGTGGAGCGCTCCATTCACGACGCGTTCGTGGCAAAGCTGGCCGAGGCCGCGCGGTCGATGAAGGTCGGCGACCCGCTGGACCCGGCCACCAGTGCGGGTGCGGTGAACTCGCTGCGGCAACTGGACCAGAACCTGGCCTTCGTGGCCGAGGCGCGCGAGGCCGGACGCACGATCGTTACCGGCGGCGACCGGATCCTCGAGGATACCGGCGGCTACTACATGGCCCCCACGATCGTGACCGGCGTGGCCCCCGAGGATCGCATCGCCCGCGACGAGGTCTTCGGCCCCGTTCTGGCGGTCATCCCCTTCGACACCGAGGACGAGGCCGTCGCCATCGCCAACGGCACCGACTACGGGCTCGCCGCGGCGGTCTGGACCTCCGACCTGTCCCGCGCGCACCGGATGATCCGCCGGATCCGGGCGGGCGTCGTCCATGTCAACACCTATGGCGGGGCGGACATCACCGTGCCGCTGGGCGGCGTCAAGCAGTCCGGCAACGGCCACGACAAGTCGCTGCACGCCTTCGACAAGTATCTCGACCTGAAGACCGCCTGGATCAAACTGTGAGCGGACAGGGCCTGACCCGGCGCCGCGCCGATATCTGACTGGGGAGGGAGGCACCCATGGCTGACAAGACGATACTGGTCGTCGGCACCTACGACACCAAGGACGACGAGTTGACCTATGTCGCGGAGGTCATCCGCGGGCAGGGCGGCGACGTGCTGAGTATGGATGTGAGCGTGCTGGGCGATCCCTCCGCGCCGACCGATCTCTCCAAGCACGACGTGGCCGAGGCGGGCGGGCACAGCATCCGGGAGGCCATCGACGGCGGCGACGAGAACCTCGCCATGCAGATCATGGCGAAAGGTGCCGCGATGCTGGCTGCGCGTCTGCACCGCGAGGGGCAGTTCGACGGGGTGCTTGTGCTGGGCGGGTCGATGGGCACCGATCTGGCGCTGGACGTTTGCTCCGCCTTGCCGGTCGGGGTGCCGAAATACATCGTCTCCACCGTCTCCTTCTCGCCACTCATCCCACCTGACCGGCTGCCGGCGGACGTGCAGATGATCCTCTGGGCGGGCGGGCTTTATGGCCTGAACTCGATCTGCAAGGCCTCGCTGAGCCAGGCAGCGGGCGCCGTTCTGGGGGCCGCGCGGGCGGTGGAGGCACCGGAGCGCGACCGACCGCTGATCGGGATGACCTCCTTCGGCAAGACGGTGCTGCGCTACATGGTGGCGCTGAAACCCGCACTGGAGGCGCGTGGCTTCGAGGTCGCGGTTTTTCACGCCACGGGCATGGGTGGCAGGGCCTTCGAAAGCCTCGCCGCGAACGGTGCCTTTGCCGCCGTCTTCGACTTCGCACCGCAGGAGGTGGGCAACCACCTGATGGGCTCCGCGATCAGCGCGGGCGCCGACCGGATGACCAACGCGGGCCGGACGGGCACGCCGCAGATCGTCTCCATCGGTTGCTACGATCTGGTGGATTTCGTGGGCTGGCAGGACGTGCCGCCGAAACTGGCAGGCCAGGAGGTGCACGCGCACAACCGGCTGCTTTCCTCGGTGATGATGACGCCCGATCAGCGCCGCGAGATGGCGCGGACGATCTGCGACAAGCTCGCCACCGCCACGGGGCCGACCACGCTGCTGCTTCCCGCCCGTGGCGGCAACGAATGGGACCGCGAGGGTGGCCCGCTCCGCGATCCCGAGGGGCTGGAGGCTTTCCTTTCGGAGATCCGCGCGCGCTGTCCGGCGAACGTCACCCTGGTGGACCTCGACTGCCACATCAACGATCCCGCCTTCGCTGATGCGGCGCTGGAGGTTTTCGACGCCTGGGTCGCATCCGGCGCCGTGTCGACATACGTCTGAACCGCCCCGCAGGCAGCGAAGCCGTCGCAGCCGCCAAGGCGCGCCGAACTTTTTCCGGGCCCTGGCTGTGATCCCAAACGTTTGTAACGAAAGTCCTTTCGCAGCTGCCCGGCCATTCTCCTCGGGCGCAGTCGAAGTCGTGTGCATCCAAGACACCACCTTTCCGCGAACCGTCATCAGGATCGTTCGCGAGAGGAGGGTTCGAATGGCCATTCAATGACATTCCGCGGCTGCCGACAAAAAACGGCCTGGCCACAGCTCGCCGGTCCATTTCGTGACCGCCCCAGCAACTCATCGCTCCGATCGACCGAGATCGGACGCAAGATGTGGAGAAGACAATGTCGATCAATTTCACCAAGGATGATATTCGCAAGCTCGATCTGACAGCGACCAAGGCGCCGCTCGAAGGCATTCTCAAGACCGACGTGACGCTGCCGCAGCCGACCCCGGCGGCGCCCGATCCGGCACCGACGCCCGACCCCGCGACGATGGCCGACCAGCCCATGCCGCGCACCATCGTCGACGAACTGCTGGACGCGCTCGCGCTGCAACTGGTGGGCCAGGTGTCCGATGTCGTGGCCAATGGCGGCCAGGGCCCGTTTGCCGACAGCGTCAACAGCCTGCTGGATACCCACCGCCGGCTGGCACGGCGCAAGTCGCAGGGAACCCTGAGCGACGAGGAATTTCAGCGCGAGGTCAACAAGGCCGCGGCGAAGTATTTCCGCAAGCCCAGCCCCGCGACACGGCAGCAACGGCTCGAAAGCCTGATCATGACCGCGGTCGGCCACATCGCGGCGAACTCAAGCG
>CBDUPF010000361.1:0-3270 GCA_965369035.1 uncultured Aliishimia sp.
GTCGAACTTGTGCTGCGCGGTCTCGGCCTGGCCGCCCTCGTCGAAGGCCATGACGACGACCGCGGCGCCGTAGCGGCGGATGATGCGGGCCTGCTCAAGAAAGGGTGCTTCGCCTTCCTTCAGCGAGATCGAGTTGACCACGCAGCGGCCCTGCACGCATTTCAGACCGGCCTCGATCACCTCGAACTTCGAGCTGTCGATCATGATCGGCACGCGGCTGATGTCCGGCTCGGCAGCGATCAGGTTCAGGAAGGTGCGCATCGCCTGCACGGAATCGAGCAGACCCTCGTCCATGTTCACGTCGATGATCTGCGCGCCGTTCTCGACCTGGCTGCGGGCGACCTCGAGTGCTGCGGCGTAATCGCCCTCCATGATCAGCTTCTTGAACCGGGCCGATCCGGTGACGTTTGTCCGCTCGCCGATATTGATGAAACTCGCCGTGCCGGTCATGCCGCTTCTCCTTCGTCCGCGCCGCTGACCTCGAACATCTCCAGCCCGCTCAGCCGCATGTGCCGCACCTTCGGCGGGACCTTGCGCGGGGGCAGGCCCTTCACCGCCTGCGTGATGGCCGCGATGTGGTCCGGCGTCGTGCCGCAGCAGCCACCGACGAGGTTGACAAAGCCGCTCTCTGCCCACTCGCGAATATGGCCCGCCGTTTCCTCCGGCGTCTCGTCATATCCGCCCATCTCGTTGGGCAGCCCGGCGTTGGGATAGGCGCTGATGCGGGTGTCGGCGACCTGGGAGAGCGTGCGCACGTGCTGGCGCATCTCCGCCGCCCCCAGCGCGCAATTGAGCCCCACGGAGAAGGGACGCGCGTGGCTCATCGAAGCCCAGAACGCCTCCGGTGTCTGCCCGGTCAGCGTCCGCCCCGACCGGTCGGTGATGGTGCCGGAGATCATCACCGGAGGCACGTTTAGCGCCTCGTCGCGCAGCCCTTCGATGGCAAAGATCGCGGCCTTGGCATTCAGCGTGTCGAAGATCGTCTCGACCAGCAGCAGGTCCGCGCCGCCGTCGATCAGGCCCCGTGCAGCCTCGCCATAGGCCTCCGCCAGGTCCTTGAAGGTGATGTTGCGAAAGCCGGGGTCGTTCACATCCGGGCTGATGCTGGCGGTGCGGTTCGTGGGCCCGATGGCACCCGCGACCCAGACAGGTCGGCCCGCGGCATCCGCTGCCGCACGGGCGAGCTTCACGCTTTCCAGGTTCATTTCGCGTGACAGATCCTCCATGCCGTAGTCGGCCTGGCTGATCCTGTTGGCGCCGAAGGTATTGGTACACAGGATATCCGCGCCCGCGGCGGTGAAGTCTTCGTGGATGCGGCGGATCATGTTCGGCTGGGTGAGGCTCAGAAGCTCGTTGTTGCCGCCCACGTCCTGCCCGTGATCCTTGAACCGGTCACCGCGATAGGTCGCCTCGTCCGGCTTTTCCTGCTGGATCATGGTGCCCATCGCGCCATCGAGCACGAGGATACGCGACTTGGCTGCCTCGGTAATGTCTGGTCGTTCGGTCATGGCCGTCCTTCGATCTGCCTGAGTCCTGCCGGTGCGGTTGGGAATACCCGGAATGCGTGTCGTCGCCCAGACCGTTCATGGCGGCGCGGCGGGGGGCGCGAAAACCGGGAAGTCGCTCGGCGACACACGGCCGTTATTGCGCCACGGCGCCGTCGGATGCAACCGACTCGCGCTTGCGCGCAGCCGGTGGGTCGCATGCCTGCGAAAGAAAAGGGCCGCCGACGCGCGATCAGGTCAGGCTGTCGATCAGCTCTCGCAGGTTTGTCTCGGTCAGCTTGACCGGATTGCCGCCGCAGCTGGGATCGGTGATCGCACCCTGCAGGATCGCCTCGCGGTCGGGATCGGTGACGCCCATCTCCGCAAGGCTGGCGGGGATTTTCAGCCGCGCGTTGAGTTGCCCCACGAAGTCGTGGAACCCGTCGAACCCGCCTTCGATCCCGAGATATGCACCGGCGAGCGCCAACCGGTCCTCGATCGCGGGCCGGTTGAAGCGCAGCACTGCCTGCATGACGACCGCATTGGTGGTGCCGTGATGGGTGTTGTAGAGCGCGCCGATCGGGTGGCTGACCGCGTGGATGGCGCCGAGCCCCTTCTGGAAGGCCGTGGCCCCCATCATCGCCGCCGACATCATGTGCGCGCGCGCCTCCGGATCGTCCGGCGTTTCATAGGCGCGGGGCAGGTAGTCCTTGACCAGCCGCATCCCCTCCAGCGCGATGCCCTGGCTCATCGGGTGGTAATGTGGAGAGCAGAACGCCTCCAGGCAATGGGCGAAGGCGTCCATGCCGGTGCCCGCGGTGATGGCGGCCGGCATGCCCATGGTGAGTTCGGGGTCGCAGATCACCACGGAGGGCAGGACCTTGGGGTGAAAGATGATCTTCTTGGCGTGGGTCGCGGAGTTGGTCAGCACGCTGGCGCGGCCCACTTCCGACCCGGTGCCGGCGGTCGTGGGCACCGCGACACTGGGGCGGATCGCATCGGCATCCGCGCGCGTCCACCAGTCGTCCACATCCTCGAAATCCCACACGGGCCGTGTCTGGCCGGCCATGAAGGCGACCATCTTGGCCAGATCGAGACCCGAGCCGCCGCCGAAGGCGATGACGCCGTCATGACCGCCCGCATGGAAGGCCTCGACGCCTGCCGACAGGTTCTCCTCGTTGGGGTTCGGGTCCACTTCGGCGAAGACCGCACGCCCCAGGCCCGCCGCCTCCACCAGGTCGAGGGTCGCGGCGGTGATCGGCAGTCCGGCCAGCCCGCGATCCGTTACCAGCAGCGGCCGGGTGATCCCGGCTTTGGCGCAGGCATCCGCGATCTCCCGGATGCGCCCCGCGCCGAAACGGATGGCGGTGGGATAGGACCAGTTGCCACTCAGGTTCATGTCGTCACCTTCTTGAAGTGGTAGGATTTCGGCCGGGTCAGATTCTGGTAGCCGATCACCGAGAGCGCGCCGCCACGGCCGGTCTGCTTGCAGCCGGTCCAGCAGAGACCGGGATCGAGGTAATCGGCGCGGTTCATGAACACGGTCCCGGTCTCGACCCGGTCGCCGATCCGTGCGGCACGGTCGATGTCCGCGGTCCAGAGGCTTGCCGTCAGGCCGAAATCGCTGTCGTTCATCAGCCGCACGGCCTCGTCGTCGTCCCTCACGGGCATGATGCCGACCACGGGTCCGAAGCTCTCTTCGCGCATCACCGCCATTTCGTGCGTCACGTCAGTCAGGATCTGGGGCGAGAGATAGGCGCCGCCGTCATCTTCGGCGAAGGTGTCG
>CBDUPF010000362.1:0-3239 GCA_965369035.1 uncultured Aliishimia sp.
TGGAGGTGGCCGGGACACAGTCGCCGATAGAGCGGCCGCACCGAACTCCCGCGCAGCCCCGCATTTCCACGGATTGCTTCTCACCTCTCGGCAATGTGTACCGAATCCGGCGCCGCCGGTAAGGAACAAATCGGCAGGATCTCGCTTTTTGTAGCTTAATGGGATAGACCCGCAGCGTTTGCAGACGAGTCACTTGAGGACAGTTTTCGTATGACCGATAGTAGCGTGCGCCAGGGCAACCTCGCCGCCGGCCAAATTTCCCCGATCAAGCTTCAGGGTCTCTTCTGGTTCACCATTCTCGTCGCCTCGGCGTTACCGGTCTACTGGCTGGGGTTCGTATCGCTGTTCGAGGCCTGGAGCACGCCGGAATACAGCCACGGCCCCCTTATTCCGCTGATATCGCTTTACCTTTTCTTGCGCGAACTTCGGAATGCGCCGCCGCCCGACCCTGCCGATCCCATCGATCGACGCCCAGGCATACTCGTGGTGCTCCTGGCGCTGGTGCTCGGGATCTTCGGGAACATGGTGCGAATTCCCGATCTGATCACCTATGCCTTCATCATCTGGGTCGGTGGCGTGGTGTTGACCTCCTTCGGCTGGCGCCGCGGACGTACCCATCAGCTGCCGGTGCTGCACCTGATCTTCATGCTGCCGCTGCCCACGTTCGTCTATTTCCAGATGACCATATTCCTGCAGGGCGTCAGTTCGGAGCTCGGTGTCTGGTTCCTGCGACTCGTGGACGTACCGGTTTTTCTCGAAGGCAACGTCATCGATCTGGGCATCCACAAGCTTCAGGTGGCCGAAGCCTGTTCGGGGCTGCAGTACCTTTTCCCGATCCTCAGTTTTTCCTACCTCTTCGCCATCCTCTATCGCGGGCCGATGTGGCACAAGGCCGTGCTTCTGCTTTCGGCGGCGCCGATCACTGTACTGATGAACTCGGTCCGGATCGGCATCATCGGCGTAATGGTCAACTGGCGCGGGATCGAGCATGCGATGGGTTTCTCGCATTTCTTCGAAGGCTGGGTCATCTTTCTGGTCTGTATCGCGATCCTCTTTACCATGGCGGTCCTTCTCCAGCGGCTGACACGCAATCCTCTGCCGCTGTCAGACGCGATTGATCTCGATTTCGAGGGGTTCGGCGGACAGGCCAGGCGCTTCCTCTCAATTCAGCCTGCATCCGGGCTGATCGTCGCGGCCCTGATGTCAGCTGCGGTCGGGATCGCCTTTTCAGTGGCGCCAGAGCGCGAAACCGTGCAGGTCGCCCGGGACAAATTCTTTCTCTTTCCCAATTCCCTGGGAGAGTGGAGCGGCGGACACACGCCTCTCGACCCCGATGTGGAACGCGTGCTGGGCGCAGATGACTACATCAATGCCAGCTACTACCGGCCGGGCATGGAAAAGCACGTGAATTTTTTCTCGGCCTATTACCACAAGCAGACTGAGGGTTCGGGCATCCACAGCCCAGAAGTCTGTCTGCCTGTGGGCGGCTGGGAGATCTTCAGTCTCGAAGCACGTGAAATATCCATGCCCGAAACGATCTACGGCACATTCAACGTCAACCGCGCCGTGATCCAGAAGGGTCTGTCCAAGCAACTGGTCTATTACTGGTTCGAACAACGTGGGCGGCGGATGACCAATGACTACTTCGCCAAGGCGACGGTTGTTTACGACAGCCTTATGCGCGGCCGGTCGGACGGCGCCATCGTCCGCTACGTGACGCCCATTGCCGAGGGAGAAAGCGAAGCCACTGCTGATGCCCGCATCCAAGCCTTCATGAAACTGAGCCTGCCCCGCCTGCCCCGCTTCGTTCCCGAGTAAATCTTCCTCCGAGGCGTGGGCCGCGGTTCTTCGCGAATGCAGTCTGCAAGATCGGCATGGCGGCCCCGGTCTTCTCGTCCGATCCGAGCATCCCAGCCTACCGACCAAAGCGATTCATCGGAGCGAATGTACGGCGAGTTTTTCAGCGGAGTGCCAAACTGTCCGCGTGTTCTTCTTTCCGTGCTATTTCAGGTCCACCCTCAACGTCCGATGCTGTCATAGGCGGTGAAGCCCGCGTCCGTGACGTCTTCGGGGCTGTAGATGTTGCGCAGGTCGGCCATGCACGGTGTCGCCATGGAGCTTGCGAGACGCTGCAGGTCGAGGGCGCGGAATTCGTTCCACTCGGTCAGTATCACGACGAGATCCGCGCTTTCCGCGGCCGTGTAGGGATCGTCGATCCACGCGGCACCCGGCAGGAGCGCCTCGCCCTCGCGCTTGCCTTGCGGATCGCAGATGCGTACCTTGGCGCCGCCGCCCACAAGCGCGGGCACGATGGTCAGGGCCGGTGCATCGCGCATGTCGTCGGTATTCGGCTTGAAGGTCACGCCCAGCACCGCCACGGTCTTGCCGTTGAACGATCCGCCCGCCAGGTCGAGCAGCTTGTCGATCATCCGCCGCTTGACCTCCTCGTTGACCTTGATCACGGTCTCGACGATCTGCATGGGGGCGGCATGTTCCTGACCGATCCGCGCCAGCGCTTTGGTATCCTTCGGAAAACACGATCCGCCATATCCGGGACCGGCATGCAGGAACTTGTTGCCGATCCGCCCGTCAAGCCCCATGCCCTTTGAGACCTGCTTCACGTCCGCGCCCACCTTTTCGCACAGGGCCGCGATCTCGTTGATGAAGGTGATCTTGGTCGCCAGAAAGGCGTTGGCCGCATATTTGATCATCTCTGCCGATTCCAGGTCGGTGGTCACGATCGGGAAATCGCGCAGATAGAGCGGGCGGTAGATATCCGCCATGACCTGTGCGGCGCGGTCGCTTTCGACACCGACAATCACGCGGTCGGGTTTCATGAAATCGTCAATCGCCGCGCCTTCCCGCAGGAATTCGGGATTGGAGGCCACGTCAAACTCAAGATCGGGATTGGCGGCCGCGACCACGTCGCGCACCTTCCTGTTCGTGCCGACCGGGACCGTCGATTTGGTCACAATCACGATGTAATCCCTTGCTGTCTTCGCGATCTCCTCCGCCGCCGCCATCACGTAGGTCAGATCGGCATGCCCGTCGCCGCGTCGCGTGGGCGTGCCTACCGCGATGAAGACCGCATCCGCACCGTCGAGAGCACTGGCCAGATCCAGCGTGAAGGACAGACGACCGGCCTCCACGTTTCGCGCCATCAGCCTGTCGAGCCCGGGCTCGAAGATCGGCACCTCGCCCCGCTCAAGCCGGGCGATCTTGTTCGCGTCCTTGTCGAC
>CBDUPF010000363.1:0-3214 GCA_965369035.1 uncultured Aliishimia sp.
CGCATCGACATCGGAACATCCCTCGGCATAGAGCGCGGTATCCTCGGGCGTCTGGCCGGTCTCTCCGCTTTCCGGCCAGAGAGGGAGATCGAGGCCGATCACCAGCCAGTCGGGCTCCATCTCCGGATCTTGGGTGGCGGCCGCGGCGCGCAACCTGCCGCAGCGGGCGCCGTTCACGCGGATGCCGCCCGCCCATTCCAGGTGCACGGCAACCTCGGGCGGGGCCAGCGCGCCCAGTGCGTTCTGGAAGCCCACACCGCAGAGCGGCAGAACCACCATCGCCAGCGACAGAGGTACCTCCGGGGCAAGGACCAGCGCCGCCCTCAGGCGGTCCGCGTCCAGCCGATAGATCACGGTTCCCGCCTCGCACCCCAGCGCGGCCAGCGCACGGGCCTTGTCGAACGGGTCGATCCCGGCCTCGACCTGCTGGCCTTGCATCAACGGCGGAAAGGTCGGCTCCGTCATGCGGGTGCCGTCTCGATCAGGGCCTGCGCGACCCTGCGGAATCCCGCGGCCTGTGCACTGTCGGGCTTCGACACCACGATGGGCGCACCGCCGTCCGCGGCGATGCGGATGTCGAGATGCAGCGGTATTTCGGCGAGCAACGGCACGCCGAGCTTGGCCGCCTCCGTCGCGACGCCGCCATGGCCGAACACGTGCTCCTCGTGCCCGCAGTTTGAACAGATGTGGGTGCTCATGTTCTCGATCATGCCCAGGATTGGGACATGGAGCTGGCGGAACATGTCGATGCCCTTGCGCGCATCCATCAGGGCCACGTCCTGCGGGGTGGAGACGATGATCGCCCCGTCCACCTGCGCCTTCTGGCACAGCGTCATCTGCACGTCCCCGGTTCCGGGCGGCAGATCCACCAGGAGGATGTCGAGCGCGCCCCACTGCACCTGCGTCAGCATCTGCTGCAGCGCGCCCATCAGCATCGGCCCGCGCCAGACCACGGCCTGATCGTCGTTGGTCATCAGCCCGATGGACATCATCGTGACGCCGAAATTGCGCATCGGCAGGATCGTCTTGCCGTCGGGGGAGGCTGGCCGGCCCGACACCCCCAGCATCCGCGGCTGCGATGGCCCGTAGACATCCGCATCCAGCAGCCCAACCCGCAGACCGGACGCCGCCAGTGCACAGGCGAGGTTCGCCGCCACGGTCGACTTGCCCACCCCGCCCTTGCCGGAGGCGACGGCGATGATGCGGTCGATTCCGGGCACCTTCTGCGGCCCTTGCGGCTCTGCGCGCCGCTGCGGTTTCAGGTCCGGCGGCGGTACCTTGGCCTGATGCGCGGTCAGGATGATCGACACCCGGTCGACCCCGTCGAGCCGTTTGAGCGTTTCTTCCGCGGCCTCCTGCACCCGCTTGTAGCCTTCCGCCAGCGACGGCGGGACGTCCAGCACGAAACGCACGCCGCCGTCCTGAACGGTCAACGCCCTGATCGCGCCGCTGTCGGTCAACGCACCGCCGGTGGCCGGATCCTCGATCCCGCTCAGGGCCTTCAGTACGGATTCGCGCGTGGCGGACATCCTCACCCCTTGATCGTGCCGGTCACTTTGTGTTCGACGTCGAGTCCCTCGATCGTCAGGACGACTTTGGCCTCGAAGGTCTTGCCCTCGGTATCGCCGGCCTCGCGCATCGCGTCCTCGATCGCCTTTTGCGAGGTCACGCCGACCTGCTTGAGGAACTTGCGGATCGACATGTTGCTGTCCTGGTCCATTGGGTTTCCTTTCGTGGTGTTTGACCGGGTTCGGGTCTTGGTCCTAGGCTGTCAGGAAGTCGCGGCCAAGGGAGGATGGCGATGTTCCTGCGTCTTTTGGTGTCGTTTGGCCTGCTCGCTCTGGCGACGGACGGCCTGGCGCAAGAGAAACGGTTCGTCCTCGACGCGCCGGACGCGTTGGTCGAGACCGGGTTCCTGCAGTATCTGCTGCCGCGGTTCTCGCTCAAGACCGGCGTGCGGATCACGCTTGACGACGAGGGTGCACAAGCCCGGTTGACCGAAGACACCGGTACGCCCGTATTTCAGGGCGCGGAGGTGCTCTGGCACCTCGATCATGTACCCGGCCCCTACACGGACCGGTTCCTCGACTGGCTGCGATCGGACGTCGGCGCGCGCACCATCGTGGCCTTCGCGCCGGACGGGGGGCCTGCCTTCACGCTGCCGGTGCAGACGCGCGAGGTCGAGCAGGCGGTCATTCCCGACGCCGATACGCAGGCTGGCGAGCGGCTGAGCCTTGTCCTGTGCGGTCGCTGTCACGTGGTCAACGACAAGAACCGGATGAAAGCCATCGGCTCCACGCCGTCCTTCGCCGTGCTGCGCACCCTGCCGGGCTGGATCGAGCGGTTCGAAGCCTTTTACGCGCTGAAGCCTCATGGCGCCTTCACGCAGGTCGCGGACGTGACCCCGCCCTTCGACCCCGCGCGACCGCCGCCCATCGCGCCGGTCGAACTGACGCTCGGCGATCTCGACGCCATCCTTGCCTATGTCGCCACGGTCGTTCCGGCGGATCTGGGCGCACCCATCCACTCTCAGTGATCCTTCCGCGTGGAGAGATAGTCGTCCGTCGTGCGCACCCGAGGCCGCTCGCCCGCGGAAAAGGGTGACCCCTCGCTGTGGAACTGGGCCTGGATGCGGCAATTGTCGCACATCTGGATCATGCGCGCGGCCTTGTCGTTCTGGAACATCGCGTGTTTTCCCGCGAGCTTCTCCATGATCCGTTCCACCGTCGAACGGACGCCGAAAAGCGCGCCGCATTCAATGCAGGCGAAAGGCTCCTCCTCGTTGAGAACCTGTTGTGACAGGGCCGCGTCGGTCAGGTTCATCTGCGCCTTGAGCATGATCGCATCTTCCGGGCAGATCGTCGCGCAGAGCCCGCATTGCAGGCAGGCGTCCTCCTGGAACCGCAACTGCGGCAGGTCGGGATTGTCGGCCAGCGCGCCGGACGGGCAGAGCGACACGCAGGAGAGGCAAAGCGTGCAGGCGTCCGTATCCACGAGCACCGCGCCGTAAGGGGCACCCGCCGGCAGGTCGATCCGCTCCGCCCCGGAGTTTAGCGTCTTGGCGGACAGCCGCGCGATCTGTCGCCGTGTCCCCATCGGGAGAATGGGTTCATGCTCGGGCGCGGGCGGCACCACATCACGCAGCTTCGCGGTGAGCGCCTCCGGATCGCCCGGCTCTATCATCGTCACGCGGGCCGATAGCGCGCGCGCCAGT
>CBDUPF010000364.1:0-3205 GCA_965369035.1 uncultured Aliishimia sp.
AACGCGAAATCCAGGCAGGTTGGAATGGCCGAAAAGGCTTGGAGTGGACTGTCGAATTCATATGACCGCGCGGATCCAAGGCCGCAAGGCCGCCGCGCATCGTCGGGCCGCCCCCCCGGCGATCTGGCGACGCCCACGCGACGGTCCGGTATCGGATGCAGGTGGCTGCCATAAACCACTGCTGAACAGAGGCTGGATCGCCGCACTGCGGCCCGACGACGCGCGCCTCGGCAGCCGAGGGCTCTATGGCCGCTCAAGACCGGAAACCGGCAAGTCGCTCACTCCCGCGGGCTGGTCCAGCTTCCGGGCAGGTTCACATCCGGCATCCTGCGCGGCGCCTTCACGTGGCCCAGCACCCAGTCGGGGCCGGCCATGAGGCGGCTCAGCACCGGGTTCTTGCGCACCTGCGCCTTGACCTTCTCGATCTGCATCACGTCGTCGATGCGCCGGTCGAGAAAGGCCCATGTATCCGTGTGATCCGCGCTGTTGTCGCCCAGCCAGTAGAGCACGGTCGCACCATAGACCCCGCTGAGCGTCGCGCGCTTGGTGTACCAGTTCACGTCGTCGGAGGTGTCGCCCAGTGCCGTCCAGATCTTGTCCGCCGTGCCCCAGATCGCGCGGGCGCCGTCGGCGGCATGCAGCGGCAGGGAAAAGAGCGTGGTTGCCCGGCGCACGGCCTCCTTGTTGTCCACCGCTTCGAGCCGGAACCGCACCGCGGCTGCGATCCGGTCGCGGAAGCGCATCGCACTCAGATCCGCGGACTTGAGACGCGCCAGCATCGTCTCGTCACCCCGTGCGTGGTAGGCCAGTGCGAGGTCCACGGCCCCGCGGGGACAGACCGACCTGGCAAGCCCCGGATCCGCCCCGGTATCGGCGATCGCGGCACGGAAGGTCGCCTCCGACCAGCCATCGAAAGCCACGTGATTCAGCGCCGCATCAAGCAGGTCTTCCTTCAGAGTATCGTATGCATCGGTCATTTCGGCCTCCCGCGGAATTGCCTGCTTCACTCTAGACAATATAGGGAGGTCTTGCTATACGGCCACTTCCTGCAAATCCTTGCAACTCGAACTTAGAAAGGTGGTGACAACCACATGCAGGTCAGTGTTCGCGACAACAATGTCGATCAGGCGCTTCGCGCCCTGAAAAAGAAGCTGCAGCGTGAAGGCGTGTTCCGCGAGATGAAGCTCAAGCAACATTTCGAGAAACCGTCCGAGAAAAAAGCGCGCGAAAAAGCTGAAGCGATCCGCCGTGCACGCAAGCTCGCACGGAAAAAAGCCCAGCGCGAAGGCCTCCTCTAGGCTTCTGCTGGCACAGGACATTCCGGTACTGCGCCCCATCTGGCGGCGGCAGGCCGGACCGAAAACAAACTGGCGCGCTCTTTTTCTGAAAGGGCGCGTTTTTCATGGCAGGATGCGCCGCATGTTCGACAATCCCACGATCCGCAAGGGGCTCTATGCCCTGCTTGCCGTCGCCACGGTTGCGGCGATCTGGTTCAAGCTGGCCCGGCCGGAGGAATTCTCCACCGTTTTCGCGCGCGAGGACGGTTTGGTGGAATACGGAACCGCGATCCTGCTGGCGGCGGCGGGCGTGGTGCTGGCCGCGCTCGCACGGCGCGTCGGTGGCTACCGGCGGTGGCTGCTGGCGCTTTATGCGCTGGCCTTCGTGCTGGCTGCGGGCGAGGAGATCTCCTGGGGCCAGCGGATCTTCGGCATCGAAAGTTCGGAGTTCTTCCTGGAAAACAACCGCCAGGGAGAGACCAACCTGCACAACCTCATGGTCAATGACGAACAGCTGGTCAGCTTCTGGTTCGGACAGCTCCTGACTGTCGTCATTCTGCTCTACCTCGTGGTGCTGCCGATTCTGCACCCCATGGCGGGCTGGGCGCGCTGGATCGCGGACGCACTGGCCGTGCCGGTGCCGATGCGCCGCGTCGCCGTCATCGCGGTGGCCTGGTCGCTGCTGGTGGTCTGGATCGACCTGCCCCGCAACTGGGAGGTCTACGAGTTCGTTTTCTCCGTCCTCGTGTGCCTGATTTTCCTGAACCCGGTCAACCGCGGGACTTTCGGGCTCTCGCGACGCTGACGCCCGCGTGTCACGTGTCCAGCCCGATGTAATCCTTCACGATGGCCAAGGCCTCCGGATTGTCGAGACGGAAGACACCGTTCCACATCGTCGCGGTCACCAGACGGAAGCCGAGCGTCTTGCCCCGAAGCGGATGCTTGATGTTCGCAACGCCCACGATTGAGTCCGGTTGTGGATTCTCAAGATAACGGCGGGCCTCCTCGACCACATCCGGGTTGGCGATCTCCTCTTCGGCAGCGTCAAGGTATTCGAGCGCGGCCATGCGCAGATCGTTCCAAGTCTTCTTGCCCTCCTTTACCGGGCGAAAGCCATACCGGATCCACGCGTAGCCCCCCACCTCGGTCGCTTCCAGCCGTATCTCCTTCAGGCCCATCGCCTCGACCATGGGCAGCAGTCCGCAGAAGAAAGGCTTGCAATTGCCGGACCTGGCGTCGAGCCGGTCGATATAGAAGTAGGGGTCGCCCTCCTCGGGCGTTTCGATATGTGCGCCGAGCGAAACTTCGCAGTTCTTGGTGCGCCAGGTCTGCGGAATCGTGGGGTCCGCCGTGTCATCCTTGATCCGGACACCCAGTTGCAGCTTGCCGTCAACTATCTTCACATCAACTTCGAGATTGTCCTTCGTCGGCACCGAGTCCCCGATTTTTTCAAGAAGCCCGTTCACCATTCTTGCCGAAGAACCGCCGGTCAGCCGTTCCACTGCGGTTTCGGCATCTGCGTGAATCGTCGTGCGGACTCCTTCCAGGGCCGGGAATTCCTCGTAATGCAATTCTGCCGGGGACCGCTCGCGCTCGGCTTCCAGGCGCTCCGCCTCCTCGCGCCGGACTCGTTCCCGTTCGGCGTTGCGCTGTCGTATCGCCTCCGCTTCCTCCGGTGTCAGCGGCGGCGGCGGAACATAGGTTCTGCTCGGTCCCGTGTCATCATCCTCGCCACCGGCGCAGCAACAACAGAGGTACTTCATCAGCCAGCGTTTCATTCATGGTCCCTCTCGCGTCTTGCCTGCGCAGCGCCCTGATCCCCACCGGGTCAGGTCAGATGCCCGGCGATCCGCGTCAGCGCGTCGGTCAGGTCGCGGCGTATGGTCACCGGGACGAACGGGTTTTCGTCCAGCTCCGCAAAGATCGGC
>CBDUPF010000365.1:0-3195 GCA_965369035.1 uncultured Aliishimia sp.
CGCCGCGCACCTGTTCCAACGTTGCTTGGTGCATTGATCCTGTTGGCCTTGACGTCTCAGACGGGCCATGCGGCCTCCTATCGCCTCCTGCTCGAGAGCGATACCGATACAACGGCCAACAACGAGGTCTTCCTCACCAGCTTCGCGAGCTTCGACGACCTCGTGAACTCGCCCCCGACCGGCGTTGTCGGTACCTTCTCCGGCATCAACATCGCGCCGGGGTTCAGCGTTGGCGGCTTCGCCTACGAATTCGATCCCGGGTTCGATCCGTCGCCGGTCCCTGCTCCCGCGTCGCTGCCGGTTCTTGCGGGTGGCCTGGCGATGCTGGGCGCCGTTGCGCGGCGCAGGCGGACATCCCGCTGAATACCCGGGCGCCGATCGGCGCTCAGGCCACCTCCTCCACTTGCTGGCGATTCCAGAGCATCGCGTATCGCCCGCCACGAGCCAGCAGGTCTTCATGCGTGCCCCGCTCGATCACCTCGCCCTGCTCCAGAACGACGATCTGGTCGGCCTCCGCGACGGTGGAGAGCCGATGCGCGATGGTCAGCACCGTGCGGCCTTCGCCGGCGGCGCGCAGCGCATCCTTGATGTCCTGCTCCGTTTCGGTGTCGAGCGCCGAGGTCGCCTCGTCCAGCAGCAGGATCGGCGGGTTCTTGAGCAGCGTGCGCGCGATGCCCACGCGCTGCTTCTCCCCGCCCGAGAGCTTCAGCCCGCGTTCGCCCACCGCCGTCTCGTACCCCTCCGGCAGCGATTCGATGAACTCGTGGATCTGCGCGGCCCGCGCGGCGGCTTCGATCTCCTCCTGCGAGGCATTGTCGCGGCCGTAGGCGATGTTGTAGCGGATCGTGTCGTTGAACAGCACCGTGTCCTGCGGCACCACGCCGATCGCCGCATGCAGGCTGTCCTGCGTCACGGAGCGCACGTCCTGACCGTCGATGCGCAGCGCACCACCCTGAACGTCGTAGAACCGGAACAGCAACCGCCCGATCGTCGACTTGCCTGACCCGGTCGAGCCCACGATGGCCACCGTCTTGCCCGGTTCGGCGGTGATGCTCACACCCTTCAGGATCTGCCGCTCCGGATCGTAGCCGAATTCGACCGCATCGAGTTCGACCCGCCCACCTGTCACCTTCAACGGACGGGCATCGGGCGCGTCGCTGATCTCCGCCGGTTGCTCCAGCAGGTCGAACATCTCGCCCATGTCCACCAGCGCCTGCCGGATCTCGCGGTAGACGGTGCCGAGGAAGTTGAGCGGCATTGTGATCTGGATCATGTAGGCGTTCACCATCACGAAATCGCCCACGGTGAGCGTCCCGGCCTGCACGCCCATCGCCGCCATGACCATCACGATCACGAGCCCCGCAGTGATCAGCAGCGATTGCCCCGCATTCAGGAACGCGAGGCTGTAGTTGGTCTTGATCGCCGCCGCCTCGTATTGCTCCATCGCGCGGTCGTATCGGCCAGCCTCGCGCGCTTCGGCGTTGAAGTACTTGACGGTTTCGAAGTTCAACAGGCTGTCGATCGCCTTCTGGTTGGCGTCGGTGTCCTGGTCGTTCATGACCTTGCGCAGCTTCACCCGCCATTCGGTCACCTTGAAGGTGAACCAGACATAGAGCGCGATGGTCACCGCGACGACCGCCACATAGGTCACGTCGAACATGAAGAGCAGGACGATGGAGATCAGCAGCAGTTCCAGCACCAGCGGCCCGATGGAGAACAGCAGGAACCGCAGCAGGAATTCGACGCCCTTCACGCCCCGTTCGATGATCCGGCTCAGCCCACCCGTCTTGCGCGTGATGTGGTAGCGCAGCGACAGGCGGTGGATGTGCTGGAAGGTCTCGAGCGCCAGCATGCGCAGTGCGCGTTGTGCCACACGGGTAAAGATCGCATCGCGCAGCTGCTGCAACCCTATGGTCATGAACCGCGCCATGCCGTAGGCGACGGTCAGCCCGACAGCGCCCAGCGCCAGGGTCGACACGCCCTCCCCCGCCAGGGTGTCGACGGCGGCCTTGTAGAACATCGGCGTGACGACCGTCACGAGCTTGGCGAGGATCAGCATCAGCATGGCCCAGACCACGCGGTGCTTTACCCACGGCTTGTCATCGGGCCAGAGATAGGGCGCAACGCGGCGCACCGTGCGCCAGCCCGAGCGACGCGCGTCAATCTTCACCTGGGCGTCGGTCTCGACTTCGGTGGCGGGGGTGTCGGTGGTGGTCTCGGCTGTCGTTTCGGCGGCCATGAATGTTCCTTCAAGGGTGCTCTGGACACTTAGGGCTTTTTGATGCCGGATTGAACCTTTGCTGTGCAGGCATGCCCGATGGCTCCCGCTGTCCGCCCCGCCGGACTGCCCCAAAGGTGCTTCCGGGCCGCGGGACGAGTGCAGTGGCGGTCGGGATCAGCCCATCCGGAGGCAGGCGCGCAGCGGCCGTCAGTCTCCGGGCAGCGTGAAAACCTGCCCCGGATAGATCAGGTCCGGATTGCGGATGCTGGTGCGGTTGGCCTCGAACACGCGCACGTAAAGGATGCCCTCACCGTAGCGTTCACGGGAGATCGCCCAGAGCGTATCGCCCTTCTGCA
Source organism: uncultured Aliishimia sp. (assembly GCA_965369035.1). Classification (GTDB taxonomy): domain Bacteria; phylum Pseudomonadota; class Alphaproteobacteria; order Rhodobacterales; family Rhodobacteraceae; genus Aliishimia. The sequence continues at coordinate 2,578 of CBDUPF010000365.1, forward strand.
CGGTGACCGCACTGACCTTCAAGGGGCCGTCTTGCGTCGCGGCGGCCAGAACCTCGGGCGACTCGCGCTTGAACGGTGTCTCGACCCGACTGGTGACACGGCCCGCGGCGTCGATCTCGTCGATGCGCAGGGTATAGACGCCGGTATCGATCGCCGGCAGGGACCCGCGCCAGTTGCCGGCTGCGGTCACGTCCAGTGCGGCCACCGGCCGGTTGTCCAGATAGACCCTGACCTGCTGCGCCGCAGTCTGCGCCCGGCCTTGAAGTTCCACGTCGCCGGCATCGGAATAGCTGATGGAATCCAGCGCCACCTGCCGCATCGCCTGCGGTTTCGGATCGGCCGGCCGCACGACGCTCACCCCCTCCTCGTTCGAGCGGAGGATGACGATCTGCTGACCCGCGCCCGGTTGGGGAGCCTGGGGGCTGACCAGGTCGGCCTTCGGTTGAGCAACTGCACCAGGGACCCGGGACGCGAAAGCCGGCCGGGCGAGGGGTTCGCCGTCGAAAGGGTCAGCGGACCGGATCTGCGCGGGCGATGATGACGCGGCCTCGGGCGCCATTGCGACCGAGGCAGGCCCGGCCTCGTGGGTTGCGTCGGCGGTATCGCCACCGTCCGGAC
>CBDUPF010000366.1:0-3184 GCA_965369035.1 uncultured Aliishimia sp.
CTCTGGAGCCGGGTCTTGCAGGTGTCTTCGCCACGATCGAGAATTCCGGCATGCCCGACAGGCTGATCGCAGTGAAAAGCCCGGCGGCGCAGGCGGAACTCTACGACCCGTTCGGCAATGCGGAGGGCCTGCCGATGCCGGTGGGCAAGGCGTCGCTCGCGCTGGACGCCGCACATATCCGCCTTGCGCGCGACTTCGCCGAAGGCACGCTGGTGCCCCTGACCCTGACCTTCGCGCGGGCCGGAGAGGTGACGCTGAAGGCGCGGGTCACCGCCGCGTCCGAAACCGGACAGGCCGGCGAGGTCGGGCTCTTCGGGTTGGGCGGGATCTGCCGCGTGGGCGAGGGCGAACCCGCGCCCGAGATCGCGCTGTCGGTCGCTCCGGACGGCGATGGTTGGATCGTGACCATTGAGGCGCGGGAGTTCCGGTTCTCCGAAGAGATGGCCGGGCTCTACCACGTGCCGGGCATGGGGCATGGGCACCTCTATGTCGGGGGAATGAAGCTCGGCCGGCTCTATGCCACCACGGCGCATGTCGGGGCACTGCCGACGGGCCGGCACGAGGTGCGCGTTACGCTCAACACCAACGATCACCGGGCTTACGTGGTGGGCGACGAACCGGTCACGGCAACGGCGGTGATCGTTGTTGACTAGCCCGCCTGCCCGCGCCTTACTCGTATACAAGTGAACGGAGGGGCAGACGTGGCAGGTGGCGGCATCATCGGCGTGGACGTGGGCGGCACATTCACCGATCTGGTGATGCTCGATGCCGACCGCCGTTCCCTGCGCATCGCGAAGACACCGACGACGACCGGCAACCAGGCCTTCGGGGTTCTCGCGGCGCTGGATGAGGCCGGGGCGGACCTTGCTTCGGTCGATCTCATCGTGCACGGGACCACGACCACGACGAACGCCGTGTTGGAGCGCAAACTGTCGCGCACTGGCCTCATCACGACGGCCGGGTTCCGCGACGTGCTGGAGCTGGGACGTCGCACCCGTCCGCAGGCCTATGGCATGAAGGGCGAGTTTCGCCCGATCATCCCGCGCGATCTGCGGCTGGAGGTACCGGAGCGGATGGATGCGGGCGGCGCGGTGGTGACCCCGCTCGACGAGGATGCGGTCCGAAGTGCGGTTCGACGATTGATCGATACGGGCTGCGAGGCGCTGGTGATCCACTTCCTGCACGCCTATGCGAACCCGGAGCACGAATTGCGCGCAGCCGAGATCGCGGCGGAAATCTGGCCAAACGACTACATCACCATGGGCCACGCGCTCTTGTCGGAAACGCGCGAATTCGAGCGGGGCGTGACGGCCGCGGTCAATGCCTCCGTCCAACCCCTGCTGGAACGCTACGTGGCGCGGCTGCGGGACGAGCTGGCGGGGCGGGGCTACAGCGGCGATGTGCTGGTGATGAACGGCAACGGCGGCATGGTCTCCTCAAAACTGGTCGCGCGCGAGGCGGCGAAGACGGTGATGTCCGGACCCGCGTCCGGTGTGATGGCCGCGGCCTATACCGGGCGGCGCGCGGGGTTCGCGAACCTGCTGACCTATGACATGGGCGGGACCTCCACCGACGTGGCGCTGATCCGTGGCGGGCATCCGCCCGTCTCCAACGAGATCGAGGTCGAATACGCCATGCCGATCCACGTGCCGATGGTGGACGTGCGCACCGTGGGTGCGGGCGGCGGCTCCATCGCGCGGGTCAACGCGGCGGGGCTGCTGGAGGTCGGACCGCAAAGTGCGGGCGCCGATCCCGGGCCCATATGCTATGGCCGCGGCGGGACGGACCCCACGATTTCCGATGCCAACATGCTGCTGGGGCGGCTCGATCCGGGGCGGCTCAATGCGGTGGCGGGGGGCGTGGGAATCGCGACGCTGGAACAGACCTTCGGCGCGCTCGGTGCCCCGCTCGGGGTCGATGCGCGCGGCGCGGCGGAGGCGGTGATCCGGCTTGCCAACACGAAGATGGCCGGTGCCATCCGCATGGTGTCGCTGTCGCTGGGCGCCGATCCGCGGGATTTCGCGCTCTTCGCCTTCGGTGGCGCAGGCCCGCTCCACGCCGCCGCCCTGGCGCGCGAACTGGGCGTGCCACGGGTGCTGATCCCCGCGCGCCCAGGTCTCACCAACGCACTGGGCTGCGTGGTGGCCGACCTGCGCCACGACTACGTCCGCACGATCAACGCGCCGCTCGACACCGCCGACATGGACGCGCTGCATGCCGTGTTCGCCGGGCAGGTGGCGGCTGGCAAGGCCGCGCTGGCGCAGGAGAAGGTAGCGATCCGGGAAACCCGCATGGATTTCAGCCTGGACATGCAGTTCATCGGCCAGTCCCATGTCGTGCGCGTTCCACTGCCTGACGGAACGCCCACGCGCGCCGACATGCAGGCGCGGTTCGAGGAGGTCTACTGGAACCGCTTCCGGGTGAAGCTGGCAGAAATCCGGGCGAAGATCGTCAACGTCAACTGCTCCATCATCGGGGTGTGCGATCCTGTGGATCTCACGGCGCTGATCGACCCGGCGGGGCGGCAGGCAACGGCGAACCCCACCGGCACACGCCGCGTGATCTTCGATGGCGAGCCGCTCGAAACGCCCATCTACTGGCGCGACCACCTGCCCGACGACGTGGCGCTGCAAGGCCCGGCGGTGATCGAGCAGGCCGACAGCACGGTCCTGCTGCCCCCCGGCGACCGGGCCACCGGCATCACGGACGGCAACCTGGTCATCGATATCGGAGACGGAACATGACAATCGATCCGATCACGCTCTCTGTCGTCCAGGCTGGGCTGCAGCAGGTCTGCGACGAGATGGACCTTACCTTCTCCCGCGCGGCCTTCTCGCCGGTGATCGCGGAGGCGAACGACCGCTCCGACGGGATCTATTCCGCCGATGACGGCTCGCTCATAGCACAGGGCGCGGGCGGGCTGCCGGTCTTTGTCGGCACGATGCAGTATTCCACCCGCACGCTAATCGAGATGATCGCCGCCGGCACCGTCGCAGCCCCGCGGGAGGGCGACATCTACATCGTGAACGACCCCTACCTCGGCGGCACGCACCTGATGGATGTGCGCTTTGCCCGGCCCTTCTACCGGGGTGGCAGGATCTTCTGCTGGCTCTCCAACACCGGGCATTGGCCGGACACGGGCGGATCGGTGCCCGGCGGATTCTCCGCCTCCGCCACGGCGGTG
>CBDUPF010000367.1:0-3179 GCA_965369035.1 uncultured Aliishimia sp.
CCGAGGCCTGCCGCGACATGCCCCTGATGACCGGCGGCAGCGCCGTGGCCATGCCGCTGCCGGCGCTTTACCTGGCCGATGGCACGCTGTCGGCGGATGCGCCCAAGGCCGAGGCGCCGAGGCTGGACACAGGCACAATCGTGCTGTCGGGCAGCTGCTCGGCAATGACCAACAAGCAGGTGGCGGACTACACCAGCCGCGGCGTGCCCGCCTTCCAGCTGGACCCGCTCGCCCTGGCCAAAAACGGCCCGCAAGAGGCGCTCGACTGGCTGGCGCAACAGGATCTGAACGCGGCCCCGTTGATCTACGCCACGGCCAACCCCGACAGTGTGCGCGCCGCGCAGGACAAGCTGGGCGTTGCCGGCGCCGGTGAGATCGTCGAGGCCACGCTGTCGGCCTGCGCGGTCGCGGCCCGCGACAGGGGCGCACGGCGGGTGGTCGTCGCGGGCGGCGAGACCTCGGGCGCGGTCACCAAGGCGCTCGGCGTCACCCAGCTCGACATCGGCACCGAGATCGCGTCGGGCGTGCCCTGGACCTATTGCCGCTCGGGCGGGCCCCAGATCGCGCTCACCCTGAAGTCCGGTAATTTTGGCGCCGAGACCTTCTTTACCGATGCGCAGGAAAGGCTGGCGTCATGAGCGCGGAGGCCCGCCTGCGCGAACAGATCTGCCTGCTGGCGAAATCCATGTTCGACCGCGGCCTGACCGGCGGCAGCACCGGCAACATCTCGGCCCGGACCGAGGACGGCGGCCTGCTGGTCAGTCCCACCGGCACCAGCTTTGGCCGGCTCGATCCCGCCCGGCTCAGCCGCTTCGATGCGGCGGGCAACCACGTGGATGGCGACAGGCCCACCAAGGAAATGCCGCTGCATTCCGCCTTCTACGACACCCGCAGCACGGCGGGCGCGGTGGTGCATCTGCATTCCTGCCACTCGGTCGCGCTGTCGATGATGCCGGACGTGGACGAGGACGACTTCCTCCCGCCGCTCACGCCCTACGGCATCATGAAACTGGGCCGGGTAAAGCTCCTGCCTTTCTTCCTGCCGGGCGACCCGGCGATGGGCGAGGCCGTGCGCGGGCTTGCCGGCAAACGCACAGCGGTAATGCTCGCCAATCATGGTCCCGTGGTGGCCGGCAAGGACATCGAGGCCGCCTGCAATGCCATCGAGGAACTCGAAGACACCGCGCGCCTTGCGATGCTGACGCGCGGAATGAACCCCCGCACCCTGACGGAAACGCAAGTCCGGGCGCTGATCACCAAATTCGACGTGGAGTGGGACACATGAAGTTCTCTGCCAACCTGGGGTTCCTGTGGAACGACCGACCGCTGCCCGAGGCCATCCGCGCCGCCAGGGCGGCCGGCTTCGACGCCGTGGAATGCCACTGGCCTTATGTCATCCCCGCCGACGAGGTGAAGGCCGCCCTGGATGAGACCGGCCTGCGGATGCTGGGCCTCAACACCCGGCGCGGCGATGTCGGCGCCGGTGACAATGGGATGTCGGCCATCCCCGGACGCGAAGCCGAGGCGCGGGAGGCCATCGACGAGGCCATCGCCTATGCCACCGCCATCGACACGCCGAACATCCATGTCATGGCGGGGTTTGCCGCGGGGGACGCGGCCCGGCGCACCTTTGTCGCGAATCTGCAATACGCATGCGACCAGGCCGCCCCCCACGGCATCACGATCCTGGTCGAACCGCTGAACAAATACGACGCGCCGGGCTATTTCTTGGCGACGACCGATCAGGCGCTGGCGATCATCGAGGCGGTTGGCGCGCCCAATCTGAAGCTGATGTTCGACTGCTACCACGTGCAACTGATGGAGGGCGACCTGACCCACAGGATCGCCGCGCTGCTGCCGTCGATCGGGCATATCCAGTTCGCCTCGGTACCGGATCGCGGCGCCCCGGATCATGGTGAGATCAACTACGACCATGTTTTCCGGGTCATATCCGACCTCGGCTACACCGCCCCGCTCGGCGCCGAATACAAACCCGCAGGAAACACCGACGACACCCTTGGCTGGCTGAAAAGCCGGGCATCCGGTAATCGGTAGCCCGCACACACCTCCGAAACAGGATACCTGCCATGAGCGCCCAACAGATCACCTTCCGCGAATTCCTGCTCTCGGAACACAGCCAGCACCAGTTGGACAAGGACCTGATCTTCCTGTTGGAGGATATCGCGACCTCCTGCCGCATCATCTCTCACCAGATCCGCGGCGGCGCCTTTGCCGGCCGGCTTGGCGCTACTGACGCGAAAAACGTGCAGGGCGAGACCCAGAAACAGCTCGACGTGATCGCCAACGAAGTATTCGTTCGGCATTGTTCGAACTGCAAACGGGTCGCGGCGCTGGTGTCCGAAGAGGTCGACGAGGTCTACTGGCTGAAGGACCAGCCGCAGGCCGGCGACTACCTCGTCTATTTCGACCCGCTGGACGGCTCTTCGAACCTCGACGTCAATCTCTCCGTCGGATCGATCTTCTCGATATCGCAGCTACCGACCGCGATCGACGCCACCGACGACCGATCGGTGCTGCGCGCCGGATCCGAACAGATCAGCGCCGGATATTCCGTCTACGGTCCCTCGACCGTGCTGGTCGTGACCACCGGCAACGGCGTCAACGGCTTCACCCACCAGCAGGGCACCGGCGAATTCCGCCTAACTTTTCCCGACATGGTGATCCCCGAATCCACCGGTGAATTCGCCATCAACGCGTCTCGCTACACGCTCTGGGAGACACCGGTGAAACGCTATTTCGACGAATGCATCCGGGGAAAGGAAGGCCCGCGCGGCAAGACCTTCAACATGCGCTGGACGGCCTCGATGGTGGCCGAGGTGCACCGGATCCTGACCCGCGGCGGCGTTTTCCTCTATCCAAGAGACGCCGGAAACGCCGATGCCGGCGGCAAGCTGCGGCTGATGTACGAGGCCAATCCGATGGCGCTGATCGTCGAACAGGCCGGCGGCGCGGCCACGACCGGTTCGGACCGCATTCTGGACCTGCAGCCTACGTCGCACCATCAACGTGTGCCCGTGATTCTCGGGTCACGGGAAGAAGTCGCCGTACTGGATCGATACCACCGCGACGCCTGACCCACGCGTCCTTTCAACCATCTACCGCCACTGGCGCACTGCGCCAGAAAGGAGCCCCCATGCCCCTGATATCCCTACGCCAAC
>CBDUPF010000368.1:0-3140 GCA_965369035.1 uncultured Aliishimia sp.
CGACCGGCCCGATCGGCACGCGGGTGGTGATGTTCATCAGCGTGGGCGATTTCAGGTGCTGCCCGTCGCGGGCGGAAATCACCTGGTCGGCGAAGTACCGGAAGTTCTCCGCCCCGCGCAGTGCCGCCTTGGACATGAATCGCCAGACCTGACCTGTGTCCCAGCATTCGCAGAGCGCGATCTCGTCGGCACGCGCTTCGATCGCCTCAGCCACGTTGAGCAGGATTTTTCGCCGCTCCGTCGCGGCCATGTCGCGCCAGGCCGGGAAAGCATCGGAGGCGGCCCTGGCCGCCGTGTCGATATCGGCCGCCGTGCCGCGGGCGACCTTGCAGATCACGCTCTTGTCGACCGGCGACATCGTCTCGAACGTGCCGCCGTTGCCGACGTGGTCCGTTCCCGCAATCCGGTTGAGGATACCCGCCTCACGGAACCGTCCGAGATACCCGTTCAGCTTTTCGATATTGCTGTCCAGCGCAGACATCGCTCCCTCCCCCTGATCGGTCATCTATTTAACATGTTAATAGTTGTTGTGTTAATCAGAATGCCCTACCCTGTCAACAGCGAGTCTGCATCTGGAGCATCGCGTGGAAAATCTGAGAAAATACGGACACGGGCTGCCGCCGACCGCGCGATCGCTGCCGATTGCACTGATTCGGGCACGGGAAACCGCCATGGCGCCGATCCGGAAAATGCTGGCCCGGACCGGGTTGACCGAACAGCAGTGGCGCGTCCTGAGGGTCCTTGTCGAACAGGGGCCACTGGACAATTCGCGGCTGGCCGCCCATGCAAGCCTCCTGCTGCCCAGCGTGACGCGCATTCTCCAGTCGATGCGGGAGCGTGGACTGGTCCAGCAGGTGCACGACCCGCAAGACCGACGCCGAATGATCGTGACGATCACAGACGCGGGCCAGAAGATCATCGACGACAATTCGGAGCAGGCGCGAAAGATCGTGGAAGGCTACAAGGCGCGGCTTGGGGCGGCGCGGTACGAGACGCTGCTCGACCTGCTCGCGGATCTGAGCGACGGTGATGATCGGAAGGGCGGCTGACCGCCGCACCGCAGGCTGCGTCGCTTCGCAATAAAACCGTCCGGAAGAACCACCTGCCGGACTTGTGGCAAGACGGCTGATCTCGTCTGCATGACAGACGTCTGTCAGGAAATGCTTGACGTCTGTCATTCCAGCTTCGATGCTGGCTGAAAATGCGGAGGGAGGATGATGAAGGCGCCGACGCTCAGCGATGTGGCGGCCCGTGCTGGCGTAAGCTATGCCACGGCCGATCGCGTGTTGAACGGGCGTGGCGGTGTAGCACCGAAATCGGTCGAGAAGGTGAACCGGGCGGTTTGCGAACTTGGCTACGTGCGCAACGTGGCCGCCGCCAACCTCTCCCAGAACCGGATCTACCGCTTTGCCTTTGTCATCCCGACCGGGGACAATGCGTTCTTCACCCGCGTCCGCGAACTGGTCAACCGGACGCGGGACCTTGTGAGACCCGAACGCGTTGCCGTGACGATCAAGGATGTGGCGCCTTTCGACCCCGCGGCCCTCGGCGATCTGCTCAGTCGGATCGAGGACGAAGGTTACGACGGCCTGGCCGTTGTGGGCAGCGAGGGCGCGGGCGTGGTCGCCGCATTGCGCGACCTGCGGGAGAGTGGCACGGCGGTCGTGACGCTTGTGTCGGATGTCGAGCCCGACGCGCGCGATTTCTACGTCGGGATCGACAACCTGAGCGCCGGGCGCACCGCCGCACGGCTGATCGGCCTGGCCCATGGCGGCCGGCCCGGCCGGGTGCAGCCGGTTCTCGGCGCGCTGCAGGCCCGGGATCACCGTGACCGGCTGCAGGGGTTTCGGGACACGCTGCACGAACATTTCCCGCAATTGTCGCTGGCACCCGAAATCGAGGGGCGCGACCGCCACGATATCGTCGAAGACCGTCTTGGCCGGGCCCTGCAGGGCGATCCGGGCATCACCGCGATCTACAGCCTCGGCGCAGGCAACAGCGGGCTTTTCCGCCTGCTCGAACGGCTCCCCGCCGAACGGCCGCGGCCTATCGTGGTGGTGCATGAACTCGCGGGCCTCTCCCGCCGCGCGTTGGAAACAGGTCTGATCGACGTGGTGATCGACCAACGCCCGGAGGACGAGATCCGCCTGGCCCTCGGCATCCTGCGGCAGGTGAGCGACCGCCGGACCGTCGAACCGCCGCAACCCATCGTTCCGGCCATCTACGTCAAGGAAAACCTGCCGCCCGAGATCGGGCTGGCCCAACAACTGGAGATCAGTACATGAGCCAATTCTTCGGGGATATCGCCCCTTTGCGCTTCGACCTGGAGGCCGAAGGGCTCGCCTTCCGGCACTACGACCCCGAGGAGGTCGTCATGGGCAAGCGGATGGAAGACCACCTGCGCTTTGCCGTCGCCTACTGGCACAGCTTTGCCTGGCCGGGCGGCGATCCCTTTGGCGGGCAGACCTTCGAGCGGCCGTGGTTCGGCGACACGATGGAGCTTGCGCGGCTGAAAGCGGACGTCGCCTTCGAGATGTTCGAGATCCTGGGCCAGCCCTTCTTCTGTTTCCACGATGCCGACATCCGCCCCGAAGGCGCCAGTTTCGCCGAGAGCCGGCGGAATTTCGAGGAAATCGTGGAGATTTTCGGCCAGAAGATGGAGACGGCGAAAACCCGGCTGCTCTGGGGCACGGCCAACCTGTTCTCCCACCGCCGGTTCATGGCAGGGGCGTCGACCAACCCCGACCCGGACATCTTCGCCTGGTCGGCGGCCACGGTGAAACTCTGCATGGACGCCACGCAGCGGCTGGGCGGGGAAAACTACGTGCTCTGGGGCGGGCGCGAGGGCTACGAGACGCTGCTCAACACCGACCTCGGCCAGGAGCTCGACCATATGGGCCGGTTCCTGTCGATGGTGGTGGAGTACAAGCACAAGATCGGCTTCGACGGCCAGATCCTGCTGGAACCCAAGCCGCAGGAGCCGTCCAAGCACCAGTACGACTACGACGTCGCGACCGTCTATGGCTTCCTGAAACGCTACGGGCTGGAAAACGAGGTGCGCGTGAACATCGAACAGGGCCACGCGATCCTCGCCGGCCACAGTTTCGAGCATGAGATCGCCCTGGCCAATGCGCTGGGGA
>CBDUPF010000369.1:0-3110 GCA_965369035.1 uncultured Aliishimia sp.
GGAACGCCGTTGGCGCGCGGATCGAGCTGGGTACGGGGCGACGGCGTCAATTCCGGGAAGTGCAGGTGGGCGGTGGCCATGCCGGTGGTCAGGCCGGCTACGAACATTTCGGGCTGGGTGATGCCACGTCCGTCCGGCTGCGTGTGCGCTGGCCGGACGGGGTGACGGGGCCGTGGCACGAGGTGGACGCGAACGCGCACTTCCTCCTGGAACGAGATGCCGCGCCGGTTCGGGACGATGGTGCGGGCACCACGCCTGTGCCGCCCGCCGACGATTAGTGAGACCGCCTGCGGACGTTCTCTTCCGTGATCTACCGCTCCGGACGGTCCAGATCCCGGTCTTTGTCGCGCACCCCGCGCAGAACGCCCTGCTGGCCGGGCGGGGCCATGCCGGAATGATGCGAGTCGATGTCGACCGCGCTTCTCATGGGAATCCCCGTCGCTTCAGGGCTCCGTCGAAAAGCTTTGGTGCGCCCTCGTCCACTCTCCATTTCGGGAAAAGTCCTGCGGCGCCATTCGATCATGCGACGCCGGCCGGCCAGGCCAAGAGGTCGCCCCGGCCGGTTGGCCGGGGCGGAGATCGCAGGGATCAGTACCCGAGGGTCGCCGCATCGACGCGGCGGGGGTCGGAGGCGCCGAAGAGATAGCCGCTCTCCTTGTCCACCAGGATCGACTGGGTGGACCCCATGACGGACTGCTCGCTCACCGTGTGGCCCAGCCGTTCGAGCAGGGCGATGGTATCGCGGCTGATGCCGTCCTCGATCCGGATTTCGTCCGGCAGCCACTGGTGGTGGATGCGCGGCGCGAAGGACGCCTCGGCGATGTTCATCCCGTGGTCGATCACGTTCATGATCACCTGCAGCGTGGTGGTGATGATGCGCGAACCCCCGGGCGAGCCGGTGACCATGTAGACTTCTCCGTCCTTCATCACGATGGTCGGTGACATCGACGACAGGGGCCGTTTGCCGCCCTCGACCGCGTTGGCGTCACCACCTATGAGGCCATAGGCATTGGGCACGCCCGGCTTCGCGGCGAAATCGTCCATCTCGTTGTTCATCAGGACACCGGTGCCGTCGGCGACCATCCCCGAGCCGTAGGAGAAGTTGATCGTGTAGGTGTTGGACACCGCGTTGCCGTCCTTGTCCACGATGGAGAAATGCGTGGTCTGGTCGGATTCGTAAGGCGCGAGATCACCCGGCTTGATCGTGCTGGACGGGGTCGCACGGTTGAGGCTGATCCCGTCGCGGATGGCGGCGGCATAATCCTTGGACGTGATTTCCGCGAGCGGCACATCCACGAAGTCGCTGTCGCCCAGGTATTCCGAACGATCCGCATACGCGCGCTTCATGGCCTCCGTCATGAGGTGGATGGTGTCGGCGGAGTTGTGGCCGAGGAAGGAGATCGGATAGTCCTCCAGCACGTTCAGGATCTGGATGATATGCGCACCGCCCGAGCTCGGCGGCGGCATCGAGACGATCTCGTACCCCCGATAGGTGCCACGGACCGGATCGCGAAGGACCGGCTTGTAGTTGGCCATGTCCTCGGGCGTGATGCGCCCGCCAGCGGCCTGCACGGCCTGGGAGATTTTTTCTGCCGTCTCCCCCTTGTAGAAACCGTCGGGGCCCTCATCCGCGATCTTCTGGAGGGTGTTGGCGAGATCTTCCTGCACCAAGGTCTCGCCGGGTTCAAAGAACCCACCGCCGTCCTTGAAGAAGATGGATTCCGAAGACGGCCATTTCTTCAACCGTGCCTCAAGCCCCTTGAGGCTGTCGGCAAGCCCCGGTGTCACAGAGATGCCATCGCGCGCGAGCTTGGTGGCCGGCTCGATGACCTCGGCGAGGCTCATGCTGCCATATTGCTCGAGCGCCATCTGCATCCCCGCGACGGTGCCGGGAACGCCGACCGCCAGACCGGTGAAGCGCGACAGTTCGCTGTCGGCATTGCCCTCGTCGTCAAGGAACATGTCGCGGTCGGCGGAAGACGGCGCCATCTCGCGGTAATCGATGGCCTTGGTCTCCCCTGTCTCCGCATCATGCACGATCATGAAGCCGCCACCGCCGATATTGCCGGCACGGGGAAGCGTCACGGCCAGGGCAAAGGCCACGGCGACCCCGGCGTCGATCGCGTTGCCGCCCGCTTTCAGGATGTCCAGCCCGATCTGCGCAGCGACAGACTCCTGCGCGGACACCATGCCGTTCTCGGCATAGACCGGATGGACGCGGTCGCTCCCCGAAAAGATTGCCGCCTCCTGTGCGTGCAGCGCAGGGGCCGTTGTCAGGGCGAGGCATACCGCCCCGGATAGCAAGTGTCTCATGTACTCCCTCCCATTTTGTCGAATATCGCAAAGGTTGCAGTTTCCCGCTGAAGTCGCAACCACGAGATCGGCATGTGTGGAGGGTTCGGCAAGAAACGGCGGTGTTGCTTGGGGAGAGTCCGGTGAGAGATCAGCGCGCCCCTGGCGGGAAACGCTCGTTGTCTTCGCGCATCAGGCCACGGCCACCTTGACCGGGTTCATTCTCTCGAGACGGGCAGGATCGGCGTCTCACGAAAATGGATGCACGGGTTGACGCGTACGCGTGGCGTCAGACCCGAACTGTGGCCAACTTGCGCGTACGCTCGGCCCTTTGAAACACGGCCAAGGTCGCAAAAATACCTGCCAGCACCAGGGCATGGCCGACCACCGAAACACCGAATACGATGTAACTGCCTATCGCCAGAGCGAAAATCGTGCTCCACATCCAGGCAAGAACCTGCATGACCATGTGAGCGGTCATCAATGGAAAGCTGCGAAGAGGGTTGCGACGTTCGTCCATGACGCCATCCCACGCCGTCTTCACCGATGTGTAGATATTCATGACATCCTCCATTCTGTTTTCATCAATGGATACGGCGACCGGAGGCGTGCGGATCAGAATTCACCGATGAACGGCGCGGTGAAGCGGGGCGGAGACCGGAAATCCGTAGCGTCCACGGGGACAGCCAGACCGACGAAAGACAGGGGCCTCGATACCTCTACCATGGCCCGCATGCACTTTCGTGCGCTCCACTCCTGCGTATACCCGGAGTCCGTCATCTACCCGTTCAAGCGGATGCCGGACCGGCAGGCTTGCC
>CBDUPF010000370.1:0-3102 GCA_965369035.1 uncultured Aliishimia sp.
CGGCCGGCGTCACGCCGAAAGCCGGGCCACCAGGCGTTTCATGAAATCATGGCCGGCCTCGAATTCCTTCACGGTGATGAATTCGTCGGGCTGATGGGCCTGCGCGATGCTGCCGGGGCCGCACACCACGGCGGAGTATCCCGCGGCCTGAAAATGTCCCGCTTCGGTCCCGTAACTCACCACGTGCGTGCCATTGTCACCGGTCAGCGCGCGGGCGAGACGTTCCGCGGCGCCGTTCTCCTCGGGGCGCAACGCCGGCACGTCGAACAGGATCTTCGTCCTGATATCGGCCTCGGGCCGCACGGCCTGCATCTGGTCCCGCACCGCGTCCACATGATCAAGATACGCCTGCTGCAGGTCACCGAAATCCTCGTCGGGCACGGCCCGGAACCCGATGGTGAACCGACAGTCCTTCGCCGTTATGTTGTGTGCGGTGCCGCCCTCGATCATGCCCACATGCCAATTGGTGTAGGGCGGATCGAACATCGCGGCGATGGGCGAGGGCTCGGCGGCCGCAGCGGCCTCGTTCCGCTCGTTGGCCCACTGGATCAGGCGCGCGGCTTCATGGATGGCCGATACTCCCTGGTAGGCGATGGAGGAATGCACCTCGAATCCGATCACATGCGTCGGGAAGCCCTTCCCGCCCTTGTGCCCGGTCACGACCCGCATTTCCGACGGCTCCCCCACGATCACCGAAGCGCCCTTGGGCAGTACGGGCTGCATGGCCTCGATCATCGGCGGGGCGCCGGTGCAGCCAACTTCTTCGTCAAAGCTTAGCGCAAGCTGCATCGGCGTTTTCAACCCCGCGTGATGCCCTTCCACCAGCGCCCAGATCGCCAGCGCGTCGAACCCTTTCATGTCGCAGGTGCCGCGCCCGTAGTACCGGCCGTCGCGTTTCTCGACCGTCCACGGATCGCTGGTCCAGGGCTGGCCGTCGACCGGCACCACGTCCGTGTGTCCCGACAGCACCACCGCGCCCTCTTCCCACGGCCCGACATGGGCGAACAGCGCGGCCTTGTGCGGCTGGTCCGGGTCGGGCCAGCGATGCGATTCGATCCCGTGGGATCTTAGATACTCCTCCACCCAGTCTACCAGCGGCAGGTTCGTGTCCCTGCTCACGGTCGGGAACGAAATCAGCTTGGTCATCAGGTCTAGCGGCGACAATCGTTGCGTCATGTGGTCCTCACCGGTTCGCCGAAGAAGACCAGCGTGCAGTCCTCGTCGGCCACGTGAAATTCGCGCTGGCCATAAGCCTGGTCGAACGGTGGCCGCACGCGCCCCTCTGCCAGCCGGTCCAGCGCAGGCTTCATGTCGGCATAAAGCGCGTCCAGCCCTTCGACGTCGACATAGAACGATCCCTCGCGCTCAGGGTGGCTCAGATCGACGTCCCGGTCCACCTCGAGCAGACGCACCGCCACGGCGTCGCGCCGCAGGAAGGCGTAGTTGTCGGCCTGGTAACCTACCGTGAACCCCAGCACGTCACGGTAGAAGGCGATCTGCCGGTCGAGCGACGTGCACGGCACGAAGGGGGTGATTTGGGTCAGCCGCATGCGCGGGCTCAGTACCCGCTGTCGGTCTCGAGGATCAGATGCCCGGGCTCCACCTCGCGATAGACTGATGGTTCTGCCACGTAGTCGACCGGGTGGATGGGCGACGGGATCGGCTTGAAGTTCAGATCCTTTTCAGATTTCCGCTGGCGCGGATCCGCAATCGGCACCGCCTTCATCAGCGCCTGGGTATAGGGGTGCTGCGGGTTCTCGAACACACGCGCGCGGGGACCAAGCTCCACGATGCGGCCCAGGTACATGACGCCGACGAAATGCGACACGCGCTCCACCACCGCCATGTCATGGCTGATGAACAGGTAGGACACGCCCAGTTCCGCCTGAAGCTCCATCATCAGGTTCAGCACCTGCGCCTGCACGCTGACGTCGAGCGCACTCACCGCCTCGTCCGCGATGATGAGCTTGGGGTTCAGTGCAAGCGCACGCGCGATGGCCACGCGCTGCCGCTGCCCGCCCGACAGCTCATGCGGATACCGCCGCATGAAGGACCGCGGCAGCTCCACCCGGTCGAACAGCATCTCTACCCGCTTGCCGATCTCCGCGCCCTTCAGCGTGCGGAAATTGTGGATCGGCTCGGCCACCTGGTCGGCCAGTGGCATCTGCGGGTTGAGCGAGGCGAAGGGATCCTGAAAGATCATCTGCATGTCGCGCCGCGCCTCGCGCAACTGGCTCTGCGACAGCGTCACGATGTTCTTGCCGTCGAGGTCGATCTCGCCCGACTGCGGTTCCACCAGCCGCAGGATCGACCGTCCCGCGGTCGACTTGCCGCAGCCCGATTCGCCCACCAGGCTCAGTGTCTGGCCCTTGTTGATGGTAAAGGACACATCCTCGACAGCGTGAACATTGGCGACCGTGCGGCGGAAGAACCCGCCCTTGACCGCAAAGCGCGTGGTCAGGTTCTTGACTGTCAGCAGCGTCTCGGACGTACCGGGGATCGGGGCGATCGAGCCCTGCTCGCGGCCCAGCAGTTTCATCGGTTCCGGGTTGGCCTTGCCCCGCATCTCGCCCAATTTCGGCACGGCTGCCAGCAGTGCCTTGGTGTAGGGATGCTGCGGGGTCTCGAAGATCTGTTCGACCGGCCCCTCCTCCACCTTGTTGCCGCGGAACATGACCACCACGCGATCGGCCATCTGCGCCACGACGGACATGTCGTGAGTGATGAACATGACGGCGGTGCCGGTTTCCCGCTTCAACCGGTCGATGAGCGCGAGGATCTCCGCCTGGATGGTCACGTCGAGCGCCGTGGTCGGTTCGTCGGCGATCAGCAGGCGAGGCTCGCAGGCCAGCGCCATCGCAATCACCACACGCTGGCGCATTCCGCCCGAAAGCTCGTGCGGATACTGGGTGAGCCGCCGCTCCGGCTCCGGTATCCGCACCTGGCGCAGCAATTCGAGCGCGCGCGCGTTCGCCTTCGACTGGCTGAGCCCGCGGTGCAGCCGCAGCCCCTCGGTCAACTGGCGCCCGACGGTAAAGACCGGGTTGAGCGCCGTCATCGGCTCCTGAAAGATCATCCCGATCTCGTTGCCGCGAATCGTGC
>CBDUPF010000371.1:0-3099 GCA_965369035.1 uncultured Aliishimia sp.
GGCATCGAAACGACGCGGGTTCCGATCCCTTCTGCCTGCAACATGTCGCGCGCGTCCATGGCGACGGACACCTCGGACCCGGTGGCGATCAGGATCACCTGCCGTTTGCCCTCCGCATCGGCCAGCACATAGGCACCCTGCGCGGTGAGGTTGTTGTTCCGGTGCTGCGTGCGCAGCGTGGGCACGCCCTGCCGGGTCAGCGACAGTACGGAGGGTGACGCCGTTGAGGTCAGCGCCAGTTCCCAGGCTTCGGCCGTTTCGATCGTGTCGCAGGGGCGGAAGACGCGGGTGTTGGGGGTCGCGCGGCTGATCGCCAGGTGCTCGACCGGCTGGTGGGTCGGCCCATCCTCGCCCAGCCCGATGCTGTCATGGGTCATCACGAAGACGGTGGGGATCTTCATCAGCGCGGCCAGCCGCATCGCGGGGCGCGCGTAGTCGGTGAAGCACATGAACGTGCCGCCATAGGGACGGACACCGCCATGCAGGGCCATGCCGTTCATCGCCGCCGCCATGCCGTGTTCCCGCACGCCCCAGTGGACGTAGCGCCCCTTGCGGTTGTCCACGTCGAAAATGCCCAGATCCGCGGTCTTGGTATTGTTCGATCCCGTCAGGTCCGCCGAACCGCCAAGGGTTTCCGGCATGATCGGGTTCACCACCTCCAGCACGCGTTCGGAACTGGCGCGCGTCGCCAGCTTGGGTGCGGCTTCGGACATCTGCTTCTTCAGCGCCCGGATCGTGGTGGCGAGCTTCTTCGGTGCGTCGCCGGCCATTGTCCGGTCGAATTCCGCCCGTTTCGATTTCGACAGGCTGTCAAGCCGCCCGGCCCATTCCGCCCGGACTTCGGCGCCGCGCTGCCCGATCTCCTCCCAGGACGACTTGATATTGGCGGGGATGTCGAAGGGCGCATGTTTCCAGCCCCAGAGGTCGCGCGCGGCCTGGTTCTGTTCCTCGTTGGTCAGCGCGCCGTGCCCCTTGGAGGTGTCCTGCGCCGCATGGCCAAGCGCGATATGCGTCTTGCAGGCGATCATCGAGGGCAGGGGGGATGCCTTCGCCCGGGTCAGCGCGGCGTCGATCGCCTCAGGGTCATGGCCGTCGATCTCCTGCACGTCCCAGCCGGCGGCGCGGAAACGCCCGATCTGGTCGGTACGATCAGCCAGCTCCACGGTTCCGTCGATGGTGATGTTGTTGTTGTCCCAAAGCACGATCAGCCGCGACAGCTTCTGCCGCCCGGCGATCCCGATGGCTTCGTGGCTCACCCCTTCCATCAGGCAGCCGTCGCCGGCGATCACGTAGGTGTGGTGGTCGACCACCTTCTTGCCGTAGCGTGCGCGCAGGATCTCCTCGGCCATGGCGAAGCCGACCGAGTTGGCGATGCCCTGGCCCAGCGGGCCGGTCGTGGTCTCGATCCCCGGGGCCAGGAAGTTCTCCGGGTGACCCGCGGTCTTGGACCCCCACTGGCGAAAATTGCGGATCTCCTCCAGCGTGATATGTGGCGACCCGGTGAGGTAAAGCAGGGCATAGAGCAGCATGGACCCGTGGCCCGCCGACAGGATGAAGCGGTCGCGATCCGGCCATTCGGGTGCCGCGGCGTCGAATTTCAGGTGGTTGCGGAACAGGACGGTCGCGACGTCGGCCATGCCGATGGGCATGCCGGAATGTCCCGAATTGGCCGCGGCCACAGCGTCCAGCGCCAGTACCCTGATCGCGGTTGCCATTTGCCAATGATCGGCATGAGCATCACGCAGCGCGGCGATATTGACGGTCTCGGTGGATGGCTGGTTCACGGGACGGGTCTCCTTACGCGCGGTTCCGCATGGTTTGTCGGGCGTGCATAGCACCCGTCGAAGCAAGGTCAAGACGGGCTGGCCCAAAGACGCGAAGCCGCAACTTGAACTCTCCGGCGCAAGCCTTTGATGGGAAAGGGGCGCAATTTGTGATTGCATTGGCTAGACTGATCGTCACAACCGCGGTGCGGCGATTCGTTCTCGGGTCGAAGACGCACCGCGACTGACCTGGAGGGAGCACGAGAGACAGGAATGAGCAACTTGGACGACTTGCAGGCCCGGATCACCGGGGCGCTGGAACGATTGGCGCGGGGCGTGGACCAGCTCGATGCCGGAGTGGCAACGGATGTGGTCACGCTCGAGGCACAGCTGGAAGAGGAAAGAACCGTCACGGCGCAGTTGCAGGAACGCCTGCGCACGCTGAAGGAAAAACAGGCGGCGGAGTTGCAGTCGGTGCGTTCGCAGTCGCAGGACACGCGCGCGAAGGTGGATGCGCTGGACCTCGAACTCCAGCGTCTGCGCAAGGCCAACGACGCGCTGCGCGAGGCGAACGCGGCGCTGCGCGAGGCGAACGAGGCCGGGCTCGCCGATCCGGATCTGATCAACCGCTCGATTCAGGCGGAGCTGGAGGCGCTGCGAGCCTCCCGCTCGGCGGAAGTGGCAGAGGCGAGCGCGATCCTGTCGGCCCTCACGCCGATCCTGAACGCGGGCGACGCATCAAGAGAGGAGGCGGCGAATGCCTGAGGTGGTGATCGAAATCGGTGGGCGCAAGTTCGAAGTCGCCTGCCAGGAGGGCGAGGAACCCTATCTGCAGTCTGCCGCGCGCATGCTGGACGATGAAGCGCGGGTGCTGGCCGAGCAGGTCGGACGGATGCCCGAGTCGCGCATGTTGCTGATGGCGGGCCTGATGTTGGCCGACAAGACCGCGAGTTTCGAAGACCGCGTGGCCGAGGTTCAGGCCAAGCTGGACGAGCGCGAGGCGGAACTTCAGGGCCTGCGCAACATGGCCCCGCCCGAGCCGGAACGGATCGAGGTCCCCGTGATACCCGACAGCGTCACCGATACCCTGGCTGAAATCGCCGCGCGGGCAGAGGCGCTGGCGGCGGCGGTGGAAGAGAAGGCCGGCGCGCAGTCCGCGAACTGACCTGTCGCCGGGCAGGTCCGCCCCGCCCGGCCCAACTCGGTCGCGGCATCGACGTCCTGTCGCCCGCAGCGCATCGAACGGATTCGGAAAACGGCAACAGAGCGCGTTCCGTTCGAAAGGGCGTCGCTCCGCCTGTCCTGCCGACGCTCGGTCAGCCGTTGGGGTCAGCCG
>CBDUPF010000372.1:0-3086 GCA_965369035.1 uncultured Aliishimia sp.
GCATCCCCACTGGTGTTTCGCACATGGACGCCCGAGACCCGCATGGTGCGTGGCGACTGGAACATTCCGGTGCCGCCGCCCGATGCGGCGCAGGTCCGTCCGGACGTCGTTCTGGCACCGCTGGTCGGATGGGATGGCGCGGGCTATCGCCTCGGATACGGCGGGGGGTATTTCGACCGGACGCTTGCCGCCGTGTCCCCCCGTCCGTTCAGTATCGGCACCGGGCTCCACGACGCGCGGCTCGACACGATCTTTCCCCAACCGCACGACATTCCGCTCGACATGATCGTGACGGAACATGGCATCGAATTCGAAAAATCCGGCCATGGACCTTGAGAGGCTCGCCAGAACGCTGCTCGACGGGCTGCCGGACGGGCTGGTGGTGTCGGATCGAGACGGCATCATCCGACACTGGAACAGCGGTGCAGAACGGATTTTCGGCTTTGCCGCCAGCGAGGCTCTGGGCCAATCGCTGGATATCATCACGCCCGAGCGTCTGCGCGCACGCCACTGGACGGGCTACAATCGCACCTTCGCGACCGGGCAGACGAAATATGGCGCGGGCGATCTGCTGTCGGTCCCGGCGATCCGGAAGGATGGCAAGAAGATCTCCGTCCAGTTTTCGATCCTGCCGATCCGCGACGACTCCGGCCAACTGACCGAAATCGCGGCGATCATGCGGGATGTCACCGCCGAGTTCGAAGAGCGACAGAAGCTCCGTCGCGTGCTGATGTCGGTTGGATCCTGACCCGCCTCGCCCCGGAAACCTCTCGATCGGTGCGTCAGCCCAGGGACGCTTGCGCAGAACATACTTTGCAAAGAACTCGCGAAAGCGGGTCACGGCGGATTTCCTGTTGACAGGATGATGCGGAACACGAGGCTGTGCGTGTCACCGGTCCATCGGCCAACGTGCCGTGACATGGGCCCGGCGACAACTGAAAGGGAGGAAACCGAATGTACACACTGACCAGGCTCGCCGTGGCGAGCGCTTTGGCGTTGAGCGGTCTGTCGGCGGGGGCGGCCTTGGCCGACACGTCCGACAAACGCATCGCGCTGTCGAACAACTATGCCGGCAACTCGTGGCGCCAGGCGATGCTCAGGAGTTGGGAGAAGGTGACCGGGCAGGCCGTCGAGGACGGCGTGGTCGCCGCCGCCGACGCCTTCACCACGGCCGAGAACCAGGTGACCGAGCAGGCGGCGCAGATCCAGAACCTGATCCTGCAGGGCTATGACGCGATCGTGCTGAACGCGGCCTCTCCCGAGGGGCTGAATGGCGCGGTCAAGGAAGCCTGCGACGCGGGGATCGTTGTTGTCAGCTTTGACGGGATCGTGACCGAACCCTGCGCCTGGCGCATCGCCGTCGACTTCAAGCAGATGGGCAAGGATGAGGTGCTGTACCTCGCCGAGAAATTGCCCGAAGGCGGCAACCTGCTGGAGATTCGCGGCCTTGCGGGCGTGTTCGTCGATGACGAGATCAGCGCGGGCATCCACGAGGGCGTGGCCGAGACGGGCAAGTTCGAGATCGTCGGCTCGGTGCACGGCAACTGGGCGCAGGACGTGTCGCAAAAGGCCGTGGCCGGGATCCTGCCCAGCCTGCCCGATGACATCGTCGGCGTGGTGACGCAGGGCGGCGACGGCTACGGCGCGGCCCAGGCGTTCAAGGCGGCGAACCGCGACATGCCGGTCATCGTGATGGGCAACCGTCATGACGAGCTGACCTGGTGGAAGGAGCAGAAGGACGCGAACGGATACGAGACGATGTCGGTCTCCATCGCGCCCGGTGTCTCGACGCTGGCCTTCTGGGTCGCGCAGCAGATCCTCGACGGGGCGGACGTTCCCAAGGACCTGACCGTGCCCTTCCTGCGGATCGATCAGGACAACCTCGAAGAGAACCTGGAGAATACCGAGGCCGGCGGCGTCGCCAATGTCGAGTATTCGCTGGAGGACGCGCAGGGCGTCATCAAGGGCGCGATGTAACCCGCACCAGACCCTCTGCGATGACCGCAATGGAAACGATCGTCCTGCTGGACGGCGTCGAAAAGAGTTTCGGCGCCGTTCGCGCGCTGACCGGCGTGACGCTGGAAATTCGCCGCGGCGAATGCCTCGGGCTGGTCGGTCACAACGGCGCGGGGAAATCCACGCTGATGAACGTGCTGTCGGGCAATCTCGCGCCCGATACCGGCCGGATCGAGATCGGCGGGACCGACATCACCGGCCGGCTCACCCCGCAGAACGCGATGGCTCACGGCGTGCGCTGCGTCTACCAGGAGTTGTCGCTCTGCCCGAACCTGACCGTGGCGGAAAACGCGCGGATCTCGCATCCGTCCATCGCCGGCATGGGCTGGAGGCGGGCGGCGCGGGATCTGATCGGCGGGATGCTCGACGAGGTCTTTCCCAGGCACGGTGTTTCGAGCGACGCGGTGGTCGGCGACCTCTCCATCGCCGAGCGGCAGATGGTCGAGATCGCGCGCGCCTTTGCCGTCACCACGGCCGAGGCGAAGGTGGTGATCCTGGACGAACCGACGTCCTCGCTGGACGCAGTCGCGGCGAAGAAGCTGCTGGCCCATGTGCGGCGCCATGTGGGTCGGGGCGGGACCTGCATCCTCATCTCCCACCTGCTGGGCGAGATCCTCGAAACCTCCGACCGGATCGCAGTGATGCGGGACGGGGGTGTCGTGGCGCTGGATCGGGCCGGGGCGTTCGACCGCCGCTCCATCGTCGCGGCCATGGGCAGCGTGGCGGAAAAGGCACCGGCGGCACAGGGCACCGCGGCGACCATCCGCGACACGGCACCCCTGGTGATCGACGCGCGCCCCAAGCTGCCGGAGTCGCTGTCGCTCGCCGCGCACCGGGGCGAGGTCGTGGGGCTGGCCGGGCTCAGCGGACAGGGCCAGACCGAACTGCTCGTGCAGATCTTCGACCACGCGCCGGGCACGAAGGTCACGGGCGACGTGGCGCTGGTCGCCGGCGACCGCCAGACCGACGGCATCTTCCCGCTCTGGTCCATTGCGGAGAATATCGCCATCGGCTCGCTGCGCCGGTTCCGCAAGGGACTGCTTGTCGATTACACACGGGCACGGGCCTTC
>CBDUPF010000373.1:0-3080 GCA_965369035.1 uncultured Aliishimia sp.
CTCCTCTGCCAGGTTTTGGTGGCTGCGTCACCGCCAAGATCCAGTTTTGGAGGCACCAAGCCATCCCCCTATCCCAGTGCCGCTGTGGCTACGGCGGAAGCCGACTTCAGCGAGAGAATACGGCCCATTGCTGACCTTGAGGAGCCGCCCTCGTTTCTGTGGTGCGGCCCGCCGAACCGGCCATTCGCTGCGTTCGTAAAATCCTGACGTCGGTAGATAACAGCAATGCGGGACGAAGCGGTCCCTGCCCAAATCGAACCTGATCATTGCTCACGGCGCATACCGGACTTTTTTGCCAAGCGCTGCGAAGGTCGGCTCTCCACCCTTGCCCCTCCGCCAAGCTGCGGTCGGCACGGCAGACGGGGCAAGTCCGGTTTGGTCTCTCTCCGGACCTTTGCCGCATCCATTATAAGGGTCTGGGAGGGGCTGCTGCATCTTTCACTTGCTGCCCTCAGGACGCAAGAAACCTGCCCGGCACGCAGCCCGTCGAGGGAATTCCTGCGAGCCGCATCATGTGCCACGCCAGCACCTGGTTGGAGCTGAGTACAGGAAGCCCCAGTTCGGCTTCGAGATCGGCAAGAATGCCGAACGTACGAAGATTGGTGCAGGACAGAAACAGACCGTCCAGGCGACTTCGGCCCGCCAGGACACGCGCCGCGTCAACGATGGATGTCGGGTCGATGCGGGCGACCCGGGCCTCGACCTCCTCGCCGAAAGACAGCGTGTCGGGGACCTCGACGCCTTGCGCCACGAAGGCTTCTCGTAAGGGGGCGGCCACCGAGGCGACGTAAGGTGAAACGATTCCGATCCTCCGAAGGCCCAGTTGCCGGATCGCAGAGAGGGCCGCGGTGAGAGGATCTGTGACGGCCCTGGTTGCTGTGCCCGCCGTGATCAGCGCATGCACCTGGTCCGGACCGATCAGCGCTGTCCCTGACGTGCAGGCGTATCCGACCACGTCGAACCGGGCGGCGGGCGGCAGAAGAGCCGCGGCGGCGGTCAGCCCTGTCTCCATGTCCGCGATGCTGCCCGGTGTCAGATCGTCGCCCGAATGCACGCGCGTAATGTGAAGCCGACCTGCGTCGGGCGGAATGCACCGGCGGAAGTCTTCCTCGACCGTCTCGTCGACGCGCAGGACCACCAGACCCAAGGTTGCGATGTCACTGCCGAGAAGGCGATAGGGGAAGGCGGGCATCAGGACAACTCCGGCAGATCCGCGGGCGCCCGCGGCGAAAGAATTTCCGGCCCATCGGCCCGCAGGACGATGTTTTCCTCGTGAACCAGCATCCGCCCCGGTTCGACCCAAGCGCCGGGTTCCAGCGTCAGCACCATGCCCTCGCGCAGTTCAGTTCTGTCGAGGGGCGTGAAGGACGGCCATTCGGTGAGGGTGATCCCCAACCCGTGCCCCAACCGACCGCCGCCCGGCTGCGCGCCTCGTTTCAGCAAGCCCTCGGACAGCACGCGGTGCACATCGCGCGCCAGCATTCCCGGCCTCAGCACATCGAGCGCGTCCTCGGTCGCCTGCCAAAGCGCGGAGTGGGTGCGGCGGGCAGCCTCCGAGGCTTTGCCGACGGAATAATTCCGGTCGAAATCGCAGAAATACCCGTCCCGGACAGCACCAGTGTCGAGCATCAGGACGTCGCCCGTCACGAGTGGCGCTGACGCCGCGGGAGAGATGACGTCGGCATAGCCGTTTGGTCCGGCGCCACCGGCAACGTAGCTCACCCAATCCGCCCCCTCCTGCAGCAGCGACACCTGAAACGCGCGGAACACATCGTCAAGCGGACGCCCGGTGCCCGCGAACTCGGGCACGCGGGCGAAGGTGCGCCCGGCGACGCCGCAGGTGGCGCGGATTTTCGTGATCTCGGCCTCGCTTTTGATCTCGCGCACGCGCTGCACGGCATCCGTGCCGTCCACGAACCTGCGTGGTGCAATGCGGACGGCTACGCGCTCGAAATCTGCAACCGGCATGCGCAGGTGAGTCTCCAACCCCATCGGCACGCCGATACGCGCCTGCTCCTTGAGCAGACTGCAGATCGTGTCCGCCAGCAGGCTGACGCCGTCGTCTTCCGGATTGGGCGCGTCCCAGGTGCGAACCTGCGTCATCCATGTTCGCCCCATCAGGTCAGAGCCAATCGACGGAATGACCGCGACCGGCTCACCGAGCGCCGGCACGATCACGAACCAGGGCCGCGCCGGACTTTCCCAGAACCGGGTCAGGAACCCGGTGACGTAGAAGATGTCGGCGGGTGTGGTCAGAAACAGAGCGTCGAGCCCGCGCCGCGACATCTCGCCTTGCAGGCGTTTGATCCTCGCCCGGAACTCTTCGGCCGGAAAGACCAGCGACCGCTCAGCCACCTTCGGGCCCTTCGCTCAGGATGGCCAGAATCCTTGCCCCCTGCCCGACATCGAGCCCGGCCAGCAGCGCGGCAAGACCCGCTCCGCCTGACGGTGTGGTCTCGAACCCGTGCTCGGCCAGGATCGCCGTGCCGGCCTTCGCCTCCTCCTCGGTGATCGTCACGAAGCTGTCGGCATCGCGAGACAGGCCCGCCAGCGCGATCAACGACGGCGTCTTGCAGTCGAGCCGACCCATGCAGGAAACCGGCCCTTCCGTGGTGACGGCCTGCCCGGCACGAATACTCTCGAAAAGGGCGGGCGCGGCTTCGGGCTCTACCACGATGATCCGGGGGCCGTCGCCCCACGCCGCTCGGGCATGGGCGGCCACGGCCGCGGCCAGCCCGCCGACGCCAGCCTGTAGCAGGATGTGCGTGGGCGCGGTTTCGACCTGCTTTACGGCTTCTGCAGCGAGCTGGGTGTAGCCTTCCATGACGCGCAGGGGCAAATCGAAGTAGCCTTCCCACGAACTGTCGGAAAGCAGCGTCCACCCTTGCGATTCCGCCGCTTGTTGCGCGGCAACCATACTGGCCTCGTAATCCGCTCCGGCCCGGACCACCTCCGCGCCGCGGCCCCGAAGCCGCGCGGCAAAGGCCTCGGGCACGGTTTCCGAAAGATAGATGACCGCCCGCGCGCCGAAGATCCGTGCCCCGGCCGCGACGGACAAACCGTGATTTCCTGCGCTCGCA
>CBDUPF010000374.1:0-3078 GCA_965369035.1 uncultured Aliishimia sp.
CGTTCGGCCTGCCACTGCGCCGTCATCGCCTCGGATTTCTCGTTCAGGTCGGCAAGCTCTTTCTTCAGTTTCTCCAGCCGGTCCTTCGACGCCTTGTCGTCTTCCTTCTTCAGCGCCTCCGCCTCGATCTGCATCTGCAGGATCTGCCGGTCGACGTTGTCCAGCTCCTCTGGCTTGGAATCCACCTCCATCCGCAACCGTGACGCGGCCTCGTCCATCAGGTCGATCGCCTTGTCCGGCAGGAACCGGTCGGTGATGTAGCGGTGGCTGAGCGTCGCCGCGGCAACCAGGGCGGAGTCGGCGATCCGCACACCATGATGCAGCTCGTACTTCTCCTTGATCCCGCGCAGGATGGAGATCGTATCCTCCACCGTCGGCTCCTGCACCATCAGCGGCTGGAACCGGCGGGCAAGGGCCGCGTCCTTTTCCACATGCTTGCGGTACTCGTCGAGCGTGGTGGCACCCACACAGTGCAGTTCCCCGCGAGCAAGCGCCGGTTTCAGCAGGTTCGAGGCGTCCATCGCACCGTCCGCCTTGCCCGCGCCCACCAGCGTGTGCATCTCGTCGATGAAGAGGATGATCTCGCCCGCGGCGTGCGTGACCTCGTTCAGAACGGCCTTCAACCGCTCCTCGAACTCCCCGCGATATTTCGCGCCGGCGATCAAAGCGCCCATGTCGAGCGCCAGCAACCGCTTGTTGCGCAGGGATTCCGGCACGTCACCATTCACGATGCGCAGCGCGAGCCCCTCGGCGATGGCCGTCTTGCCGACGCCCGGCTCACCGATCAGGACCGGGTTGTTCTTCGTCCGCCGGCTCAGCACCTGCATCGCGCGGCGAATCTCGTCGTCGCGCCCGATGATCGGGTCGATCTTTCCCTCGCGGGCCCGCTCGGTCAGGTCGAGCGCATATTTCTTCAGCGCGTCATAGCCTTCCTCGGCGCTGGCCGTGTCGGCCGTCCGGCCCTTGCGGATGTCGTTGATCGCGGAATTCAGCGACTGGGCAGAAACGTTGCCGGCATCCAGCGCGTCCTTCGCGCCCGACTTGACCATGGCAAGCGCCATCAGGATCCGTTCCACCGGAACAAAGCTGTCGCCGGCCTTCTTGGCGAGTTCTTCGGCCTCGGCGAGTACCTTTGCCGTCTTCTGGTCCAGGTAGACCTGAGCAGCATCGCCCGTCACGCTGGGCTGCTTGGCCAACTCCTGCTCCACATACTGCGTGACACGCCCGGGATCCCCGCCCGCGCGTGAAATCAGGTTGGCGGCAAGCCCCTGATCGTCGTCCAGCAGTGCCTTGAGAATGTGCTCGGGAACCAGACGCTGGTGGCTTTCCCGTGTTGCGATCGTCTGCGCAGCCTGCACAAAACCGCGCGACCGCTCCGTGAACTTCGACAAGTCCATGGCTGTCTCCTTCTGTAAAGCGCTTCCTGGAACCCTGCCTGCGTTTCGCAGCACATGGGCGTTGAAGCCTCGACAAATAGTTGGGTGCCCCGACACGAAGCTTCAACCCTGAATCAGTGCCAATTTCCGCCAGATGGCGCAGGCGCCTATAACGGTTTGCCGCCGGCCCTGTTCGAACGGGGCCGGTCGTCACGGTGTCGGAGCGGCAAACCCTCACGCACCCCTTAACATACCGGAACTCCACACTATGTCGTAACTCAAGCTTCGGCAACAACCAGATGTGGAGGGTACCATGCATGTTCTTCCCACGGAATTTTCTCGCGTGGTCTACAACGCGCAGGATCAGGCGATCGAGGCGCAGGTCACGATTCGCGATAGGGGCACGACGCGCCGCTATACCTGTTCCGTCCATGCGCCGATCTCGACGCCTTACAGCCGTACGGCGCGCGAACTGGCGCGCCGGGCGCTCCGTGCGCACGGCGTGAAACCGGGAACTCCCGGCCGGCAACAGATCACCGAAAACGACATCGCGACCGGCGCGGCCACCCTGCGACGGGGCTTGCCGCTCGGCGAATACGGGTTCTTCCGAGGCCGGCGTTCGTGACGCCCTGACGATCCCCGGCGGGCATGGGTGCCCTGCCCGCCCTGCTCAGAGACCTGTGCCTGCCTGCTACGTCTCTGATACCTACCCGGACGTTGCGGCCTTGCCCCGTCCGGGCTTTTTTCTGACCCCGCGATCAGGCGTCGGATCGGGTGCGCAACCGGCGGCGCAGTCCGAACAGCGCGGCAACCCCGACACCCAGCAAGGGCAGCGAGGCCGGCAGGGGGACCGTTCCGAATGCGAAGGCCGTTCCGAAAGCTTCGGCGTAGCTGTAGGCATAAAGCTTTTCACCGGGCGCAAAGACCGCACTGGTCATGCCCGTCTTGACGCCGGGGATATCGAACGTCCCGACTTCCGCACCGAAGATCTTCGCATTGTCTGTGTGAAGTTCGACGAATGCGTCGAAGGAATAGTCCCCGATGCCGCCACTCGCGGCCCCGGAACCGCCGATCTCGTAATCGAAGGCGAGCGTGACGGGCGCTGTCGACATGTTCTCGAAGACCTGTATCAGCTTGCCGCGGATGCGGCCCGTGGATGATCCGAAGGGCGGCCCGGCCGTGCCCGAGGTTTCCACACCGAAGGTTCCGGTCCCATCATCTCTAGAAAAGTCGGTGAAGACCGTCGCATTTCCGTCGGATTGCGGGAAATCGTCGAACCCGTCAAGCATGTAGGTGATCGACAAAGCTCCGGCGGCATCAAGACCGGTGTCGAAGACCGCCGAGGTCAGCGAGATCCTTGCCGCCGCCTCGACCGCGTAGTTTTCGATGGTCGCGGCATGGCTTGCAGTCGCCGCCATCATGCCGCCGAGTGTGTATCCGAGAAAACGTCTCATTCAATTCTCCATGGATAACGTGTCGCTTTGCCGGCCGGGACACCGCGGAGATCTGCCTGCAAGAAAACGGGTGCCCAAGGTTCGCCGCATTTCGCGGATCAGCGAGGTGTTCTTTCGCCCGTTGTCGACTGGCGTCTGGACGTGCGCAGCGGAGGGCCGTCCTGGCGCCGCGGCCAGCAAAGCGGCAGCGAGGACGACGGGGACCCGCATCGGGACTTTCTTTCCAACACCTCGGATTGATTATGGTC
>CBDUPF010000375.1:0-3035 GCA_965369035.1 uncultured Aliishimia sp.
TCCTCGATCATCGGGCCGATCGTGCCGCCGTCGATCATCCTGATCTTCTACGGCGCGCTCATGGGCACCTCGGTCACGGCGCTGTTTCTGGCCGGCATCATCCCGGGGCTGGTGCTGGCCGGGACGCTGCTGGTGGTCAACGGCATCTTTGCCCTGCGCCAGAACCACCCGCGGCTGGAGAAGGCGGACATGCCGCCCTTCCTGCCGACGCTGGTCAATTCCATCCCCGCGCTGTCGCTGCCGGTCATCATCCTGGGCGGCATCGTCTTCGGCTGGATGACACCGACGGAGGCCGCGGCCGTGGCCGTCTTCGCCGCCCTCGGCGCGGGCTGGTTCTATTCGGGGCTGTCGGGAGAGGCGATGCTGGCCGCGCTGCGCCGCACGGCGATCCTGTCGGGCTCTATCTTCATCATCATCTGCGCGGTCTCCGCCCTCGGCCACCTCGGCGCGCTTGAGCGGATCCCCGAAGCCATCTCCGCCACAGTGGAACGGCTGGGGCTTGGACCCGTCGGCTACATGCTGGCGATGAACGCGATCTTCCTCTTTGCAGGGATGGTGCTCGACATTCCCGTGGCGCTGGCGCTGCTGGTGCCGCTGCTGGCGCCGGTGGCGCTGGCGCAGGGGGCCGACCCGGTGCACCTGGGCATCGTGCTGTGCTTCAACCTCTGCATCGGGCTGGTCTCCCCGCCGATGGGCGGCTGCCTGCTCGTCGTCTCCACGGTGACCGGGGTGAACTACTGGAAGCTCGCCCGCGCAATCATCCCCTTCGTGTTCGCGCAGATCGTCGTGCTGGCGTTGATCATCAGCGTGCCGACCCTCAGCCTGTGGCTGCCGCGCAGCTTTGGTCTGGGCGGCGGGCCGTGACACGACTAAGACAATGACGAAGAACACTGTCCAACAGGAGGACCTTACATGACTTTTTCCAAATTCCTCACCGGGTGCGCCGTGGCAGCCACGCTCGCGCTTTCGGGCGGGGCGGCAACGGCGCAGGTCAAGGTGGCGCTCGACAGCCCGCCGGACCTCGAAGGTTCCGGCTCCTACGTCTGGGCGAACGCCTTCACCACCTATCTCAACGAGCACGGGATGGAGGCCGAGGAGTACCAGCGCGGCGCGCTCGGCGGCGACGACGAGATGTTCGACCAGGTCAGCCAGGGGCTGCTGGAGGTCGCGATGTCGCCGCTCAACATCGTGGGGTCGATCGACAAGCTGATCTACGGGCTGCGCCTGCCCTACTTCTTCAAGGACATGGAGGAGGTCGACCGCGCGCTCTACGACGGCGGCATGCTGGACAAGATCAACGCGGCCACGACGCCCGAGGGGGTGCGGGTTCTGGCCGTCAATACCGTCGGGCAGGCAAGCGGCATCTTCAACACCAAGAAGCCGGTGAACTCGGTGGCCGACATGGCCGGCCTGCGGATGCGCGCGCTGGATGAGAGCCAGATCGAGCTGTATGAGGCCTGGGGGGCCGCCGGAACCATCGTGAGCTGGGCCGAGGTGCCCAACGCGCTGCAGACCGGTGTCGCGGACGGGTATCTCAACCCGGCCTTCGTGCCGCTGCTGTTCGGGCATACCGACTTCATCAAGCATTTCACCGATGCGGCCGTATCGCCTTCGCTGCGCATCACCATCGTGTCGGAGGACTGGTACCAGGGCCTGAGCGACGAGGAGCGTGCCACGGTCGATGCCGCCGCCGACGCCGCGACGCAGGCCAACCGCGACTGGCTCAAGACGCAGGACGCCGTGATCGGCAAGCTCGAAGAGGCCGGGGTCGCCGTGGTCAAGCTCGACGAGGCCGCGCGCCAGGAGTTCCGCGAGGCCTCGGCTCCGGCCTATGAAAGCGGGCTGATGACGCCCGATCAGATCGCCGAGTGGGAAGCGGCCAAGGGCAACTGATCCGGTGAAGGCGGCGGCAAGGACACTCGACCGGTTCTCGTCCGTGCTCAACGGCATCGCGCTTTGGGGCGCGGTGCTGGCGGTGCTGGTCATGGTCTTTTCCGCCGGCTGGCAGGTGGTGGCGCGCTACGCGCTCGACGCGCCGCCGATCTGGACCGAGGAGATGGCCCGCCGCGCCATGGTCTGGGCAGGGATGCTGGGCGCCTCCTGCGCGTTTCGCGCGGGCTCCGATCCCACGCTCTTTCCGAGCATGCAGGCGGTGCGGGGCGGGGCCGGGATGGTGCTGGCCCTGATCCGTGCGGGTGGGGTGCTGGCCTTTGCCATCCCGGTGATCTGGTATTCGCTGTTCAACGCCCGGATGGACATCTCGCGCGGATTTCTGGGCCGCAGCCTGGGCCGGCAGGCAGAGATGCTGGACATCCCGATGATCTGGTTCACTGCCGCCGTGCCGCTGGCATTCGTGCTGGTGCTTCTGCACCTGGCCGCGCGGCTGGCAATGCAGGCGACCGGCCAGCTGCCGGTGCCCGAACCCGCCACCGCCCGGCCGGAGGACACAGCCCACAGGACAACGCCATGAAGATCTTCATCGCCGGCCTCAGTACCGAAACCAACTCCTTCTCCCCGCTCCCGACCGGCATGGCGAGCTTCGAGGAAGGCTCGATCCACCATGGCGACGCCACGCAGGATCCGCCGATGTACTGGACCGCCCCGCTGCACATCTGGCGGGAGAAAGCCGAGGCCCTGGGCTGGGACGTGGTGGAGTCGCTCTCCGCACATGCCCAGCCGTCCGGTCCCACGGTCAGATCGGTCTACGAGGGGTTCCGCGACGAAATCCTGTCCGACCTGCGCCAAACCGGCGGGGCGGATGTGATCCTGCTGGCGCTGCACGGGGCGATGATCGCCGATGGCTACGACGATTGCGAAGGCGACCTGATCACACGGTGCCGCGAAATCGCGCCCGACGCGGTGATCGGCGGCCTGCTCGACCCGCATTGCCACCTGACGCAAGCGATGCTGACCCAGGCCACGCTGCTGGTGGCCTTCAAGGAATACCCTCATGTCGACGTGCCCGAACGCGCCGCCGACCTGTTCCGGTTGGCCGCCGAAACGGCAGAGGGGCGGATCAGGCCGGTGATGCACGA
>CBDUPF010000376.1:0-3018 GCA_965369035.1 uncultured Aliishimia sp.
AATGTCATCCCGCAGGATGAGGACGCGCGCAATCCGGAGGCATGGCGGGAGGATGCGCTGGCACTTCCCGAAACGCGCGCGGCCTTCCGGCGCATCCTGAACCTCGGCCTGACGGATGCTTTCCGCGCCCGAAACCAGGCACCCGGTCAGTATTCGTTCTGGGACTACCAGGCCGGCGCATGGAACCGGGACAACGGGATCCGGATCGACCATGTGCTGCTGTGCCCCTATGCCGCGGACTGGCTGCGCGATGCCGGAATCGACAAGGAGGTGCGGGGCCGCGACAAGCCCTCCGATCACGTGCCGGTCTGGGTCGATCTGGAGTTCTGAACGAAAAAGGCCGCCCCGGGTCGGGACGGCCTGAACCTGCGATCAGCGGGTCGGGTCAGCGCTTGCGCGACTTGAGTGCCGCGAGGCCGCCGGTGATGATGAGCGCCGCGATCACTGCCTTCACCGCGTCGCCGATCAGGAAGGGCACCACGAAATAGGTCAGGTAGTAGCTGCCGAACGCCTGCCCGATCCAGCCGCCCTCGAGCCCGAAGCCGCCGGCGATCGCCATGGGCCAGGCCAGCCCGGGTACATAGAGCAGCAACGAGGCGCCGAGGCAGACCAGCGCGGTCGACACCAGGCCGCGCGCGATCCCGCGGTCGGCGGCGTAACCCACCAGCCATGCAAGCCCCACGAAGCCCACGAGGAAACCCGCGGTCGGCCCGAAGAAGGCCGCGCCGTTCATCGCGTTGGCAAAGACCGGAAGGCCCGCAGCCCCCTCTGCCAGATAGGCCAGCAACGTCAGCGCCCCGAGCCGCGCCCCGAAGCTCAAACCCACGATGAGGATGGCGAGCGTCTGCAGTGTCATCGGGATCGGGTACATCGGCACGCTGATCTGCGCAGCCAGCGCAATGAACAGCGAGCCGCCCAGCACCAGCGCCGCTTGTTTTGTCAGGGTCTGCCGGCCAAAGGCCGCATTTGCCAAGGTCATCTGCGAAAGCTCCAGAATGTTGCGTCCGACACATTTGCGCCAGCGCATGACGGGAAGTCAAGCGCGCCACGGGCCATGCACGGCGCGCCGGATGGGGCTTGCGCATGTGCGGTCAAACTGCCAAATCGCGCGCCATGTCCGAGACACAGAAACCTCTTGCCCTCGTCACGGGTGCCTCGCGCGGGTTGGGCGCGGCACTTGCCGAAGCCCTGTCGCCGCGGTTTCACATCCTTGCGGTGGCCCGGACGATGGGCGCGCTCGAGGAGCTCGACGACCGCATCCGGCAAAAGGGCGGCAGCGCCACGCTGGCACCGATGGACATCACCGAGCGCGACGCGATGGCCGCGCTCTGCCGGGGGATTCACGATCGGTGGGGACATCTGGACCTGTGGCTGCACACCGCTGTCCACGCTGCACCGCTGGCCCCGGCCTGGATGATCGACGAGAAGGACATGGCGAAATCGGTCAACGTCAACGTGACTGCCACCGCCACGCTGATCGCCTTCGTCGCCCAACTTCTGGGCACAGAGGGTATGGCCGTCTTCTTCAACGACCCGCGCGCGGGCGACAAGTTCTTCGGCGCCTACGGCGCGACCAAGGCCGCCCAGATCGCCATGGCGGCGAGTTGGGAGGCGGAAACCATCAAGACCGGTCCGCGCGTCCGCATAACCCTGCCCCCGCCGATGCCGACCGCCACGCGCGCCCGCTTCTATCCGGGTGAGGATCGTGCCCAACTGACCGACATCCACACGGCCGCAGCGGAAATCCTGGACACGCTCGGGCTCGCCTGACGCGACAGGTGCAGTCTTGTTGCACCAGTCTGCCGCGGAAAACTCCCTGTGGCGGGGTTGCATGACGCTCGTGGCTTGCCCGGCCCTGCCCCCTCGCCTATCAAGGCGGAAACCTCGCACGGGGCACCAGCATGCGCATTCTCATTACCAATGACGACGGGATCAACGCCACCGGTCTGGAGGTGATGGAGACTATTGCGCACGAAATCGCGGGCCCCGAAGGCGAAGTCTGGACCGTGGCGCCGGCATTCGAACAATCGGGTGTGGCGCATTGCGTCAATTATACCAAGCCCACGATGATCTCGCAGATGGGCGAGCGCCGCTTCGCCGCCGAAGGCAGCCCCGCCGACTGCGTCCTGGCGGGCGTGCACGAAATCCTGCCAGGTCTGCCCGACCTGGTTCTGTCCGGCGTCAACCGCGGCAACAACTCGGCGGAGAACGCACTCTATTCCGGAACGCTCGGCGGCGCGTTGGAAGGCGCCTTGCAGGACGTGCCCTCCATCGCGCTGTCGCAATACTACGGCGCCGGCAACCGCGATGCGGCAGACCCGTTCGAGGCCGCGGCGGTACACGGGGTCCGGGTGATCCGGGCGATCCTGTCGGCGCGCGTCGACTCTTCGTCGCACTATACGCTGTTCTACAACGTGAACTTCCCGCCGGTGCCGGCCGCCGCGGTCAAGGGCTACCGGTCCGCCGCACAGGGCCGCCGGCCGGGCGTGCATTTCGAAGCCGAGCCCTACACCTCGCCCTCCGGTCGGCGTTTCCTGTGGATCAAGGGCGGCGATCAGCGCATTCCGACGGCGCCGGAAACCGATGCCGCGCTCAATCTGCAGGGCTACGTCACGATCACGCCGATGCGGGCGGACCTGACCGCGCATGACGCGCTTGACGGGCTGGCGGCGGCGCTGTCATGACCGACGACCCGGCGGAACGGAAGATGCAGTTTCTCTATACGCTGCGCTCGCGCGGGGTGACCGACAACCGCGTGCTGAGCGCGATGGAGCAGGTCGATCGCGCGCCCTTCGTCCGCGGCATCTTCTCCGAACGCGCCTACGAGGACACGCCCCTGCCGATAGCCTGCGGCCAGACGATCTCCCAGCCTTCCGTCGTGGGGCTCATGACGCAGGCGCTGAAGCTGTCGCCGCGCGACAAGGTGCTGGAGATCGGGACGGGTTCCGGCTACCAGGCCGCGATCCTGTCGCGGCTCGTGCGGCGGGTCTATACGCTCGACCGGCACCAGCGCCTGGT
>CBDUPF010000377.1:0-3010 GCA_965369035.1 uncultured Aliishimia sp.
ACCGACAGCATGTACCCGCGGCGGGCGATGTTCTTGACCAGCAATTCGCTCACCATCTGGTTGCCGAGCGTATCGCGCAGCCGCTTGATTCGCGTCGCACCCGCCGCTTCTTCGCAGTCGGACGCGTCACGCCCGGAGATCAGCGCTTCGAGCTGCGCGCCGCTCAGCACGTCGTCATCCATGCGCGCCTCCGCCAGCACCGACATCGTCTCCATCGCCGCGTCGGTAAGCTTGAATCCCATGTTGTTGAGGTAGACCGTGTTCTCCTCCCGGCTGATCAGCAGGGAGGACACCTGGATGCCGGAGCGTTCGATCTGTGCCATGCGGCGGTTGAGCGCCACGAGCATGACCAGGAAGACCAGTGCCGCGACCAGCAGCGCCGTGGCAAAGACCAGCAGCACGAAGATAACCATGCGATAGCTGTTGAGCGTGTCCGAAAACGCGGTGCCGGATTGCGCGAGGATCTCCAGCAACTTGATCTCCGCCTGCCCGGAGAGGTCGTCGTTGGCGACGAACAGCTCCTCCACCCGCGCATTGAACGCATTCGCGTCCGGCAGCGACAGGAAAAGCACGACGGCCGCCGCCAGCAGGATCAGGACGACGGACGCGAGGCCCAGCACGACGAACCGGTCGCCGGTCCGGCGCGCCTCAGAAGCGGAGAAAATACTGTCCGGCACTGCTCTTCCTTTTGTCCAGCCCGCTCTCGTCGAATACCGACACCACATTGAGCAGGATCCAGCCGTTCCGCCGAAGCCGGTCCGCGATCTCGTCCCGGGCCGCGGAGCGGGAACAGTCGCCGCGAAGCTCCATCACGCCGTAATGCAATCGCAGCGGAGCGTCCTGCTTGGCCTTGTAATCGGCATAGCACGCCGCCGACGCCGCATGTGCGGAAAGTCCGAGGAGGAGGCCCAGAAGGGGGAAGAGAAGGATGTGTCTCATGCGTCGCACAATGGCGATGTGCAGTGCGTTATTCAATATCCGCAAGGGTTTGTGGCGGGCGTTATCCGATAACACGGGGCCGTTATTGCCTGTCCCGCCCGGACAGCCCGAAATGCTCCTCATCACGTCGGACTTGGTTTTCGGCGTCACAACAAGAGAACCGCTGCAACAAGGAGCCGAACCATGGCCAGATCCATACACAAGTCATTCATCGCAGGTGTGGCTGCAGTTGCCGTCGCCATTACCGCGATGGGCACCGCGCCCGTCCAGGCGGGTGATCGGAGAACGGAACAGGCGCTGGCCGCATTGCTGGGGCTGGCCGTGGTGGGCGCCATCATCGCCGATCGCCGTGACAAGGATCGCGCGCCTCAGGTGGTGACCCGCAACCCGACGCATCATGGCGCGGGACCTGTGCCGGGACGTCATGGCGTTACCCCGCGGCCCCTGCCACAGCGCGCACAGCGTCACGTCTTGCCGCAACAATGCCTTCAGGTCGTCCGGGCGCATCGCGGCCCCGCGCATGAGGTGCTCGACAGCCGCTGCCTGCAGCGGAACTATTCCTTCGTTCGCAATCTCCCGCGTCAATGCCTGGAGAGTGTGCGCGGCGGGCGTGGCGGGCACCGGGACACCGTGTGGAATGCGCACTGCCTCGAACGCAACGGGTACAGGATTTCCCGTCGCTGAACCCCTTCGACGCGGAATGATCATCGGTAACCTTGGTTGAATGGTGCAGGCCGCACAGCGACGGGAAACATGAGCGACCGCCCCACCGGGAGGTCGCTCCGACTGGGGGCAGGGTTCGGGACCTGCCCCTTTTTTTCGTGCCCGACCCGGCGGAGGCGCGCGGAGCGCCGCGCGCCACGTCTTTTGGTGGCAAATCCGGTCCGGATTTGCGATGGGTAGGACGTCGATATCGCAACGGGAACGGCGGCGGAAACAATGCCCGATTACGAATTGGAGCTTGGTCTGGGGGGGCGGATTGCCGGGGTGGACGAGGTCGGGCGCGGACCGCTCGCCGGGCCGGTGATGGCGGCTGCGGTGATTCTGGACCCGCTCGACGTGCCCGACGGGCTCGACGATTCCAAGCGATTGAGCCACAAGCGGCGCGAGGCCGCGTTTCCGGAAATCCTGGCGCGCGCCATCGTGGGTGTGGGAACCGCCTCGGTCGAGGAAATCGACGAGATCAACATCCTTCAGGCCACATTCCTGGCGATGCAACGTGCGGTCCAGGCGCTGCCGGTGCGGCCCGACCATGTCCTTGTCGACGGCCGGATGACACCGCGAGGTCTCAACATTCCGGCGACCGGGATCGTCGGCGGGGACGGCGTTTCGCTGTCGATCGCGGCGGCTTCGATCGTTGCCAAGGTGACCCGCGACAGGCTGATGGTGGATTTGGCGCAACAGCATCCCGGCTATGGCTGGGAAACGAACATGGGGTACGGGTCGAAAAGCCACATTGCCGCGCTTCAAGATCTTGGTCCGACCCCTCACCATAGACGATCCTTCCGGCCTCTCCACAATATCTTGTATCAAGAAAATTTCTCAAACCCTTGATTCAAAAAAGAAATTGACGGCGAATCAGCTCTGACTCATCTTGGTGTCAACGACATGAGCGCGCCAATGCGCCAGGGACGAGGCAGAGATGACAACTACGACGAAGGGCGCGGCTGCGCTGCCTGTGAACCAGATCATTGCGGGCGATTGCATCGAAGTGATGGAGAGCCTGCCGGAATGCAGCGTGGATCTGATCTTTGCCGATCCGCCCTACAACCTGCAGCTCAAGGGTGACCTTCACCGTCCCGACAATTCGCGGGTGAGCGCCGTGGACGACGACTGGGACCGGTTTTCCAGTTTCCGTGCCTATGACGAATTCACCACCGCCTGGCTGCGCGCGGCGCGGCGGGTGCTGAAGCCCAACGGCGCGATCTGGGTGATCGGGTCGTATCACAACATATTTCGCGTGGGTGCCGCGCTGCAGAACGAGGGCTACTGGATCCTGAACGACGTGGTCTGGCGCAAATCGAACCCCATGCCGAACTTCCGGGGCAAAAGGCTGACCAACGCGCACGAG
>CBDUPF010000378.1:0-2940 GCA_965369035.1 uncultured Aliishimia sp.
CGGAATACCGTCTGGCGCCCGAAGTTACCCGGCGCCGGATCTACATCGAAACCCTTCAGGATGTTCTGCCGGGAATTGGTTCCAAGATCATTGTCGACGGGTCCACAGCAAGCATCCTCCCGCTTTTGAATCTGGATCGACAGACAGGAGATCAACCATGAAGACCCTTTCGCTTATTGCCTCGGGAATCGCAGTTGCCGGGGTCGTCGCTGTGTCATCCGCCGTCTACACGGTCGGCGAGGTCGAACAGGCCATCATCACCCAGTTCGGCAAGCCGGTCGGCGCGCCGATCACCGAGGCTGGTCTCAAGTTGAAAATCCCCTTCGTTCAGGAGGTTAACCGGATCGACAGCCGGGTTCTGGAGTGGGACGGCTCGCCGTCGGACATGCCCACCAAAGACAAGCTCTATATCTCGGTCGATCTCTTCGCGCGCTGGAAGATCACCGATCCTCTTCAGTACTTTTTGCGCCTGCGCGACGAACGCAGCGCCCAGTCGCGCCTCGATGATATCCTCGGCAGCGAGACGCGGAATGCAGTCGCCAAGCACGAACTCATCGAGATTGTGCGCACGACCAGGGGCCGGACGCCGCTTCGGGACACGCTTCTGACTGATCAGGAGCTTGCCCAGGACATTGGCGCACTGGTTCCCATCACGAAGGGGCGGGCGCTGGTCGAGCAGCAGATCTTCGAGGCGGCCGCGGAGAAGGTGCGCGTTTTCGGGATCGAGCTTCTCGACATTCGTTTCAAGCGCATAAACTACAATGAAAGCGTGCGGCCCAAGATCTATGACCGCATGATCTCGGAGCGCCGGCAGATCGCCGAAAGATTCCTGTCCGAAGGCAACGGTGAAGCGGCCCGTATTCAAGGCAACAGGGTGCGGGATCTGAACAAGATCCAGTCCGAAGCCTATCGCGCCGTCGAGGAAATCCGCGGTGCCGCCGATGCCGCAGCAGCAGCAATCTATGCGGGCGCCTACAATGTCGATGCCGTTTCGGTGGAATTCTACGATTTCACCCGAACCATGCAGGCCTACGGCGACATGATCTCGGACGACACAACGCTTGTCCTGACGACGGACAGCGATCTGTTCCAGTTCCTGCGCGGCATGCAGGGCGAGGCAAACCCAATCCGCGATCCGGGCAGCGTCCCAAGCGACGGTGGCGTGGCGTCAATCGGCAGGGCCCGACCAGCGCAAGACCCCGCGACGCCAATCGTGACACAGACGGAGGTCGAAGCAGGCCGATAGGTTCATGGTGGAAGGTTTCAAGCATGAATTGAGGGTATCAATCGGGAAGCACGTCAATGACATCTGGACCACCGAGGTCGGTTTCTTTCCGCTTCTGAGCAAGACACACCCACTTAATTTCCGTGCCCCTAACCTGCGTCAGCACACGATTTACGCTTGGCTGGTAGGTAGATGGCAAGAGCTGGATCGCGATGAGGCGAGGGCCTGCCTGCACACGCTCGAGCACACGAGATCCAGCGTCACACCACGCAGCGTGAAGGATGACAAGCCATGACATCAGTGAAAAATCTCACCAGGACGGCCGCAGAGACGACCGATCTTGAACGGCGCGTGTTGGCCCATGAACGGATTCTGCAGGCCCTGATCGCTTACATGGCACGTACCGAGCCGCGTTTCGTCGACCACCTCCGAGAACGGTTCGTAGAACCGATGAGATTGACCCGGCACGAACATGACCACCGCGAAACCGACGACTACGCGGAAGAATTCATTCGCGCCGTGATGCTTCTCGGAGAGGAGCGCGCGCCCATCGCGAAGGAGTCGAAATTGACCGACAAGAAACCCGTGTCGGCGAAAGGCAGGGGAGAAAAGGGGTCTTCCATGAACTGGCCACCGCACCGCGGTGGAGTTCAGGTGCGCGAAAGGAACGGCATCTGGGAGGTGGATGTCGATGGCAAGTTCCGCGGCGACTACCACCAGAAGGAACATGCTCTTGCCGCTGCGGCCCTGCACAAGTTGTCGCCCCGATGACCGGTCGTACTCATCGGACAGTTCCGCCGGACTTCGCGATCCAGGTGGCCGAGAACGAAGGAATGCCATCGAGATCGAATTCCAGGGGCTCCCCGCCGCCGCCCGCGCCCACGCGACGGCTGACTGGAACGCTCACGCTTGGGCTATCGAAGACTCGCGCTGCAACCGGCGGACTCTGGTCCGAAAAGGAGAAAGCGGCGATGAAGCATCCTCTAACGAGGCTGATCGCGAGGACGGCAGTTATAGCCGGTGTGATCGCGTCCTTCGCCTTCCCTGTCCTTGCGCAGGATGGCACCGGCCCGATGCCTCGGAACGCTCATCCTTGCAAGATAATCATGACATGACCAGGCGCGGCCGTGTGTCTGGCATGCGGGTCAGCATCGGGTGTCGTCTGCGATACAGCTTCCCGCAGCCGACGCCGCTGATTGCGATGCTGAACGTCCACTACTCGCGCTTTGGCGATCTGGAGCGTGCCGATTACCTCGTGACGTCGCCAAGCGTGCCGCTCGAAAGCTACCGCGACGGCTTCGGCAACTGGTGTACGCGCCTCCTGGCTCCGGCGGGCGACTTCGCGCTGTCAACGGATGGCATCTTCCGCGACTATGGCCGACCCGATCCCGCGTCCCCTGGCGCGCAGCAGCACGCGGTCCAGGATCTGCCTTTCGAGACCCTCGTGTTTCTTCGGGGCAGCCGGTATTGCGATACCGATCTTCTTTCGGAGGAGGCGTGGCGTCTTTTCGAGACCACGGACCCGGGATGGTCACGCGTTCAGGTGATCTGCGATTTCGTGCATGGGCATGTCCGCTTCGACTACATGCAGGCGAAAGCGACGCGCACCGCATCGCAGACCTTCGCCGAGAGGCAGGGTGTCTGCCGCGACTTTGCCCATCTCGCCATCGCTTTGTGTCGCTGCATGAACATTCCGGCCCGCTACTGCACCGGAT
>CBDUPF010000379.1:0-2848 GCA_965369035.1 uncultured Aliishimia sp.
CACGGCGAGGTCGGCGGAGGTCGAATCCTTCGGATCGTGGCCGGACATCGCCGACAGCATGATCGCCGCGTCACGCACCGATTTCGTCATCGGCCCGGCCTGGTCGAGCGACGAGGCGAACGCCACGATCCCCCAACGCGAACAGCGCCCGTAGGTGGGCTTGATCCCGACGATACCGGTAAAGGCGGCCGGTTGCCGGATCGACCCGCCCGTATCCGTTCCCGTGGCCGCGAGGCACAGGTCCGCGGCCACCGCACTTGCCGAGCCGCCGGAGGAGCCGCCGGGGGTCAGCGCCGTGTCGTCGGTGCCACGCCGCCAGGGGTTGACCGCGTTGCCGTAGACCGAGGTCTCGTTTGAGCTGCCCATGGCGAATTCGTCCATGTTGAGCTTGCCCAGCATGACCGCGCCCGCGTCGAA
The DNA here is from genome assembly GCA_965369035.1 of uncultured Aliishimia sp. Taxonomy (GTDB): domain Bacteria; phylum Pseudomonadota; class Alphaproteobacteria; order Rhodobacterales; family Rhodobacteraceae; genus Aliishimia. The sequence goes on from CBDUPF010000379.1 coordinate 418, forward strand.
CAGCTTCTCGGTCACGGTCGATTCGTATTCCGGCCGGAACCCTTCGAGGATCTTCGACGCCGCCTGGCTGGGCACGCCCCTGGTGCAGAACAGGTCCTTGATCCCGATCGGCAGGCCGCACATCGCCGGCGCATCGGCCCCCATCCGCGCGTCGGCCGCCTTTGCCTGCTCCATCGCGATGTCGGGCGTGTGGTGCACGAAGGCGTTGAGCACGCCGGCCCCTTCGACTTCCCGCAGGCAGGCTTCGGTCAGCTCCACGCTGGTGGTCTCTCCCTTGCGGAGCGCGTCGCGCGCCTCCGCCAGTCCGAGTGCGTTCAGATCGGCCATCATTCCACCACCTTGGGCACGGCAAAGAAGCCCTCACGCGCGTCGGGCGCATTGGACAGCACCTTGGCCTGCTGGTTGCCGTCGGTCACCACGTCCGGGCGCCGCTTGAGCCGCTGCGGCGTGACGGAGGTCATCGGCTCGACGTCATCCACGTCGACCTCACCGAGTTGTTCGATGAAACCCAGGATCCTGTTGAATTCTACTGCCAGCGCAGGCAGACGCTCGTCCTCCACCCGGATGCGGGCAAGGTGCGCCACCTTGGCGGCGGTTTCGGTGTCGATCGACATCTTGCGTCACCTCTAACGATGTATTTGCCCGCGTTTAGCGTCCAGACCGGGCAATGCCAAGCCTTGCCCCGCACACGCGCAGGTTGGGCGGCGATTGCTGGCCCCGGTGACCAAGGCGATGCCCGCGATTGCGGCAACCTCGGCGCCGGACCGCCGCGTCACTCATCGGGGGCCTCTTCGCGGAACTGCCGGTAGACCTCGATCATCCAGCCCAGCATGATCGCGTTCAGAAGATGCCAGAACACGTGCGTGCCGGGCGGCCACAGGGAACAGAGAGCCTCGTCGAGCGACCGAAGCGAGATTGAAACGCCGAGAATCAGTGCACCCACCGCCATGTCGCGCGCCGTTCCCGGTGCACGGCGGACCAGGGCCAGCGCGTAGAGGAGGATCAGGATCGGCACCGCCCAGTACCCCGCCGAGACGGCCATGAACGGCACCCCGTCCAGCGCGATGACGACACCGGCCGAAAACGGGAAAAACAGCGACGTCGCCAGGGCCGCGCTCCAGCGCCCAAGGCCCACGATATCGCGGTTCACCAGGTAGAGATAGACAATCACGAACAGCACGATCGGCACCACGTCGGCAATCGCCGCCCAGACAGTCGCAAAGGTGTGGAAGAGAAACGACCCCACTCCGATCGCGAAAAGGATCGCGGAGAGCAGGCGCGCCGCCGCCAGCCCCGACGAGGCCCGCCACATCCAGATCGCCGCGATGACGAACGCCAGGTTGGACAGCGCGTTGATCGGCTCCGCCCAGAAGGCCACGTCCGTCCGCTCGCAATAGCCATCGATCTGGCGCATCAATTCCATGCCGGCCTCCCCGGGTCGCCCGGTTCCACGCCCCAGCCTCTTCCGGGCGGGGCGAAGACGCAAGTTGCGACAGCGGCGGCGCATGCTAACCTTTGCCGCGACAGACCCGGAGGAAGACACTCATGAACATCATCTGGCTTGGCCACGGCTCGTTCCGCATCGAAATCGGGGATCAGGTCCTGCTGATCGACCCATGGCTTACCGGAAACCCGGTCCTGCCGGAGGATCAGCACGACGCCGCCGTGGAGGGCGCGACGCATATCCTGTTGACCCACGCGCATTTCGACCACGTGGCGGACGTGCTGCCGCTGGCCAGGAAACTCGGGATCCCGGTCGCGGGGCAATACGACCTGATGTCCTTCTGGGCCGAAAAGGAAGGCATCGAGACCGTGGGCTTCAACAAGGGCGGCACGATCACCATCGGGAATATCAGCGTCGCCATGGTGCCGGCCTCGCATTCCTCGACCTTCCAGACGGAGGACGGCCCCGTCGGCAGCGGCTCCGAGGTGGGTTTCATGATCACCGGCGAGGGCCGGACGCTCTATGTCTCCGGCGACACCGACATCATGGCCGACATGGACTGGATGGGCGATTACTACAAACCGGAGATCGGCATCCTGTCGGCTGGCGGTTACTTCACCATGGACATGAAGGCGGCGGCCTATGCCGCAAAGCGCTACTTCGATTTCAAGACCGTGATCCCCTGCCACTACAAGACGTTTCCCATTCTGGAACAGGACGCCGCCGCCCTGATCGACGGGCTGCCCGGCGTGAGCGTCATCGAGCCACAGTTGATGCGGGCAATCGAGCTGTGAGGCGGGGATGAACCCCGCGGTCCGCGCACCACCGGAGCTTCCGGAAGTGGCCACCCGTTGGGGCGACGCCATCGATGCGCGTGACACCGAGACCCTGCGTAACCTGCTGAGCACGGCGATCGACGCGCTGGCGGCTGCCGACAGCGAAGGACTTGGCGACATCGGCCGGATCGAGGTCGCCTCCATGATGTTC
>CBDUPF010000380.1:0-2819 GCA_965369035.1 uncultured Aliishimia sp.
AACCGGGGCGGATCGAAGCGCGCACCGGCGCCGGTGGGCGTTCCGGTGACGATGATGTCGCCGGGCTGCAGGGTCATGAAGGTGGAGATATAGGCGATCTCTTCCCGGATCGGAAACATCATGCGCGACAGCACGTCGTCCTGCCGGACCTCGCCGTTAACGCGCGTGACGATCCGCGCCTCGTCGAGCTGCGCAGGATCGGTGAACGGGACGAGCCATGGCCCCATCGCCCCGGACCGGTCCCAGTTCTTGCCTTGCGTGACGTTGAACTTGGCGTGCCGGACCCAGTCGCGGATCGTGCCCTCGTTGCAAAGCGTCAGCGCGGCGATGTGGTCATAGGCGTCCTTGGCCGCGATTCGGCGGCCCGGTTTTCCGATGACGACGGCCACTTCGCCTTCGTAATCGAGTTGATGACTCTCCGGCGGGCGGATCAGGGGCCGCTCATGGCCGGTGAAGCCACTGGCGAAGCGGGGAAAGAGCGACATGTGTTTCGGCTGGTCGGTGCCGTCCTTGTATTCCGCATTCCGGTCGGGAAAGTTCACGCCGACGCAGAGGATGCGGGCCGCATCCGGAATCGGGATCTCGTAGGTGAACTCCGGATGCGTCACCGAACCGTTCTGCGCGGCTTTCTCCAACGCGGGGAGGCCGCCGGCGCGGATGACGTCCAGCATCGTGGGCCAGTCCGGGAACTTCGGAGACAGCGCGATGGCGCCGCCATCGGTGATCGCACCGTAGAAGGCCAGGTCGTTGGCGGTGTAGCTGGCGAAGCGCATAGCGGTCATGGTGCGACGATCGGCGTGGCGGCGAGCTCGGCCTCGCCAACCTCGACGCCGACGAACTGCGTACCGTGCTCGAACCAGCTGCGCGGAGCGGGCGCGCCCCAAAGGGTCTGACGCTGCGGGTCCTTCAGGTCCCACTTGATCGGCTCGAGGTCCGGATCGACGGTCTGATAGTCGGAACAGTAGATCTCGATCCGGTGTCCGTCCGGGTCGAGCACGTAAAGGAAGAAGGCATTGGAAATCCCGTGCCGCCCCGGCCCGCGCTCCATGTTGCCCACATATCCGGTCGTGGCCATCAGGTCGCAGAGGTCGATGATGTTGAGCGGCGTCGGCACCCAGAACGCGACATGGTGCAGGCGCGGTCCCTTGCCGTTGGTAAAGGCCATGTCATGCACGCCGCCCTTTCGATGCATCCATGCGGCCCAGAGCTTCTTCGTCTCCTCGTCCTCGGTGTACTCGGTGACGCGAAATCCGAAATCGCTGTAGAAGGCGACGCTGTCGTCGACATTGGTCGAGAAGCAGTTGAAATGGTCGATCCGAAGCGGCTTCACCCCGCGGTACAGTGCGTAGTGCTGGTGGATCGGCGGCAGCCTGTCCATCTTGTGATAGAATTCGAGCGGGATGCCCATGTTGTCCGACGTCAGCAGCGTGCGGCCCTGATGCGGCCGCTCGACCCAGGAGGTCGGCCGGCCTCTGTCGCGAAAATACGCCGCCGCGTGGTCGAGATCCTCCTCATCGAAGGTCTTGAACCCAAGCATCTCCACCGTGCCTGGATGGTCGGATTTCTGGAGGATGACCGAATGATGTCCCCGCTCTTCCATCGCGCGGAGGTAGATGTGGCTTTCCGTTTCGTCGGTCACCTGCAGGCCGAGCGTGTCGGCATAGAATTTCCGTGACGCCGCGAGGTCGGAGACGTTCAGACAGACATGGCTCAGCCGGATCGTGTTGAATGCCGGGTAGAGGTTCGGGGCCGGGATGGGCATGGGGTCCTCCTTGCAGTCGGGTCCGGTCGCGGGTCAGGCGCCGAGCTTCGTGATCTTGTGGCGTCCGGTGGCAAAGCCGATGTGCTTCTGCTCCATGTAGAACTCGAAGGACCAGTCCCCGCCGTCGCGGCCGATACCGGAGGCCTTGACCCCACCAAAGGGCGTGGGCAGGTGACGGACATTCTCCGAATTCACCCAGATCATGTCGGCCTCGAGCCGGTCGGTGAACCGGAGCGCGCGGGTCAGGTCGTTGGTCCAGACGTAACCGGTAAGACCGTAGGGCGTGTCGTTGGCGATCTCCAGCGCCTCCTCCTCGGACGAGAACGGGATGGAGGTCAGAACGGGGCCAAAGATCTCCTCCTGCGCGATCCGCATGGCATTCGTCGCGCCGGTGAAGAGCGTGGGGCGCACGAAGTAACCCTCGTTCCCCATGGTCTCGCCACCGGCCGCAATGGTCGCGCCGTCCTGCCTCGCGATGTCGAAATAGCTGGTGACCTTGTTGAAGTGCTCCTCGGTCACGAGCGGGCCGACCTCCGTTGCCGGATCCAGCGGGTGACCGACCTTGATCCTCTTTACCCGTTCGGTCAGCTTCGCCTCGAACTCCTCGCGGATCGTGTCCTGCACCAGCAGGCGGGACGATGACGTGCAGCGCTCTCCGTTGATCGAATAGATCATGAAGATCACCGCATCGAGCGCGCGGTCGAGATCGGCATCGTCGAACACGATGACCGGGTTCTTGCCGCCGAGTTCGAGGTGATTGCGCTTCAGCGTGTCCGCACCCTGTTTCGTGATGATCGACCCGGTGCGGCTTTCTCCCACAAAGGCGATGGCACGGATCAGCGGGTGTTCGCAAAGCGCCTTGCCCGCCTCCTCGCCGAAGCCGTTGACGGTGTTGAGCACGCCAGGAGGAAGCCCGGCTTCTTCCGCGATCTCGACCAGCAGCCGCGCGGTGAGCGGCGATGCCTCTGCCGGTTTGTGCACCACCGTGCAGCCCGCGGCGAGCGCCGGCGCGATTTTCCACGTGGACAGCATGAAGGGCGTGTTCCAGGGCGTGATG
>CBDUPF010000381.1:0-2796 GCA_965369035.1 uncultured Aliishimia sp.
TATCATGCCGCGCGCCGACGGGCATTGCCTCGTGATACCCAAGACGCCGTGCCGCAACATGCTGGACGCCTCGCAGGAGCAACTCGCCGCCTGTATGAACACCGTCCAGATCGTGGCGAAGGCCGCGATGAAGGGGCTGGGCGCCGAGGGGATCACGCTGCAGCAGTTCAACGAGGACGCGGGCGGGCAGGAGGTCTATCACCTGCATTTCCACATCTTGCCGCGTCATGCGGGCGTGGCGCTGCGCCCGCCCGGGACGATGGGGGACATGGAGCAGATTTCGGAAATCGCGGGGCGTATCCGCGACGCCCTGCCGGGCTGACCACGCGGTTCGACCGGCGGTCCACGAGGTAGCGCACCATGGAGTGGATTTGCTGAACCGCCCGGTCCAGCATCACGTCGCGCACAGGCGGGCGACCGGGAACCGGTCCCTCGTTCCCTGCGTTCGCAAGACAGTCAATTCGAGGCGGAACGGGCATGGTGCAGTCGCAGAAGGATCTCGGCAAGAGGGTGGAGACGGCGAAACCAGCCGCCACCTCCTTCGTCAAGGATCGCCCGATCCTCGGCTGGAAGATCGACGTCACGACGATCGACGACCTGCCATCATTTGTTCGCGAGCATCTGGGGTCGGTGGACGAGACCGGCTATGACGCAGATTATCTCAAGCGGAACATGGGCTCGATCATAGCGCTGCAGATGAACGATGACGGCCCGGATTTCTACATCATCGGGAAATCGACCTACGAGAACAGCTACGAAGAGGTGCCCGTCGCCGAGGTGGCCGAAAAGAACGGCGAACTGGTTGAGCAGCTGAACGGGCTGCCCGACCTTCGGGACCGTATCCGCCGCGCGGATCCGAACCTCGTCGGCGCTCGCAAGACGGAACCGGTGGACATGATCGCGATGTCGGATATCGGTTACGATGTCGGCGACGAGGTGTCGATTTCCGCGTCCTGGGGCACTCAGACCAAGCCAGCGGGTCAGGACGCCTTTCTGGTCGTCGACGAGTCCAAGGACCAATACTATCTCATCAATGTCGACGAGCGTGGGCTGCCGATGGGCTATGTGCGCGCGCCATGAGGCTCGCGGCACCGGTTGAATGGCCGGTGTTTCCGACATGAACCCGATCAGCCAGGGAGTTGCCGGAAGGCGACGGTTTTGTCTCCGCCGGTCAGGAAGCCGATTGCAATTGCAGTTTCCCATCCGCTACGCTCGCGTTCGAAGGTGTGGCCCGAGAGGCTTGCGCCTGAAACGGACGTGAAGCGGTTGGATGCCTGCGCGATCCGCAGTGCGTTGAAAATTTTCAAGATTGGCCGTCCTCTCCGAAGCTAAGGAGGTGCATTCGTGTACGAACACATCGCGGTGCCCGTCGATCTGGCACACGAAGACAAACTTGACCGTTCCCTGAAATGCGCGGCCGATCTGGCCGGACATTGGAATGCGCGTGTGACCTATCTGGGCGTTACCAGCAACACGCCGGGCAAGCTGGCTCACAACCCCAAAGAGTATGCCGAACGTCTGGCACGCTTTGCCGCGGCGCAGGGCGAGCTTCACGGGATCGAAACCGGGTCGCATGCGGCGGTCAGCCACGATCCATCCATCGACCTCGACCGGACGCTGCTGGCGGCGATCCGGGAGACCGGCGCGGACCTGGTCGTGATGGAAAGCCACATACCCAACGTCACCGATTACATCTGGGCGTCCCATGGCGAGACCGTCGCCGGGCATGCCGACGTGTCGGTTCTGCTGGTTCGCGGGTGAGCCGCCCGGGCACGCCCTGGTTCCGACCGAACGGAAAACAAACGCTACAGGAGGCCACATGGTAGATACGACAGAGTCGCAAGGTATCCCCGAGCCCGAAGGCGCGTCGGATATCATCGACACCGACTACGAGATCGGACAGGACAACATCGAAACCACCGTGGGCCCGTTCGGGCTCGACATCCACAACCCGGTGTTCCTGATCTCCGGTCTCTCCATCGTCGCGTTCGTGGCCTATGCGCTCGCCGCGCCGACCCAGGCCGCGGATTTCTTCGGCTGGCTGCGTCCGGCGCTGACCAGCACGTTCGACTGGTTCTTCCTGCTGTCGGCCAACATCTTCGTGCTGTTCTGCCTGTTCCTGATCGTCAGCCCCTGGGGGTCCGTGCGTCTGGGCGGGTCGGAAGCGGTGCCGGATTACGGCTATCCCGGCTGGTTCGCGATGCTCTTCGCCGCCGGCATGGGGATCGGGCTCATGTTCTTCGGGGTGCTGGAGCCGGCCTATTACTTCGGCACGCCGTGGGGCGATCAGCCGCTGGGCGTCGTGCGGCCCTTTGCCGAGGACGGCACGCTCATCGCGGCCAATGTGGATGAGGCCCGGCGCATGGCGCTTGCGGCCACCTCATACCACTGGGCGCTGCATCCTTGGGCGATCTACGCGGTCGTCGCACTGGCGCTGGCGCTGTTCTCCTACAACAAGGGGCTGCCGCTCTCGATCCGCTCGGCCTTCTATCCGCTTCTGGGCGAACGCGTCTGGGGCTGGTGGGGCCACATCATCGACACGCTGGCGGTCTTCGCCACGCTCTTCGGCCTTGCCACGTCGCTGGGCGTGGGGGCGCAGCAGGCGAATGCGGGGCTCGAATATGTCTACGGGATACCCAACAACATCACCGTTCAGGTCATCCTGATCATCGGCATCACCGCGATTGCGCTGATCTCGGTGCTGCGTGGCCTCGACGGGGGGGTGAAGGTGCTTTCCGAGATCAACATGGTCGTGGCCGCGCTGCTGCTGTTGTTCGTGTTCTTCGCGGGCGGTGC
>CBDUPF010000382.1:0-2762 GCA_965369035.1 uncultured Aliishimia sp.
CCGGCAAGTTCGGCTCGGTCCTGCGCGGCATTCGCGATGACGAGGCGCGGGTGCGCTTTCTGGGCTACTCGGTGGAGGCCTACAAGCTCTTCATCTTCACGCTGACGGCGGTGATCGCGGGGCTGGCGGGCGCGCTCTACTATCCGCAGGCAGGCATCATCAACCCGGCGGAGGTCGCCCCCATCGCCTCGATCTATCTCGCGGTCTGGGTCGCCATCGGCGGGCGCGGCAGGCTTTATGGCGCGGTGATCGGCGCGGCCTTCGTCTCGTTGCTCTCGACCTGGTTCACCGGCGGGCAGGCACCGGACATCAACCTGGGGGTCTACACGATCCAGTGGGTCGACTGGTGGACCATCCTGCTGGGGCTCAGCTTCGTCGCCGTCACGCTCTTTGCGCCACGCGGCATCGGCGGGCTCGTCGACCTGATTGCCGAACGCCGCCACCCGGACCGGCACGGCGCGGACCTGGGTCCCGATCACGGCTCGCTGCGTGAAAAGGAGGCGGATCAATGAGCACGCTTCTCGAAGCGTCCGGCGTCTCCGTCTCCTTCGACGGATTCCGCGCGATCAACAACCTGTCGTTCCAGATCGCCGAACGCGAATTGCGCGCGGTGATCGGGCCCAATGGTGCGGGCAAGACCACCTTCATGGATATCGTCACCGGCAAGACGAAGCCTGACGAGGGTCGCGTGTCCTGGGGGGAGAAGAACGTCTCGCTGCTCAGGATGACCGAGGCGCAGATCGCGCAGGCCGGTGTCGGACGCAAGTTCCAGCGCCCCACCGTGTTCGAGGATCAGACCGTTGCCGAGAACCTGATGATGGCGCTGAAGAAGGATCGCGGGCCGGTAGCCGTGCTGTTCTTCAAGCCCTCGCGCGACGATCACGCCCGCGTCGCGGACCTGGCCGAGGAGATCGGGCTGGCCGACCAGTTGCATCGCAAGTCGGGCGAACTCAGCCACGGCCAGAAGCAATGGCTGGAGATCGGAATGTTGCTGGCGCAGGAACCACGGCTGCTGCTGGTCGACGAACCGGCCGCCGGCATGACCCCGGCGGAGCGGGAGCACACCACCGACCTGCTGCGCGAGGCGGCCAAGACCCGCGCCGTGGTCGTGGTGGAGCATGACATGGAATTCGTGCGTCGGCTCGATTGCAAGGTCACGGTCCTGCACGAAGGCTCGGTCCTGGCCGAGGGCTCCATCGACCATGTGACTGCCAACGAACAGGTGATCGAGGTCTATCTTGGCCGCGGACCGCACCGCACTATCCTGAGGATGACTGCCATGCTGGAGCTTGAACGCATCACCCTGCACTACGGCGGATCACAGATCCTGAACGGCATCGACCTGAGTGCCGAACAGGGCAAGGTCACCTGCGTCATGGGCACGAACGGCGTGGGCAAGACCTCGCTCCTGAAGGCGATCTCGGGCACGCATCCGCGGTCGGGCGGCACCTACCGGCTCGACGGGGAGGAGATCGGGCGCGCCTCCGCCCATGCGCTGGCCCAGCGCGGCGTGGCCTACGTACCGCAGGGCCGCGACATCTTTCCGCTGCTGACCGTGGCCGAAAATCTGGAGACGGGGTTTGCCTGCCTGCCGCGCGCCGAACGCCGCGTGCCGGGAATGATCTTCGAGCTCTTCCCGATCCTGAAGGAGTTCCTTGGCCGCCGGGGCGGCGATCTTTCGGGCGGGCAGCAACAGCAACTCGCCATCGCCCGGGCACTGATCACGAAGCCGAAACTGCTGCTGCTCGACGAGCCGACGGAGGGCATCCAGCCCAACATCATCCAGCAGATCGGGCGGGTGATCTCCTTCCTCCGCGACGAAGGCAAGATGGCGATCGTGCTGGTAGAGCAGTATTTCGACTTCGCCTACGACCTCGGCGACGAGTTCCTGGTGATGGAACGCGGCGCCGAACGGCTGCGCGGAAAGAAGGGCAGCGTCGACCGGGACGCCCTGTTGCAAGGTGTCTCGGTCTGACGGCGCGCTACTCCGCCGGGTCGACCCGGAACGGCATGGCGGCCAACAGCCGGTTGCCCTGGTTCATGACATAGCGGATCTCGTAATCCCCCGGCGCCTCCGGCACCTTCAGCGTCGCCGGGTTGCCGCGATGGGCATAGGCATAGGTGGAATGGCGGTCCGCGCCCACCGCGGTGATGGTGATCAGGTCGTTCTGGTAGGCCGGTCCGTCGAACGCCACCTCCACCGTGCCGCCCACCGCGGCGCTTTCGGGCGCCTGCAACGTCACGGTCAGGTCCGCAACCTCGATCACCGCCGTGGCGATGACCTTTCGGTCCTGGTTCATGACATAGCGCAGCTCGTAGCTGCCCGGCTCCGGCGGCATGTCGAGGTCCAGCGGGGAGCCTTCACGGGCATAGGAGTAATTCACCCATCGGTCACTGCCGGGGACCGCAACCGCGATGAAGTCGTTGTGGTAGCCCGGCCCGTCCCACGCGACCTCGATGCTTTCCCCCACCACTGCCGATTGGGGGGACTGCAGCGATGCGGTGACCTCGGTCACCTCGATGGTCCGCGTCGCCAGCACCGTCCGGTCCTGCCCGACCACGTAGCGCAACTCGTAGTCTCCCGGTTCGGTCGGCAGCGTCAGGTCGAGCGGTGAGCCCTCGCGGGTATAGGTATAGTTCACGTGGCCGTCGTCATCCGGTTTCGACACCGCGATGTAGTCGTTGCGGTAGTCCGGCCCCTGCCAGGTCACGTCGATCTCCGACCCGGCCACGGCGCTTTCTGGTGCCTCGAGCTGCGCGCC
>CBDUPF010000383.1:0-2728 GCA_965369035.1 uncultured Aliishimia sp.
CGACGACGTGGCCTGCGCGACGATCTGCACGTCCGGCAAGGCAAGGTCGTCCAGCACCGTCTGCAGGCGCACGGCCAAGAGTCCGGCGATGTAGCCGTATTCGGAGGCCGTCATCTGCCCGCCGTTCCAGAATTCGTTACCGATCTCCAGCGTGACGATCTGGGTACCCGCGGCCACGGCGTCTGCGATCGCACCGCGGACATAAGCCTCCACATCGTCGAGATAATCGGGGTCCAGCGTCGAACGGCTGCCGTAGCTTCCCGCCAGCATTGCGTCAGCCGCGGGGTCCGCAAATGCGACCCGCGTGGGCACCACCAGCGCCACGTTGCAGCCGATCTGACCCGCGGCCGCCATGAACTGGTCGAGCGGCGTCAGCGCGGGCGTGCCGGGAACGGAGGAGACCGCGCTGTCGGGGTCGGTCATGTCGAAGTAAAGCTCGGTCGCCGTGCCGCCCGGAAAGCGCAGGGTCTGCGCGCCCAGTTCGCTCACAAGCGTCTGCATGACCCCGCCCGGATCGGCGATCTCCTGGTCGTAGATCGTGACCACGTTGACGCCGAAATGCCGGCCCGTGACGGTCTCGGCTCCCGGTTCGTACACCGGCGGACCCAGCGTGTAGTCGGTCATGTATGGCTCCCCGGATCATCGGCGCGGTCGTAAAGCCCCGATCGAATGTTACCCGCGTCGGTCTGTTGTTTCAGCCGCAAAAAAGTGGCATTTCCTGTATTTTTTTCAACAAATCGATGAAACCTGCGACCTGGTGCCGGGCGGTGGTCTCACCTTTCTCGGCAGTGGCGAGATGCGCCTCGCCAACGACCCCGGCGGGGTTGAGGTCGGAGGATATCCAGCCGTATTTCACTGAGCCTGCAGGTGGCACCGGGGTCGTTTCGGCGGAGGAGCGGAAATCCTGCGCGCGGGTCATGTTCACGGTCTCGGGGCGAAACGCCAGCATCAGCGAGGTTTCCCAGTCGCCACCGTGAAGACCGTGCTGTCGTTCGTTCTTCGAATAGGTGTCCTCCCGCTCCTTGAAGCTGCCCCAGGAACAGGTGACGGCGAGCATGCCCGCCTCCACCCGCAATTCGCGCGCGACGATGGACATCAGGTCGGAATTGCCGCCGTGCGACGTGACGATCACCAGCTTGCGGATGCCTGTGCGGGCGACGGCCCTCCCGATCTCGGTCCACGCAGCGAGCGCAGTCGCGGCGGTCAGCGTCAGCGTGCCTTTGGCCCAGAGATGCTCGTTGGACTTGCCCACCATCTGTATGGGCAGGATGCGGGCATCGATTTCTTCCGGGCATTCCAGTCGCAGCCGCGCCAGCATCCCCTCGTTGATCATCGCGTCCACGCCCAAGGGCAGGTGTGGCCCGTGCTGTTCGATGGCCGCCACAGGCAGGATCGCGATGGTCCGCATCGGCTCGAGGTCGTCGAAATCGGATGCGGTGAACTCCGCCCAGTCGCGCGCGCCCATCAGATCCGCCCCAGTCGTCTGTCTTCTTCGGTCAGAGCGGGGTCGCGGTCGGACGGATCGCCGTAGCCACCGCCGCCCGGGGTCTTCACCCGCACGCGGTCGCCGGCCTGCAGAGGGATGTCCTGCTCCTTCGACAGGTGTTCGGGGATGTGCCGCTTGCCATCCCGCCAGACCTCGACCTCGTTCGGTGCACCGTCCGCACCGCCCAGCGCACCCTGCGGGCCGAACCGCCCGTGGTCCATGACGAAGCTCGCCCGCGCGGTGCCGCGCCTCAGTTCGATTTCGTAGTCGAGGCCGAAACCGCCGCGATGCCGCCCCGCGCCACCCGAGCCCTCGCGCAGCGCATAGCGGTGGTAGAGCACTGGGAAATTCTGCTCCATGATCTCCACCGGCGGGGCCTTGGAGATGCCGATTGTCGAGCAGCCGTTCGACAGCCCGTCGTGATCGGCATTGCCGCCGTAGCCGCCGCCGGAAAGCTGGTACATGACGTAATCCCGCCCGGTTGCCGGATCGTGCCCGCCGAGGGCGAAGTTGCCCGACGTGCCCGCAGGCGCCGCCGTAACGCGATCAGGCAAAGGGTCCACCAATGCCGCAAAGACTGCTTCCGCGATGCGCTGGCTCACTTCCGCGGCACAGCCGGAGACAGGTCGGGGGTAGTGCGCGTCCAGGAAAGTGTCCGTAGGCCGCACCACCTCCAGCGGCTCGAAGGCCCCCGCGCTGATCGGCACCTCCGGGAAGATGTGGCGCATGGCGAGGTAGACGGAGCTGAGCGTTGTCGCCAGCACCGAGTTCATCGGCCCCGCGCAGGGCGGTGACGAACCGGCGAAGTCGAAGCGCAGGTGGCCGGGCGTCTTGTCGACGGTCAGTCGGATGGCCAGCGGTTCGTTCACCACACCGTCGCTGTCCACCCAGGCGGTGGAGGTGTAGCGCCCGTCCGGGATCTCGTCGATTAGCCGGCCCATCTGTGCCGCGGCCCGGGTGCGCAACTCCGCGATGGCCTCGTGCACGAGGTCGTCACCGTACCGGTCGAGCAGCGCGCCCAGCCGGTCCGCCCCGACCTGCAGTGCCGCCGCCTGCGCCTTCACGTCGCCGATGCGCTGGTCGGCCACGCGGATGTTGGAACAGATGATGGAATAGATCTCCGCATCCATCACGCCTTCCTTGAAGAGCCGCACGGGCGGCAGCCGCAGCCCCTCCTGCTCCACCGCAGTGGCGGAGGCGGAGAACCCGCCGGGCACAGACCCGCCCGTGTCCGGCCAATGC
>CBDUPF010000384.1:0-2727 GCA_965369035.1 uncultured Aliishimia sp.
ACCGTCTGGATGTAGTGGGCCATGGAGTGGTCCATGCCGGGCGACGGGCCGCGGGGACGGCAGAGGTGGACGAGGCCGAGGTGAAGGAACCCGCCCGGCAGGTTGCAGACCCGGTCGTCGGAGCGGTTGACGCAGAGGCAGCGCTGGGCCGCGGTGCGCGCGGCGGCGGTGCGGCAGGGGCGAGGGGCGGCGAAGACCACCGCCGGCACGTTCCAGCCCGCCGACAGGATCTGCGCCGAGGCCGCGCCCAGCGAGTGTCCGATGATGAAGCTCGGCGCATATCGATTCGTCATCAGCCAGTCCTGCACCACCTTGGCATGGGCCAGAAAACCCTGGTGCCAGCTGATCGACGCGGCCGCACTGCTCGCCATCCGGAGCCGCCGCTTTCCCAGCCGCTGTACCCGCAGGTTGAACCGGATATAGTCCATGATCGTGTTCGAGCCGGGGATGAGCAGCGTGTTGTCGGTCAGCAGATGCGCCTCCACGTCGCCCTTCGAGAGGCTCGCCTTCCATTGCGGCGCTATGATCGGGTGGTTGCGCCCGGTATAGGCGGCTTCGGCCAGTTGGGCGGCGCGGGTCAGACGGTATCGCATCGGGTTCAAACCTATGGGATCAAATGACTTCGCTCCCAGAATAGCCGGATCGCACGGCCTGTCACCGCAAAAGTCGGGTCACAGCTTCGGTCCGGGAAAGGCATCCGGAGCCTTGTGGACACGGATGCCCCGACACTCTGCGCGGCAAGGCAAGAAGGTCGGACGGACATGGCGAGGCTGGAATTGCTGGAAAACCCTTGTAGGGTTTCAGACGACATCGCCGGGACACATGACCATGACACGCGGATTTCTGAACCCGAAGCAAAGCGATTACGCCGGCCACTATCGTCTCGCGGCGCGCGCATTCTTGGTCGGGGTGGTTTCCCTGATCCTGGGGTTCTGGTTCGAGAACGAGGTGCTCCAAACGCTCCTTGTGTCGGGCGGGATCGGATTGACGATCGGCAGCGGTGCGGTGGCCCTAGCCACGCGGCGGCGAAAGCGCAGGGCAGACTTGATGCGGGACCGCTAGACCGCGCCATGCCCGGAAGTCAGGAGCCAGCGTTTCGTATTGTCGATGCCAGCGAATTGCCGGAAGGAACCTGGGACGCCGGCGCGATCAGCGACAGCTGCAATGCCATGGGGCTGCGTCCGGAACCGATCCTTTACCTCTGGGTGTTCGAACGGCCCGACAGCCTGTCTCATCACTTGATCTCGCACGGATGGGTGCAATTGGGCCCGGTATTCCTGTTGGTCAGCGCCGATGCACCATTGCAGGATGATCTGATTTCGAACGCTGCGGCGCTGGACAAACGTCTGTCCCGGACGCGCTACGATGCGGGTCGGCATTCCTGTCCTGCACTGTCGAACTTCGAAGTGTATTCTTCCTATCGCGGATATCCGATCAACGCGCTGTGGTGCGCGGACCGCATTTGGCAAACGGCGTTCGAGAGCGCGATATCGCGGTGCGGATATGTCTTGGCGGACCTGACCACCGATGAAAACCCGAGCGGGTTGGCCTACGAACTCAGCTACGTTTTCGCCCATGTCGCCGCTCACCGCATCGTGTTGCTTGCCGACCTGTGCCGGGCGGATCTCGACCTGATCCTGCCCTTGCTGGGGCGCCTGTGGCGGGAAAGCGGTGCCAAGGGTCCTGCGCCGCCCCTGATCACGTACAACTCCGCATCGTTGGGCTACCTGGCCAAGGCGACCTGGGCGCAATGGACCGGCCGTCCGACGATTCCCCTGGCCAGCAAGGCTACCCGCCTGGCCGGTTGGTGCGGGCGCGGGTAGCCCGAAAGCAATTGCTCGGGAATGGCCATGAAGGCCAAGCCGGGCCTAGGCTACGCTTTCGGAGGGGTCATGACCGTGTCGTGCGTGAAACCGCCGCAATTCGCGCTCTGCCGGGGCGTGCCCGGTGTAGGTCTTCACGTAGTCGGGGATGCGCTTCATGCGGGTCTCGGCGCTTTCGCGCACCTGCATCGAGATGTAGCCGATCTGGGTCAGGTAAACCGTCCGCGCGCGCACGTCCGCTTCGCCGGGCGCATAACCGAACCGTTCGAACATCGCGCGGATCGCCCGAAGCCGCGCTTCGTCGGCGGCATGGACCCGGTCGGCAACGGCCTGCGTTCGGTGCGCCCACCCCCGCACCGCCAGATCGAGCCGTGGTTCGAACGGACCGCCGTCGAGGAATATCCCGACCACGTTCAGGATCGCTTCGGTGATCGTCTCCGCATAGGCTTCGGTGGCCGCGACGAGGCTGGCGGTATTGGTCTCCTCCCAGCTTTCCAGCAGGGCATCGAGCAGTGCGGCGCGGTTGGTGAAAAACCAGTAGAAGCTGGTGCGAGACAGGTTCAGCCGCGCGGCGAGGGGCTGGATCTTCACCGCGTCCAGGCCGGAGTCGACAAAGGCCTCGCGCGCCGCCTCCAGCCAGAGCTCGCGGGAGCCGCGCCAACCGCCCGGTTTGTCGTCCGTTTCTGCATGTTCTGCCTGCGTCATCCGCAAATTCTACCTAAGCGGCGAGAGGTGGGCAAGAAAATCGTCACTGATGAACGGCAACTTGACATGGGTGAACACTTTGCCAATTCTCGCGGCACCCGGAAGGAGCCGCCGCCATGTCCACAGACCCCCTCCTGCAGCCCTACCAGCTCAAGCACCTGACCCTGCGCAACCGGATCATGACCACCGCGCATGAACC
>CBDUPF010000385.1:0-2675 GCA_965369035.1 uncultured Aliishimia sp.
ATCAGTTTCCCGGACGAGCCCTTGAACAAAACCCCATTCTCATCGCTGCGCGAGGCCCGGGAGAAGATCACCGCGTGGAAGAGGCTGACAAATGGGGCGCTTGCTACGGAACAGTTCGTGCTGCGACCGCAAGGATATCTGTCGGACGAAGGGTCATTCAAGGCTAGGAGTAGCCATTTCTGAATAGGATCGCCTCCGCAGAGTGCGACCCGACACCACAAAGCCCGAGCGGCTTCGAGTGCGGCCGCCGCCGGGGCGGCGGGGTGCGTGCTTGGGTGCGGCCCGGGCAGGGGAAGCGGAGCCGGTTCAGGTCAGGCCCTGTCGCGTGACCTCAAGCCGCCACAGGTTGCCGGATCTCCGACAGGGCCTGTGCTGCGATCTCGAAGGAGCGCAGGCGGGCGGTGTGGTCGTGGATCATGCCGGTCACGATCATCTCGTCGGGCCGGTAGCGGTCGACCATCGTTTGCAGCCGCTCGCGTACGGTGGCGGGCGCGCCGGTGGCGGAGCAGGCGAACGCCATCTCGACCTGTGCCAGAACCGCTTCGGGCACCTGCGCGTGCAGGTCCCGCACGGGTTTCGGCAACTTGCCGGGGCGCCCCGTGCGCAACCGGGCGAAGGCCAGAACCTGGGAGGTGCGCAGGTAGTGCGCCTCCTCGTCCGTATCCGCGGCGCAGACCCCGGCGGCCATCATGAACCACGGTCGGTCCAGCCAGGTCGACGGGCGGAAGGTGGCGCGGTAGGTGGCGATCGCATCGTCGAGCATGGCGGGCGCGAAATGGGAGGCGAAGGCGTAGGGAAGCCCCAGTTGCGCGGCAAGCTGCGCGCCGTAGAGGCTCGAGCCGAGGATCCAGACCGGCACCTGCGTGTCTTCGCCCGGAATCGCACGCACACGGGCGTCCGGCTGCGCCTTGTCGAGGTAGCCCAGCAGTTCCAGCACGTCCTGCGGGAAGCTGTCCTCGGGCGCCATGTGGCGGCGCAGCGCGCGGGCGGTGGCCATGTCGGTGCCCGGCGCGCGGCCAAGGCCGAGGTCGATGCGGCCGGGATAGAGTGTCGCCAGCGTTCCGAATTGCTCCGCCACGACCAGGGGCGCATGGTTGGGCAGCATGATCCCGCCCGCACCCACGCGCATCCGCTCCGTCGCCGCGGCCACATGGCCGATCACGAGGGAGGTCGCGGCGCTGGCGATGCCGGGCATGTTGTGATGTTCCGCCAGCCAGTACCGGTGATATCCCAGCCGTTCCGCGTGGCGAGCGAGGTCGACCGTATTGGCCAGCGCGTCGGCCACGGTTCCGCCTTCGGGCACGGGCGAGAGGTCGAGGAGAGAATAGTTCTGCATCGGGGTCTGATCCATTCTGGTCCGGGGCGCGAGCGATCCCGCGCCGGTTCAATCCAACATAGGAGCGGCAACGTCCCGGCGAAAGGCGCGGCGGTCCTGGACGGCGGCGGTCGAAGCCGGGTGCGTTGGGGGCACGTCACGTGAAGCTGTCGAAACTCGCTTGCATCCGCGCGGGGTCGGCGGGGCCCCCGGTGAAAAGCTCGAAGGCCCGTACCGCCTGCCAGAGCGCCATGCCGGCGCCCGACAGCACAGCGCAGCCGCGCGCGCGGGCGGTGGCAAGCAGCGCCGTTTCGAGCGGGAAGTAGACGACGTCGGCCACCCAGTGCCGCGTCGCGATCACATCCGCGGGCAGGGGGAGACCCGGCAGCTTTTCCATGCCCACGGGGGAGGCGTTGACGATCCCGTCCGCCTGCGCCGCGGCCCGAGCGAGGTCGTGGGTGACCTCTGCACGCTCCGGGCCGAAGCGGTCTGCCAGGTTGTGCGCGAGGCGCGTGGCCATGGCAACGTCCGGATCGTGGATCAGCAGGCGCCCGACAGCTTCGCCCAGCAGCGCCGTCGCCACCGCGCTTCCCGCTCCGCCAGCGCCCAGCAAAAGCACCACGTCGCGCGCAGCACCCGGCAGGCCGCGCCGGAAGCTCTCGGCAAAGCCCCAGCAATCGGTATTGTGCCCGAAGCGCTGCCCGTCACGAAAGACGATGGTATTGACGGCGCCAACCGTCCGGGCGCGGGACGACAGGTGATCGAGATGCGGGATCACCGCCTGCTTGAAGGGGTAGGTCACGTTCAGCCCGGAAAACCCGGCCTCCGCGAGGTCCGCCAGCACTTGTGACACGTCCGGCGCGGGTTCCATGCCTTCGAGGTCGATCAGCCGGTAGTCATAGTCGATCCCCTGCGCGCGGCCTTCCTCCATGTGCATCCGTGGCGTGCGGGAGGCGGAAATGCCGTGGCCCAGAAGCCCGACAAGCACGCGGTCGCCGGTATCGTCCCGCCCGATGTCCGGCATCCAGCCATGTGCCATGGTCCTGCGTCCCTCGCCTTTCGCCCCTGCGCATTGTCGCAAACGGCCGGCGCCGGTCAATCGGTGGATGCCGGTTACGATCATTGGTTGAGCGGGAATCGAAAAAAACGGCGCCACTGGCCCTTTCGCTGTCGCCGCGATGAATGTCGCGGCGATCTACCCGATACCGCCGGGTGGCTGCGCCAATAGCGGGAATCTCCCCGTCAGGACGTGGGAACGGTTGACCTGCAGGTAATCCCCGCAACTGTATACAGTGTACGATTTCCTTGTTCGCAACCCCAGAGCCCGTCAACGGGGCCCGAAGGGGTCAAGGCCTACGAA
>CBDUPF010000386.1:0-2636 GCA_965369035.1 uncultured Aliishimia sp.
TCAGGGCGGCGGCCACGGCGAACCACAGGATGAAGGTCAGCGGATCGAGCAGGAAGGCCTGCCAGCTGAAATCCGTCGTCAGCGCACCGAAGAGCGCCATGAGGTTGACCACCGAAAGCTGTGCATTGGCGTACCAGCCGAGGAACACCAGCGTCACGGTCAGAAAGCCCATGCGGAACCAGTAATAACGGCGCTCGTTCCGGGTCGCGTAGAACTGGAAGAAGAACACCAGCGTCAGCACCATCAGCATCGCCGCCAGCCCGACGATCTCGACCGTCTTGTCCTCCCAGATGCGCTTCCAGAGCTCCGCTTGCGCCGCCTGCTCGGTCTCGGCGGAAGCCTCTGCCGCGGCGGGCTGTGTCTGCGCGATCTCGCGGGTAAACCGGCCGGGCAACTGGTAGCCAAGCTCGAAGGTGGTAAAGACCTTCTCGATGGCCGCCACCTCGCGCTGGACCAGAAGCTGCAGGCGGAAGGGCTTTGTCGGGTCGAACCCCACGTCGGCGGGGATCTTGAAGAGATCGCGCTCCGTGAATTCCGGCGCATCCTCCGTCGCGATCACGCCCATCCGGCGATGACCCCTGTCCCGGAACCGCACCGTCACGTCATCCTGGATCAGCACGATCCGGTCGAAGATGCCGCCCCGCACATAGCCCGACCCCTTGAAGGAATAGAGCCCGCGGCCCATCACCGCGATGGCGTGTTCACCCTCGTCCAGCCAGTCCTGCAAATTTCGGTTGTCCGCCGCGCCCAGCACCGCCTCGCCAATCGGCGGCACGCTGACCAGCGCCATCTGCATGTCGATGAAGGTCGTCTCCGGCGGCTCGGTCAGGGCCCTTTGCGCCGCGCGTGGATCGTCCATCGCCTCGAAGGCCGCGTTCACCTGCCCCACATCCAGCGACAGGCGGCGGACCGTGCCGTTGCCCTCCATCTCCATCCAGCTTTCGGGCGGTGCGGCGTCCGCATCCACTTCCAGCACCGGCCCGGTCGCCACCGCCGGTGAAAGCCCGCCCAGCCCCAGCGCACGGGCAACCTTGAGCCCCGCGCGCACGATGGAATCGTCGATCACCATGACCGTGACCGTCGCCCCCGAGATGATGTCGAGATCATGCGACGATCCGCGCGCCTCGGCCTCGGCCACAAGGTCGAGCCCGGTATATCCGGCCACCATTGCCTGGATCTTGCTGTCGGGGATGCCGATCAGCACGATCGGTTCGGAATGTTTGACAAGGTTAACGCCAAGGATGCGGGCATCGTGATCGACCGCGACCATGGTGTGGATCGGCTTGCCGGAATACCCAGTGGTCCCGACGAAATCGGATGTGACAAATACAAAGCCGATTTCCGTACCGCCGCGCAGAAGCGGCGCCACTGCGACATCGCCGCGCAGGGCTCCGAAGCCGGTTGCGCCTTCAACCAGATCTCCCGCGCCGATCTGTGACAGGAACCTTCCGAGCACCGTCTGTTCGGTCTGCGCCGAAACCGGCGATGCGAGGACACAGCCGAGGACCATTACGGCCAGCAGCCACCCAGCGAAAACCCGACCATGCCCGGCCTTTATCGGTGGTCCAGGCGCGATGCAGCCCTCGCGAGGCGCATCGGCGAAAATTCCCCTGAAACGGGATCTCGACCGACACTTTGCGAATCTGCGAAATATTTTCATTTGGCGAACTGTATGCCGCGCCGCGACGGGATTCTATGACTTTGGTCAAAGCCGCGAAAGATCGTTTCGGATCCAACTGCGATGTCCGATGAATGCGAGAATTCTCGGGTCGGGCCGGGTCGATATGCGATGGTGCAGCAAGCAGAACCGGGTTTCGCCCGGAGAGGTGACCGCCGCCGCAGTCACCGTGCGAAGGAATGGCGTAGGCAGTGCAGGTGCCAAAGGTATGACGGGCCAACGTGCAGGCGGGCCAGCACCTCGACATGGCCCAGGTGCTGACCCTTCGAAACCAGTGGCGCGCCGCGACATTGACGCTTGATCAACCTGCGAGTTCGAGGTTCCGGATCTGCAATTCCGGACGGCGGAAGACGCCGCGCGGGTCCCACCGGTCGCGCAGAGCCGAAAGCCGTGCCCAGGCTTCGGGCGCGAAGCAGGTCTGAAGCCATCCGGGACGCGCCAGGTCGGCTTCGCCGACATAGTGGCCGGTTGTTTCGCAGGACAGCGCGTCGGCGGTGGCACGCATCCATGCGATATGCGCCGCGTCATCGGCCGGGTCGTCCCAGACCGCGTAGATCGCGCCGAAACCCGGTCCGGACATCGAAAAGGCGGTGTCCGGCACCTGAGGACCGTTGCCTTCGGGCTCAGGTGTCACGGCGGACAACACAAGACACTGCGTTGAGGGCGCCTTCGCGACCTGTTCAGCGAGGGTGGCCAGGAAGTTCTCCGACGGCGCGCCGGACCACAGGCAGTCCACGGCATAACGCTTGCCCTCCGGCAGCGCCTGGTCGAGCGGGATGTAGAGCTCCTCGAAGGTCGAGGCGGCCGTCTCGGAATGCAGCGCCCCACCCGGCGCCATGCCGCCAAGCCGCCCGAGGACGTCGTCGGCTTCCGCATCGGTGTCGGCAAAGACTGCGGCGGTTGCCAGGACAAGGTGAGAACCCGCAGCGACGAAGGGCTGCGGGGCCGAAATCATCCG
>CBDUPF010000387.1:0-2595 GCA_965369035.1 uncultured Aliishimia sp.
CTGCTGAACCACGAAGGCGGCAACAGCCCGAAACGCGTCGGCATGGCGCACCCCTCCATCGCGCCCTATGGCGTCTTCACGGCGCGGGACGGCGCACAGATCCTGATCTCGGTGCAGAGCGACCGGGAGTGGAAAAAGCTCTGTGCCGTCTTTCTGCGCCGTCCGGAGCTGGGCACGGACCCGCGGTTCGCCACCAATGTCGCGCGGGTTCGGAACAGGGCGGAGACCGATGCCGCCGTGGCCGAGGGCTTTGCCGCCATGACCGGGTCGGAGGCCATCGTCGCATTGACCGAGGCGAATGTGGCGCTGGCCGCCGTCAACGACATGGCCGGACTGTCCACCCATCCGCACCTGCGCCGCATCACGGTCGATACGCCCAACGGCCCGGTGTCCTATCCCGCGCCCGCCGCCCGATGGGAGGATGAGCCGCGCGATTACGGCCCCGTGCCCGGTCTGGACCAGCCGGTGACCTGACCGGACATGGTGCGGAGCGTCGTTCACTCCTCTCGACCGCGAGAAGCGCCCGATGTCTGCCCGCATTCGAGAATACGGACAAGTTGCGGCCTCGTTGGCCCGTCGTGTCAGCGGAATTTCGGGGGCCGTTTTTCGAGGAACGCGCGCAGGCCCTCTTCGGCGTCGGGCGTGGTCTGCACCAGCGCCGCCGCGAGGCTTTCGGCAAAAAGGCCGTCCTCGCGAGGCATGTCATTGATCCGGGCCAGCGCCTGGACCATGAAGTAGTTCGACATCGGCGCGTTCTCGGCGATCTTTCCCGCCAGGTTTCGCGCCAGCGGCAGCGCCTCGCCCTCTCCGACCGCGTAATGCGCCAGGCCCAGACGCAGCCCTTCGTCGGCGCCGTATTTCCGGCCCGTCAGCATCATTTCGGTCATCCGGTCCGCGCCCAGGATGCGGCCCACACGCACCGTCGCCCCGCCGCCGACGAAGATCCCGCGCCGCCCTTCGGGAAGCTGGAAGATCACCGACGGCTCGGCGATCCGCACCTGCGTTGCGGCAGCGAGTTCCAGCCCGCCACCGATCACCGCGCCGGTCATGGCGCTGACGGTGATCTTGCCGCCGAACTGGATCAGGTCGAGCACCCGGTGCCAGTTGCGCGAGTGGTAGACGCCTTCTTCGGCGCTGCGCGATACATGCTCGGAGAGGTCGAGACCGGAGCAGTAGTGCCCGCCCCGCCCGTGGATGATGACCACCCGGACGGAAGCCGGAAGTCCCGCGTAGAACGCCTCGATCTCGGCCAGCAACCCGTCAGACATCGCGTTGCGCTTGTCAGGGCGGATCAGTTCGAGTTCGGCGATCGCGCCGTCGACCGTCTGGTCCGTATAGGTGCTGGTTTGAGCCATGTTCCAGTTCTCTCCTCGGGGCGCGGTGCACCGCACCGTCAGTGCTTCTTGCCGATCTGCGGCCAGGGCGGCGCCTTCCGGTTGCGGTAGTGGACGGTCAGCTCCGCTGGCGCGTCATCCTCCTCGACCACACCCAGCATGACCCCGCGCGTGCTGGCCTTGCTGCGCACTGCGCGAAGCTTCGCGTTGGTGATGGTCGTCCGCTGGGAGGGGCGCAGCGCCCAGGTCTCCAGCGCGGCGTAGAGCCGGTCGATGACCTCCCGGTGATCCGCGCTCGCCCCCAGATCGACCAGCTCGCCGGGGTCATTGGCAAGGTCGAACAGCATGGGCCGGAAGCCACCCTCGAAATGGATCAGTTTCCAGTTCCGGTCGGCCACCATGAAGGTGCGTGCCTGCGCCGTGTCGAGCCCGAGCGCGTCGGCCAGGGGCCGCATCGAATAGTCGTACTCGCAGAACACCACGTCGCGCAGGTCGCCGTCCTGCCGCCCGTGCAGGATCGGCAGCAGCGACCGGCCTTCCAGAACATGGTCGACCGCCCCGACATCGCCGCCGGCGGTCTGCAGGAACGTGGGCAGCAGGTCGATGCTTTCGACCAGCGCGTCGCAAGTGGTGCCCCGCGTCGCGTCCGCTTCCGGAGAAGGGTCGTAGACGATCATCGGCACCCGGACGGAGGCGTCGTGGAAGAAGGTCTTCTCCCCCATCCAGTGATCGCCCAGGTAGTCGCCGTGGTCGGAGGTGACGACGATCATCGTGTCGTCCATCCGCCCGGTCTCCTCCAGCCACTTGAACAGAACACCCATCTGGTCGTCGCATTGCTTGATCAGGCCCATGTAGGCGCCCAACACCTTTTCCCGCACGTCGTCGCGGGAGAACGCGGTGCAGACCGGCGCGCGCATCATCCCGGCAAAGACCGGGTGCGCATTGGTCCGTTCGGCCTCGCTGCGCACCGGGCCCAGAAACTGCGCGGGGCCGTACATGTCGTGATAGGGCTCCGGCACGATGTAGGGCCAATGCGGCTTGATGTAGGAGAGGTGACAGCACCAGCGCCGGTCGCCCTGCGCCTCGATGAACTCCATGCCGCGGCGGGTGAGGTAGGGTGTCTCGCTGTCCTCCTCGGCGATATTGGCCGGCTTGTCGCTGTTCTTCAGGAACCACCCGGACAGGACATTGCCCGCGCCATCGTTGGCCGAGTTCGCGAAGTCGTGCCAGGGGTTGTCGCTCGGATACCCCTTGGCGCGGA
>CBDUPF010000388.1:0-2561 GCA_965369035.1 uncultured Aliishimia sp.
TGGAACGGTCCGGCATCGCCAAGGAGATGTACGCCTCGCTCAACGTATGGCTCAACCGCACCCGCGGCGGGATCGCCATCGTGACCTCGATCATGGCGGTGATCATGGCGGCCATGTCGGGCATCATCGGCGGGGAGGTCGTGCTGCTCGGCCTGATCGCACTGCCGCAGATGCTGCGGCTTGGGTACAACCAGAACCTCGCCATCGGCACGATCTGCGCCTCGGGCAGCCTGGGCACGATGATTCCCCCGTCGATCGTGCTGATCATCTACGGCCTGATCACGGAGACCTCGATCAAGGCGCTCTTCACCGCCGCCTTCGTGCCCGGCTTCATGCTGGCCAGTTTCATCATCCTCTACATCATCGTGCGCACGCAGATGAATCCGAGCCATGCACCGCTGCCCGACCCGGTCCCGGGCGAGCCGGAGGGGCGCGAGAAACTGGGGCTTTTCGCGGCCTTCATGACGGTTCTGCTGGGCGGCTTCTCGACCGTGCTGTTCCTGCGCGCGCTGTTCTTCACGCTGGCCGGGCAGAACGTGGCGACGGAAGGGGTCGACGACATCTTCTGGGGCACGCCGGGCTACGTGCCGTGGTTCGGCGGCATCGTGGTCATCTGCCTGGCTCTGGCCTTCTTCGTCTTTGGACGCGAGCGGACGGCGCGCGGCTGGTCGATGGGCAAGGGGCTGGTGCCCCCCATCGTGGTGATCGGCATCGTCCTGGGCTCCATCTACGGCGGGATCACAGGCATCACCGAGGCCGCCGGCATGGGCGCGATCAGCGTGCTGGTGCTCGCCATCCTGCGCGGAGAAGCGAGCCTGGAGCTGGTCTGGGACAGCCTGATGCGCACGCTGAAATCGACGGGCACCATCATCTGGGTGACCATTGGCGCCGCGGCGCTGTCGGGCGCCTACACCATCGCGGGCGGCCCGACCTATATCGCGAACACCATCACCGGAGCGGACCTGCCCACGATGGGCATCCTGCTCATCATGATGGTGATCCTGCTCTTCATGGGGGCGTTCATGGACTGGGTCGGGATCGTTCTGCTGATCATCCCGGTCTTCCTGCCCATCATCCAGCGCCTGCCGATCGAGGAGATCGGCGTCTTTGGCGAGTTGCAGCCCCGGTACCTCTCCGTGTGGTTCGGGGTGCTGTTCTGCATGAACATGCAGGTCAGTTTCCTTTCCCCACCGTTCGGTCCCGCGGCCTTCTACCTGAAATCGGTGGCGCCACCGCATATCTCGCTGACCGACATCTTCCGCGGGTTCCTGCCCTTCATCGGCATCCAGCTCCTCGCGCTGAGCGTGCTGCTGCTCTGGCCGCCGATCATCGAAGTGCTGCTTCCGTAGGGCGCACGCAATGCTGGTTCGGTCGAACGTCGCGCGGCCTGGTGCGCCCTTGTGCAGGTTCGAGCCGGGCACTTGCTCCATGACATCTTCACACTCGGCGCACGGCGAGGCATGGTAAACGCGAAACGACAGGACACCCATCCAGATCGCGCGACGGGCCCGGACGTATCGCTCGATACCCCCCGGCGCCCGCGCGGATTTCGCATTACGGGACAGGACCAGACATGAAGGATTTCGTTCGCCTCGACCCCGCGGACAACGTGGTGACCGCGACCCGGCCCCTGGAGGCCGGAACCACGATCGAGGGCACCACCACGACCGCGCTCGTCCCCTCGGGCCACAAGATCGCGACCGTTCCCATCCCGAAGGGTGCGGCCGTCCGGAAATACGCACAAGTGATCGGCTATGCGGCCACCGACATCGCGGCGGGCGACCATGTGCACACCCAGAACGTCGAGTTTCGCCCGACGGCCGGCGAGTACGAATTCTCCACCGATCTGCGCCCCGTCACAGTGGCCACGGGCGACAGCTTCATGGGTTACCGGCGCGAGAACGGCAGCGTGGGTACGCGCAACTACATCGCCATCGTGACCTCCGTGAACTGCTCGGCCACCGCGGCGCGCATGATCGCGGATCACTTCTCGCCCGAACGCCTTGCCCCCTACCCCAATGTCGACGGCGTCTGCGCCTTCGTGCATGGGACCGGATGCGGCATGGCCGGCGATGGCGACGGGTTCGAGGCGCTGCAGCGCGTCATGTGGGGCTATGCCCGCCACCCGAACCACGCCGGCGTGCTGATGGTGGGCCTGGGCTGCGAGATGAACCAGATCGACTGGCTGCTGGAGGCCTACGGGCTGAAGCAGGGGCCGCTGTTTCACACGATGAACATCCAGAACGTGGCCGGTTTGCGCCGGACGATCGCGATGGGCATCGAGAAGGTCGAGGGCATGTTGCCGCTGGCCAACGAGGCGCGGCGCGAGACCTGCCCCGCGTCAGACCTCAAGGTCGCGCTGCAGTGTGGCGGCTCGGATGCCTGGTCCGGGATCACCGCCAACCCCGCGCTTGGCCATGCCTGCGATCTGCTCACTGCGCAAGGCGGCACCGGCGTCCTGGCCGAGACACCCGAGATCTACGGCGCCGAACACCTTCTGACCCGGCGCGCGACCAGCCGCGCCGTCGGCGACAAGCTCATCGGTCTGATCCACTGGTGGG
>CBDUPF010000389.1:0-2553 GCA_965369035.1 uncultured Aliishimia sp.
GCCGTCAGCAGTGCATCGACCGCGCCGCGCAACTCCTGCGCCTTGATCAGGCTGTCCTCATACGTCGCTTGAGCGATATCGGCATAGCCGTCCAGAACCGCGGGCTTGTCTGCCAGCGCCTGGCTCCCCATCAACACCAGCGCGAGTGCCGTCATGCTGCGTTTCATCACCTTGTCTCCTTGGCTGCGATCCCGGATGGCCCTGACCCAGCGACGCACGCACGGCGCCGGCCGACCCGGGGGACTCGTCGTCATGGAGGGTAGCTGACTGGAAAAGTCAGGATTGTCAATCCTGACTCAATAAGTCAGGTAACGGCGCTGCGCTTCAGGCCGCCCCGGTTTGCCCCCGGTCTGCGCCGGTCTGCGCCCGGTCTCTGCGCCCGGTCTCTGCGCCCGGTCTCTGCGCCCGGTCCGCACGTCGGGCAGAAGGTTGCGGAAATGTCCCTCCAGCGCGCCATGGCAGGCAGGGATGTCGTACTCCGCCAATGCCCGTTCGCGCGCACGCAACCCCATTGCTCGCGCCATGCCGGGATGGTCGAGGCACCAGAGAATCTGCGAGAGCACGGCGCCCGGATCGCCTTGCGGCACCCGTCGCGCGGTGTCGCCCCGGCCCAAGGCCTCGCGAACCGGCTCCACATCCGTGGCCACGATCGGGGCCGCGCTGGCCATCGATTCGATCAGCGACCATGACAGGACGAAGGGCTGCGTCAGGTAGGCATGCGCCGCACTTCGCTGGAGCAGGCTGGCATAGCGCGGTTTGGGCATCAGGCCGGTGAAATGGATTCGGGCGGGATCAAACGGATGTTCGGCCAGCATCCTTTCCTTCCAGCTGCGATAGCCGTCCGGCTCCGGCCCGTAATGGGCCTTGTCATTCCCCGCGACGACCACGTGAACGTCCTTGCGCAGGGCATGCAGGCGGGATGCCGCCGCCATGAAGGTGGGAAAGCCGCGCGCGGGCTCCATCCCGCGGGTTGCAAATGTCACGATGGGGGCGTCATCCGGCAGTCCGTCCAAGGCGAACCGCGGCGCATCGTCGTCTGCGGGTCGGAACCGGCGACAGTCCACGCCGTCATGCTGCACCACCATGCGGTCGCGGATGAAATCCGGCGCCTGCCTCGCCTGGAACCGGGTCGGCGCCACGACCAGGTCGGCCTGCTGGAAATCGAGCAGGAACGGAAGGTTGCGGACAAGGGCACGCGCGCTCTCGTCCTCCGGCACGGCGCGCTGCTGCCAGTCGGGTCCGACATCGACGGGCGGGTAGCTGTACCACCATTCGAGGTACTGCACGAGCCGCGCCTGCGGCCAGACGACCTTGGCGAAACTGCCCGACCCCCAGCCGGAATGAGCCACCACGATGTCGGGCGTGAACCCGCCCTTTTGCAGCGACGCCCCCAGCCGGGCAAAGGCCTGGCCGTTCAACACCGCGCGCTCGGTCCCCACCAGGTACCGGTGGGCGGCCGGGTTCACGTCGCGCGCGCGTGAATATCGCACCAGCGACACGCCGCTCGGCAGGGTGTGGGCGCGCCCCTCCGGCACATTCTCGGCCTGCGTGGCGAACACGACCCGCCAGCCACGCGCGGCAAGGTGATCGGCCAGCGCACCGAATTGCGCGGGGTGGTTCTCGTGGACGAAGAGGATCGAGGGCTGGGCGGTCATGTCCGGTGCCCGCTCCTTTGGCGGCAGGCAGCACAATGTGCGAACACGACCCGGCGTGGCGCGCCCGTCGCGCCCGTCGTGCGGACCTGCACCACCTCCGGATGGATCTGACCGTCGTTCACCTGCGCCTCGCGTCTTGCCGGGGGCGCAGACCGAATTCCGCGGCCGGCGCCCGGCGCCATCATAGGCACCCCGGGTAACCAAACCGTCACCATGAGTCGCGGGGCAAGCGGAGCCCTGCACAGATGCGTGCGGCGGGTCAGGCCTCGAAGGTGACCCGCCCGCCGCAGACCGTCATCGCGGCCCGTGTCCGGCCCAGATCCTCGGGCGGCACCGCCTCCAGGTCATGGTCCATGACGACGATGTCGGCCATGAACCCCTCGCGCAGGATCCCCTTGCGCGCCTCGGAGAACTCCAGCCAGGCATTGTCGCGGGTGTAGGAGGCAAGGGTATCGGTCAGGCTCTGACTCTGGTCATGCCATCCGCGACCCAGATCGCGGGGCGCCACCGCCGCCTGGATGTTGGGCATCACGTCGACCGGGACGACGGGCCAATCGGTGGAGAAGCAGAGCCGCGTGCCGCTTTCGCGGATCCGCCGCCAGGCAAAGGCAAGCTCCTGCTGGTCGCGGTAGAGTACCGTGTCCGGCTGCGGCGGGTCGAAAAAACCGCCGAAGGCCGCGTGCAGTGGCTGCATGGAGGCCACCACCCCCAGTTCCGCGAACCGCGGGAGGTCGTCCGGATGCAGCGCCTCGATATGCTCGATCCGGTGGCGCGAGTCGCGGATGCCGTTGGCCGCGCGCGCGGCGGCATATCCATCGAGCGTCCGGCGCACCGCCAGATCGCCGATCGCATGCACGCTGATCTGCAGGCCCAGCGCCTCGGCGCGGAGGCAGGCGGC
>CBDUPF010000390.1:0-2519 GCA_965369035.1 uncultured Aliishimia sp.
CAGTCCGAAGGCCGGTCCGCCCGCGCGGTCCTGTTTCGCCATGGGGGCACGGTCTGGCTCCATCTCGACAGCCGGACCTGGGATTTCGAGGACCTGACCTTCGCCCCCGAAACCACGGCGATACCAAGAGGCGATGGCAAGGTGCGCGCATCGATGAACGGCACGGTCACATCCGTCGCGGTCGAGCCCGGTGACACGGTACGCAAGGGCCAAACCGTTCTGGTGCTGGAGGCGATGAAGATGGAACACGGCCACGTTGCGGCGGTGGATGGCACCGTGTCGGTCGTTCATGTCACGGCCGGGGCCCAGGTCACGGCGCACACCATCCTGGTGGAGATCGAGCCGGCGGAGTAGCGCGTTTCTCCGACCGCCGACGAGCCTGCCGCGTCGATTCCGCTGTTTCTCGGTGCGTTTGACCCGCCGGCCGAACGAGCGCTACTTTTCGCGTCACCCGAACGAAGGAGCGGAGACCATGACGAGTTCAAACGGTTTCGACCAGACCACGCAGAGCGGCATGTTCCTTGCAGGGGAACACCACATGCTGCGCGATCAGGTGCGGCGTTTCGTGGAGGAAGAGATCAAACCCCATGCCGACCAATGGGAGGAGGCGGGAGAGACCCCGCGCGAGGTGTTGCGCCGGATGGGGGAGCTCGGTTTTTTCGGCATACGCTACCCCGAGGAATTCGGCGGCTCCGACATGGATGCGCGCGCCACCGTCGTCCTGGCCGAGGAACTGG
Source organism: uncultured Aliishimia sp. (assembly GCA_965369035.1). GTDB lineage: Bacteria > Pseudomonadota > Alphaproteobacteria > Rhodobacterales > Rhodobacteraceae > Aliishimia. The sequence continues at coordinate 738 of CBDUPF010000390.1, forward strand.
GCCGGTCCACCTTCAGCGGGGTGGCGATCACGGCGCTGGTGCATACCGACATGGCTTCCGTTCATATCTTCAACGCGGGGAGCGACGCGCAGAAGGCGACGTACCTGCCCGGTGTCATCTCGGGCGAGATCATCACCGCCGTGGGCCTGACCGAACCCGATGCCGGGTCGGACCTGAAGGGTATTCGCACCACGGCACGGCGCGAGGGCGATCACTATGTTCTGAACGGGGCGAAGACCTTCATCACCAATGGCGTTCTGGCCGATGTCTATTGTATCGCGGCCAGGACCGATACCGGCGCGCCACCCAGCCAGGGTACGTCCATGTTCATTCTCGAGAAGGGGATGGAGGGGTTTGCGGTCGCGCGGAAACTCAGAAAGCAGGGCTGGCACAGTTCGGACACGGCGGAGCTCTCCTTCGTCGATGTCAGGGTGCCGTCGGCCAACCTGCTGGGGCAGGAAGGGCGTGGTTTCTACGAGATCATGAAGAACCTCCAGAACGAACGGCTGGTCATTGGCGCCATGGCGATGGGAGAAGCGCAGGCGGCCATCGAGCTGACGGTAGACTACGTCAAGCAGCGCCGGGCCTTCGGCGCGCCCCTGTGGGAGAAACAGGGTATCAGGCAGCGGCTCGCGATGCTGGCGGCGAAGGTCGAGGCGGGGCGGCAGATGATCTATGCCACCGCCGCGCGGCTTGCCGCAGGGGAGAACGTGGTCCGCGAGGTATCGATGATCAAGGCCTTGTGCGGCGAGCTGGTCAACGAGGTCATGTATGACTGCCTGCAGTTCCACGGCGGGACGGGCTACATGCACGGCACCCCGATCGAGCGCATGGCGCGCGACGCGCGGGTGCAGGCCATCGGTGGTGGCGCGACCGAGGTAATGCTGGAGGAAGTCGCCAAGCGGATGTGAGCGTCCCAGACGGGCGGTCGTCCGAAATAGCTTGCGGAATCATGCAACTGCGCTGGCAGTACACGCTTGAATTGTACAGTTGTTCCGCCTGTGAACTCGTGCATATTCTGCCGCCATGACACAGCGGTTTTCGCGTCGATCCATTCTGGCCGCGCTGGGCGCGAGCTTCGCGACCGGTGCGTTTGCGGATGCGCCGACGCAATCCCTGCGTCCGCATCTGCGCGGCGTCGGATTCGCCCGGCGCGCGGTGCCGGGACCGGAGGCGGTCTTTCGCGATGCCAATGTCAGCGGCCGGGTCACCTACGCCGTGGCCAGCACCGAGACCGGAACACTTTTCGAAAGCCGCAACGGCGCCACCGGGGTGCCGCCGGCCAGCGTCGCCAAGACGGTGACGGCGCTCTACGCGCTCGACACGCTGGGGGCGGAGCATCGGTTCCGGACATCCGTTGTCGTCACCGGCGGGGTGAAGAATGGCGTCGTTCAGGGCGACCTCGTGCTGGCCGGGGGTGGCGACCCGACGCTCGACAGCAACCACCTGGCCGAGTTGGCCGCGCAGGTGAAGGCCGCGGGAATACGCGAAGTGCGTGGGCGCTTTCTGGTCTGGGACGGCGCGCTGCCGCGGCAGGACCGGATCGACGCCGATCAGCCGGATCATGTGGGCTACAACCCCGCCGTGTCCGGACTTGCGCTGAACTACAACCGGGTGCACTTCGGGTGGAAGCGCGGCTCGAACGGGTACAGCGTGACGATGGATGCCCGCACCGAGAAGTACCGGCCCGACGTGAACATCGCGCGGATGCAGGTGGTGAGCCGCGAAGGCCCTGTCTATACCTACACCTCCACCGCGGCCCGCGACGAATGGACCGTGGCG
>CBDUPF010000391.1:0-2424 GCA_965369035.1 uncultured Aliishimia sp.
GCGTGATCTGGCGCCACGCGCTCAAGGCGGCGATGGTGTCGATCATCCCGGTGCTGGGGATTCAGGCGGGCTTCGTCCTGTCGGGGGCGGTCTATATCGAGATCGTGTTCCAGTGGCCGGGCGTGGGCCGGATGCTGGTGGATGCCATCCTGAAGCGCGATATCCTGCTGGTGCAGGGCGGCGTGGTCTTCGTCGCCGCCTGCTACGTGATCTTCAACATCCTCGTCGACGTGGCGCAGAGCCTGCTCGACCCGCGGATCAAGACATGAGGGCGTTCCTGGTCCTGCTGGCCCGCAACCGGCTGGCGCTGGCGGGGGGCATCGTGCTGTCCATCGTCGTCCTGCTGGCGCTGATCACGCCGCTGCTCCCGCTGGCCGATCCGGACGTGACCAGCACCGGCGACCGGTTCCAGCGGCCATTCTCGGGCGGCGCGCTGCTGGGCACCGACCACCTCGGGCGCGATCTGCTGTCGCGGCTGATGTGGGGCACGCGGCTCAGCCTTGCCGTGGGGTTCGCCGCCGCGATCATCGCTGCGACGCTGGGGGCCGCCATCGGGATCATCGCCGGCTACTACGGCGGGCGCACGGACAACCTGATCATGCGCGGCGTCGACATGCTGATGGCGTTTCCCTACATCCTGCTGGCGCTGGCCATCGTCGCGGCCCTCGGGCCCGGGCTGATGAACGCGCTGATCGCGGTGGCGGCCGTCAACGTGCCGTTCTTTGCCCGCAACATCCGCGGCATCACGGTCGGCATCGCGCACAAGGAATTCGTCGACGCCGCGCGCCTGGCGGGTTTGTCGAACACGCGCATCATCCTGTCGGAGATCCTGCCCAACGTGGTGCCGGTGATCGTCATCGCCATGTCCACCACCATCGGCTGGATGATTCTGGAGACCGCGGGGCTGTCCTTCCTCGGCTTGGGCAGCCAGCCGCCGCAGGCCGACCTGGGCTCGATGCTGGGGGAGGCGCGCTCGGCGCTCATCACCAACCCGCACACGTCCATCGTGCCGGGCGCGATGATCCTGGTCATCGTGATGTCGATCAACCTGCTGGGGGACGGGGTGCGCGACGCGCTCGACCCGCGGCTGAAATCCGGCGCCCTCTCGCGGCCGATGGCGGCGACCATGGTGCGTCGCGAGGGACCGGTTCCCGAACCCGCCACCGATGGCATCCTCGAGCTGCAGGACCTCCAGACCCAGTTCCACGTCAAGGACCGGATCTACCGCGCGGTGGGCGGCGTGAGCCTTAACGTCAAGCCCGGCGAATGTCTGGGCATCATCGGGGAGAGCGGGTCGGGGAAATCGGTGACGGCACTCAGCGTCATGGGGCTCGTCGCCTCGCCGCCGGGTGTGATTACTGGCGGTGCGGTGCGCTACGAGGGGCAGGACCTGATCGGCGCGCCCTACCGGAAACTGCGGGCGATGCGGGGGCGCAACGTGGCCTACATCTTCCAGGACCCGCAGGCGACGCTGCACCCGCTCTACCGTGTCGGCGACCAGCTGGTCGAGGCGATCCGGAGCCACCGGCCCATCGGCAGGGCCGCGGGGCGCGAGAAGGCCATCGACCTGCTGAAATCCGTGCGGATCCCGAACCCCGAACAGCGCATCAGCGATTACCCGCACGAGATGTCCGGCGGCATGCGCCAGCGCGTCGGTATCGCCATGGCCATGGCCAACGACCCCGAAATCATCATCGCGGACGAACCCACAACGGCGCTCGACGTCACCGTGCAGGCGCAGATCCTGTCGCTGCTCGACGATCTCAGACGCTCGCGCGGGCTCGCCATCGTCTTCATCACCCATGATTTCGGCGTGGTGGGGCAGCTTTGCGACCGGGTCGAGGTCATGTATGCGGGCCGCATCGTGGAGGAGGGTCCGACGCAGGCCATCCTCGAGGCGCCCGCCCATCCCTACACCGCGCGGCTCATGGCTTGCGTGCCGGAACTGGGCGCGGGCAAGCGGCGGCTGGAGGCGATCCCGGGTCTGCCGCCGGCGGTGGACCGGCTGCCCGAAGGCTGCGCTTTTGCCGACCGCTGCCACAAGGCGCAGCCCGACTGTCGGGCCGGAGAGATCCCGCTCGACCGCGAGGGCCCGCGCGCCGTGCGCTGCCTGCACCCCGTCACCCCGCTCGAAAAGGCCGCCCAATGACCGCCGCGCTGCAACTCACCGACCTTTCGAAGACCTTCCCCGTCGGCCGCACGCTGCTGGGCGGGTCCAAGGCGTCCGTGAAGGCGGTGCATCCGATCACACTCACGGTGGAGCACGGGGAGACGCTGGGCATCGTCGGCGAATCCGGTTGCGGCAAGTCCACCCTGGCGCGGATGCTGGTTGGGCTGCTGGAGCCCACGACCGGCCGTATCGAGATCGACGGCGCAGCGCTCGACAACGCCGACCCTGCGGTGTTCGGCAAGCGTATCCAGTAC
>CBDUPF010000392.1:0-2363 GCA_965369035.1 uncultured Aliishimia sp.
AGCTTTTCGCGCGAAACTCTCCGGGCACGCAAAGCCCCTTCCCGCCCGAGGATCTGCTGGAATCCGGGATCGGCGTCTACCTGCGCGGGCTTGGCCTGATCACGCAGGACAAGTAAGGCGCGCGCCTAGCCCTTGACGATCTTCGTCAGCGCCTCCTCGAGCTTCAGCAACAGCTTGTCATTGTCGAATTTGGCCACTGCAACCTCGCGCGCCCGTGTGGCCAACTGCCCGCGCGCCGCGTCAGGCAGTTCCATTGCCGTGCGGATGGCGCGGGTAAATCCGGTCTCGTCCCATTCATCAACCAGAAACCCGGTACGGCCCTCCTCGATCGCTTCTCCGATCCCTGCATGCCGTGTCGACACGGTGATGCACCCGGCCGACATGGCCTCCTGAATGGCCGTGGGCAGGCCTTCGGTGTTGCCGTTCCTGGCGGTGACCGAATGCTGGAGGTAGAATTCGCTCTGTTGCAAGTGCTGCCGTACCTCGTCATGCGGCAGCGCGCCGGGCAGGCTGACCTTGTCTTCGACCCCAAGCTGACGCATCAGGGCGCGTGCATCTTCCAGCAATTCGCCGTCGCCAATCATGGTCAGCCTGGCCTCTTCAAAATCGCGCGTCGCCTCCACAAAAGAGCGGATCGTCAGAAGCGGCGCCTTCTTCTCGACAAAGCGGCCCACGCCGAGGCACCTGAGCGGCACCTTCTGCGATGGCACGAAGCGGCGCACATCCACCCCCGACGGGATGACGGTTGAATTCGGGTGACGAATGCTCCGACTGGCAAGATTGTCCAGCAGGAATTGCGAAACGGAAAACACTCCTGCGAGACGTGGCATCATCCGCTGGTAGGCCCGCTGGACATGACTATGCCGGATACGCGAGGATGCATCGCTGCCGCGGAAATAGCAGCAAACCGGAATGCCCAACGCGTTGGCGATGGGCGCGATCAAAACTCCTTGCGGGCCGAATTCCGCCAGGATGACATCGGGCGCCTGCTCTCGCAGAAAGTGTTTCACCGCACGTCGCGCGGTCCCGTGGGGCATTCGGCTTGTGCCGTGGATCAGGTGATTCTGCAGCCGCTGGAAAGGTCTTGTCAGGCCCGAGACAGGCACCGCCTGCCATCCAAGAAACCGGTCATCGACGAGGCGAAGATCATTCAGCGTATCCGCGATCACACATGTATTGCCATCGAAGAGTTTCTCGATATGCCTGTTTACAAAAGTTTGGCCCGGAGAATAGTAAGTGCCGACCACGATGCAGGCTTTCACTGTGTACTTTTCCTTTTATCCGCTCTTGGCCGGTCGCCACGCAGTCTTCGAAGGTGTTGCATGATCATCCACAACCCCCAGCCAGAGCGTTCCCGCCTTGGTGACTTCGTAAACGAACTGAAGATCGAATTGAAGCTGCGCAAAGAGGCGCGCCGGGGTTTTCCGCGCCTTCTGGATTATGCAGAGCGGCGGCTTGGTTACCGGCCAGATTTCAAAAACCCCAGGACATTCAACGAAAAGGTCATGTGGCGGAAGATATTCGACCGCAATCCGCTGTTTCCCGTGATCTCGGACAAGCTGCGCCTGCGGGACGAGGTGCGCAAGCGGCTGGGGACCGACGCGGATGACGTGCTGTGCGACCTGCTTGCGACCACGCGCGATCCGGATCGCTTTGATTTTGCACAGCTGCCAAAGGCATATGTGGCGAAGGCCAATCATGCCAGCGGCTGGAACATCATCGTGCCGCCGGGCAGCGAGGTCGACATCTCTGTGATGCGCCACGAGATGAAGAAATGGCTGCGCCGGTCCTATGGCAAAGACAAGATGGAATGGGCCTATCAGCCGATCCCGCGCCGTGTAGTGTTCGAGGAATACATGTCTCAGCCGGGTGGAAAAGCGCCGGACGATCTCAAAGTGATGTTCTTCGACGGGCACTGCGAATTCGTTCTGCGGGTCGATGATCGTTTCGGAGAAGCTGCACAGAATTTCATGAAACCCGATTGGACCCCTTACGGTTTCAGAACGGTCGACCACAGGACTCATGCGCTCCCGGAAAAACCGCACCTTTTCAACGAGATGATCAAGGTCGGGGAGGTCATGGCAAAGGGGCTGGACAGCATTCGGGTGGATTTTCTTTTCACCGAAGACCGCTTTGTCCTCAACGAAATGACCCTTTACCGGGGCAGTGGCATGACCCCGTTCAACCCGCCCGAATGGGACAGGCATTTCGGTGACCTGTGGACCTTGCCCACGCGCTAGGCCGCCAGAACGACAAAGGGCAGACCGGTATGGCCTGCCCTTCGAAATCGTGTGTTCCGTAAGCTTAACGCTTGGAGAACTGGAAGCTCTTACGCGCTTTGGCCTTACCGTATTTCTTACGCT
>CBDUPF010000393.1:0-2276 GCA_965369035.1 uncultured Aliishimia sp.
TCAAATACGGTCCACCCGGATTGGTCCGGCCACCGCAAGGTGCGCGCGCCGGTCATCCGACAACGCCGATCATCATGGACCTGATGAACCGCCTTGCCGTGCTGAAACGCCAGGACGAGATGCCGTCCGGGGACAATTGGACCGCCATGTTCGGAGGTTCCGATGCGAATTCCACCTGAGATTTCGGAACTTATCGATCGCGGCGCGCTCGTGGCGATCAGCCATTCCGGCGGCAAGGACAGCCAGGCCATGACGATCCGGCTGATCGCGGCGGGTATTCCGCGCGACCAGCTCCTCCTCGTCTACGCGACCCTCGATGATGTCGAATGGCCCGGCACGATCCGACACATCGAACAGACCGGATTCGGTCTGCCGCTGGTAATCGCGACGCCGCGCCGATCGTTCTTCGAGATGGTCCGGGCGCGGGGGATGTTCCCGTCCCCGCGATACCGCCAATGCACCTCGCACCAGAAGCGCGGTCCGATCGAGCGGGAGCTGCGCCGATATCTCGCGGCCAATCCCCGGTACAGTGAATTGATCGTCAGTGCGATGGGCATGCGCGCGGAAGTGAGCACCGCGCGCCGGAGCCGTCTTGCCGTCAGCCTGCACGCCCGCAACAGCGTCGCGGGCCGCACCTGGGTGGACTGGCTGCCGATCCATGGCCTTATCCAGCGGGAAGTATTCGACATCATCGCTGCCGCAGGTCAGGAGCCGCATTGGGCCTATGGTGCCGGCATGTCCCGTCTGTCCTGCAGCTTCTGCATCATGTCGTCCCTCGCCGACCTCCGCTGCCCCGCGCGGCTGAGGCCGGAGCTTCTCTCGGCCTACATCGACCTCGAGGACGAGATCGGGCACACCCTGCGACCCGATGGGACGAGCCTCCGCGACGCGCTCACGCGACGGGACCGAGAATGACGGCCGCAAGGTGGGCCGCTGCTTGTGACACCGGGCCGGATGCCAGGGGACACGCTTCGGTCTTTCGGACTGGGCTCGGCATTGGTTCCCGCCGCGGGTTACGCCGGATCCAGCCCGGCACCACGGTTACCGAAATCCGCCGCCAGGCCCGGCCGTGTCGCACAACGCACCCGCCGTCGGTGTCAGAACGTCGCCTGTCAATTGCATTCAACGAAGCTCGTGAAGTCTTTCGCACGCGCCGCCAGGACTTCGGGTTCAAGCTTGTCGTCTTCCAGGCTGAGTTCGGGATCGACACCATTTTGCGACAGGAAGAGTTTCGCGATCTCGCCTCGAATGGCGAAGTTCACGTTCTGCGGCACGTCGCCGATGACGTCAGCGACCTTCTCCGCATCGAGCTTCGAAACCACCACGCCGACGACTTCGCCGTCGGATGACAGCAACGGCCCGCCGGAGTTTCCACTTTGGATTGGCGCGGTGATCTGCATCGTGGTTGCATCGCCCCCGAGCCCCTTCAGCGACGAGACCGACCCCCGGGTGACGTTCAGCCCGCCGAGCAATCCGGCATAGGGGAATCCGACCGCCGTGATATCGGAGTTCAGCCTGGCAGATGTCGCCGAAAAGACCGCGACTGCCTTCTGTCCGTTTGGCGTGGACTGCAGCAAGGCCAGATCGAATTCCTCCGAAATGCTCACGAGCTCAGCCGGTTGGCCGTCCACGCGAATTTCACGGCAGCCCTGAACCACGTGCGCGTTGGTCAGGACATGTCCATTCGGGGACACGACAAAACCGCTGCCCGACCCGGGTGCCGCGTTCGAATCCGGAGGGTTCGACGGTGCGCGCTCTGCAACCGATCTCTGATCCGGTTTCGAGTCTTCCTCTTGAAAGACGGCGACGGTTTTCCGGATTGCATCTTCGAGAGGGCCGCCCGATGAGATGTTCAAAGGTGGCGCGTGGCCGACGGTGATGCTGGCAGCGACTGCATTCAGGACCGGACCGTCCTGCTTGCTGGCGTAAAGCATGATCGTGGACCATGATCCATTCACGCGGTCGGAGCGCGCATAGAGCGTCGACCCGTCGCGCTTTGTCGCGGAGGTGACGGCAAGGTGGGACTTCCGGACGATGTACGGCTCCGACGCCAGTTCGTGCGTCCCCCACGTGTAGTCATGGATGCCCTGCGCCGCGCCGTTGTCATGGATGCCAATGGAGAACGACAGGCTGCTCGACGTGTGGCGGAAATTCAGGAAATTCTGCGACTCCGCGTCCGCGACATATGCGCGTTCAGGCCAAAGCAACGATACGCCCATGGCAGGAAGGTATCGAATGGCCCAACCGTCCCGTTCCGTCAGCTGCCAGAAGGAAAA
>CBDUPF010000394.1:0-2267 GCA_965369035.1 uncultured Aliishimia sp.
CATCGAGGCCGCGCCGCGCCGGACGGCCACGTCGCCCTCCCCGTCTGTCGGCGCACCGTCCGCACCAAGCACGGCCAGTTCGAATCCCGGGACGGCCTTGCCGATGCACCCCGGCCGCGGCTCGAAATCGACCGCACAGGAGGAGGCCACCATGTTGCACTCGGTCTGGCCGTAGAACTCGTTGATCGTGAGCCCGAACGCCTTGCGTCCCCAGGCCAGCATTTCTGCGCCCAGCGGCTCCCCGCCACTCGCTACCGACCGCAGACCGGGAATCGCATGGCTCTCCGCCTTGAGCATACGCAGCGCGGTCGGCGGGAAGAACACGTTGCGCACGCCGGCTTTCTCGACGATTTCCGACACGCCGGACGGCGAAAACTTCTCCATCCGTGCGGCCACCACCGGCACGCCCATTGCCAGTCCCGCCAGCGCCACGTCGAAAAGCCCCCCGATCCACGCCCAGTCCGCCGGTGTCCAGAGCACGTCGCCGGGCTGGCCCAGATGATTGTGGCTGACGCAGACTCCCGGCAGATGCCCGGTCAGCACCCGGTGGCCGTGCAGCGCCCCCTTGGGCTTTCCGGTCGTGCCCGAGGTATAGATCATGATTGCCGGTGTCTCCGGCCCGGTCTCCGCGACCGCGACGTCGCCGCCGTCTCGTCCGATCTCCGCCGCCATCCACGGTTCGGCCAGATCGCCAAGCAGATCGGCGCCACCGGGGTCGGTCAACACAATGAAGCAGCCCGCATCGCTGATCCGGCTGGCCAAAGCGTCCCGCTTGAACAGCTTGAACAGCGGAACCGAGATCGCGCCGAGTTTCCACACCGCCAGATGCGCGGCGAGGCACCAGGGGCTCTGACTCAGCAACACGCCGACCCGGTCGCCGCATGCCACGCGGTCCGCAAGTGCCCGCGCAATCCCGTCCGTCATCGCAGACAAATCGCCGAAACGCACATCGCGCCGCGCACCGCCGGTGAGGTCGATGACCGCCACGGCCTCCGGATCATGGCTCAGGCACTGCCGCGCCATGTTCAGGTCGTCGGGCAGATCCCACGCGCCCTCCGCGGTGAGCCCGGGCAATGGCATCACATCATCCCCGTGACCAACTCGCGCCCGATCAGCATCCGCCGGATTTCCGAGGTGCCCGCACCGATCTCCATCAGTTTTGCGTCGCGGAAGATCCGGCTGACCGGCGTGTCGGAGAGGAAACCCGCGCCGCCCATGGCCTGCACTGCCTGATGCGCCTGCGCCATCGCCTGCTCGGAGGCATAGAGACAGCAGGCCGCCGCGTCCTGGCGCGTCACGTCGCCCCGGTCACAGGCCTTGGCCACCTCGTAGATATAGGCGCGCGCCGAATTCATCGCCGTGTACATGTCGGCGATCTTGCCCTGCATCAGCTGGAACATCCCGATGGGCTGGCCGAACTGCTTGCGCTCCACCATGTAGGGCATGATCTCGTCCATGCAGGACGCGATGATCCCCGGCCCGATCGCCGCAAGAACGACACGTTCGTAATCGAGCCCGGACATCAGAACCTTCACGCCGCGGCCTTCCTCGCCCAGGACGTTCTCGAAGGGAACCTCCACGTTGTCGAAGATCAACTCCGCCGTGTTCGATCCGCGCATCCCCAGCTTGTCGAAATGCGGCGAGGTCGAAAACCCGGTCATTTCCTTCTCGATCAGGAAGGCCGTGATGCCCTTTGGCCCGGCTTCCGGATCGGTCTTGGCATAGACGACGAGGGTGTCGGCATCGGGACCGTTGGTGATCCAGTACTTGTTGCCGTTGAGCCGGTAGTGGTCGTTGCGTTTTTCCGCGCGCAGTTTCATCGACACCACGTCCGAGCCGGCGGATGTCTCCGACATCGCAAGCGCGCCCACATGCTCGCCCGAAACCAGCCGCGGCAGGTATTTCTGCTTCTGCTCGGGCGTGCCGTTCAGCTTGATCTGGTTCACGCAGAGGTTGGAATGCGCACCATAGGACAGCGACACCGAAGCCGATGCGCGCGCGACCTCCTCGACCGCGATGGTGTGTGCGAGATACCCCATGCCGGCACCTCCGAATTCCTCCGGAACGGTAATGCCCAGCAGGCCCAGGTCCCCCATCTCGCGCCAGAGTTCGGCCGGAAACTCGTTCGTCCGGTCGATTTCCTGCGCCATGGGCTTCACGCGCTCCTGCGCCCATTTGTGTACCATGTCGCGAAGGGCGTTGACCTCCTCGCCCAGATCGAACTGCATCGTGCCCAGGAACATCGCGCCCCTCCCTTTATTGAACGC
>CBDUPF010000395.1:0-1933 GCA_965369035.1 uncultured Aliishimia sp.
TGCCCAGATGCGGCTGGCCGATGGGGCAGCGGATCCGGGTGATTTGCGTATCGTCATGACCGAGTTGCCGTAGCCGGCTGCGAAAGCGCGCCCATTTCGTGCGCGACCCGATCAGCCCCGCCGCGCGGAAGCCGTGCGACAGCAGGCGGTGGCAAAGTTCGAGGTCGAGCGTGTGCGAATAGGTCAGGATCAGATGCTCTGCCTCTGCCGGCGCGAATTTCACCAGATCGGCGGGGTTTTCGGCAATCAGCCGGCTCACGCCGTGCGGTATCATTGCGGGAAAGCGGTCGGCGGCGGTGTCGATCCATGTCAGTTCGAACCCCGTCAGCGGATGCAGGACCGAGACGATGGCCCGACCGACATGGCCCGCGCCGAAGATCCAGACCTGCCGCGTCGCGGTGGCGACGGGTTCCAGCATCCAGCCGGACTGGAATATCGTGCGGACGGGAGTTCCCGAATTCCGCGCCTCGGCCAGACTGCGCTGGATGGCAATCGGCACGCCGGGCGTATCGCCGAGGTTCCGCAGGAAATGGGTCTCGGCAACTTCATTCAGCCGCCCGGAGTCGAAGAGCTCGGAAACCAGAGTGACCGCGCCGCCGCAGCACTGGCCCATGGCTGGGCCAAGCGGCACGCGGTCTGTCTGGTCCTTGGTGATGGAGCGAGCCCGCTTTGCAGCCTCGAATTCCAGCGCGCCGCCGCCGATCGTACCCGACTGGCCATCAGCCCAGACGAGCATGGACGCGCCGACCTCCCTGGGGACAGAGCCGGAGATTTCGGCGACGACGACTCGGACCACGCGGCCATGCTGGCTGACGGCATCATGCAGGGCTTGCAGATCGAGGCTCATGACTGCACCCGGTCGAGCGTGGTCAGGATGCGTTCCGCGGTGGCAGGTGCGTCGAGTGACGGATAGGCATCGCCACAGGCCGCGATCGCGTCCGACAGTGCCATCAGCGCCGAGATGCCCAGCATGAACGGCGGCTCGCCGACGGCCTTGGAGCGGTAGATGGTATCTTCGCGGTTCTGTCCGTCATGCAGGGAAACGTTGAAGATGTCGGGGCGATCCGAGCAGGCGGGGATCTTGTAGGTCGAGGGCGCATGGGTTCGCAGGCGACCCTTGTCATCCCAGACGAGTTCCTCGGTTGTCAGCCAGCCTGCGCCTTGCACATAACCGCCTTCGATCTGGCCGATATCGATTGCGGGGTTCAACGACGATCCCACGTCATGCAGGATGTCGGTCCGCAAGATACGATTTTCGCCGGTCAGGGTGTCGATCACGCATTCGGTGACCGCGGCGCCATAGGCGAAGTAGTAGAACGGTCGCCCCTTGCCGGTGACGCGGTTCCATTCGATCTTGGGCGTCTTGTAAAAGCCGGTGGCGGACAGGCTGATGCGGTTTTCATAGGCCAGTTTCACGGCGGCGGCGAAACTCAGAATCTCACTCCCGACATGGACCTGATTATCGGCAAAACGGATGTCGCGGGTCTGGTAACGCTCGCCCAGGAACTCCTCGATACGACCGCGGATAGTGTCGCAGGCGGCCTTGACAGCCATGCCGTTGAGGTCGGAGCCGGACGAGGCTGCGGTGGCAGACGTGTTGGGCACCTTGGCGGTGTCCGTGGCGGTGATCTTGACCGATACGGGATCGACGCCGAAGGACGAGGCTGCGACCTGGGCGACCTTCTGGAACAGACCCTGTCCCATCTCGGTGCCGCCATGATTCATGTGGATCGAGCCGTCCTGGTAGACATGCACCAGCGCGCCGGCCTGGTTGAGATGGGTCAGCGTGAAGCTGATCCCGAACTTGACCGGGGTCAGGGCGATGCCTTTCTTCAGCACCTCGTTCTTCGCGTTCCACTCGGCCACGGCCTTGCGGCGGACGCGGTAATCCGAGGTCTGTTCCAGCTTGTCGCAGAGCCGGTTCAGAATGAAA
>CBDUPF010000396.1:0-1762 GCA_965369035.1 uncultured Aliishimia sp.
GACGACCGGCGGTTGGCCTTCGGGCCCGGGGCGAAGGTCACGCACCTGCATGGCACAGGACGCCGCCGGCTTCGGCGGGCCGCCCACGACTTCCACCAGGCACATCCGGCAGTTGCCGGCGATGGTCAGGCGTTCGTGGTAGCAGAAACGCGGAATCTCGATCCCCGCCTGCTCGCATGCCTGGATGAGTGTCATCGCGCCGTCGACTTCGACTTCCTTGTCGTCGATGATGATCTTGCGAACGTCGCTCATGTCCTCACCTCGCCCTCAGCAGGGTCCTCATTCAGTCCCGCAGCAGTGCGCCGATCCGGCTGGCATTCCGGATTTCCGCACGCCCTGCCGCGCAGTACGTCTCGGGGTCGGATTTCACAACCCCCTGCTCTGCCAAATACGCATCGCGCTTGGCTCTCATGCGGTGTTTTTCCGTGTCCGCATTCACATAGGCTTCGATTTCCGCGTCGGTAAATCCACGCGACCGCGCCACATCGTAGAGCGCCCGCAACTCCACGCGCGCCTTGAACACCCGTCCGGAGATGTCGCCGCACTCCCGGCGGATCTTGTCGGCCACGGCAATGGCGAACAGGCCGGTCTCGACCTGCGGCAAATCGCGCAGGGATTGCGCGGCCGTGACGCTGCCCGCGGCGAGGCCGCTCACGAGGGACAGAATCAGCATTCCGCGCATCCGGTGTCTCCTTGCCTGCAGCGGCGCACGGGGATGGCCCGCCCCGGTCGGCCCCTGCGACATGCCGCCCGCGCCATGCAATAACACTGCAGCAAAGCCGTTGAAAAGGCGCGATATGCCGCCCCGTGTATCACCCTTCGCAAGCCCCCCGCAGGACGAGGGTGTCGTTTTCGATGCGGTAGGTGCCCGGATCCTGGTCGGGACCCACGACCCAGTCGACCGCAGAATTGCCGTAGTTCTGGATGCAGTGGCGCGTGGCCTCGTAGCGCCCGGCCTCCAGCGCGCCTTCGAACGAAGCACTCACCGGGCGGACGGTAATCGCGATCTGCTGCCGGTCGCCGTCCACGCGGGACGCCTTTGCCCGGTAGAACTGCCCATCGAAGGCAAGACGTTCCTGGCGCTTGCCGCAACCTGCGACCATCGCCGCACACAGGATCAGGAGAAGTACGGAACGATACATCAGAAAACAGCCCGCAAGGTTGCAATGATCATCACGACAAGGGCGACCACACTCACCACGGTCAGGATGGTCCGGACGCCGCCATAGCCCGCCCCGACCTTGCCGAGATAGCAAAAGGTATAGGCCAGCCGCAGCACCAGGATGAGGGAGGCCGCGATATTGACGGCAACAGGTGAAGCGCCTGCCAGAACCGCGGCGGCCGTGATGGCGGCAAAGGCGCCCAGGTTTTCCACGGAGTTCATGTAGGCCCGGTCCAGCCTGTAGGCCGGATTGCCGTAGTCGGGTTCGTACCCCTGACCGGGCGCCATGTTCTTTGCGCCTTTTCGGATGCCCGTCATCGCTCCCAGCACGACGGTCAACAGTCCATAGAGTGACATGGCCAGCAGGGCATGTCCGTATTCGGAAAAGCTTTCCATCCTGTCCCCCTACTCCGCCGCCACACCGCAGGAACGTGTCCGCCACATTCCCGCGCTTTCGAGCCATTCCCAACCGAACGCGTGATCGCTGTCCCCGTTCAGCTTGCGATGTTCAAGCCGGGCCAACGCCTCCTCCTGCGTGGGGCGATGGCCTGCCGGTACCCACCACATGACGAAATGCTGCTCGCCCAGGATTTCGAACCA
>CBDUPF010000397.1:0-1679 GCA_965369035.1 uncultured Aliishimia sp.
CCTTGCGTTTCACGATGTTCTTGTAGTCCCACTGCACGCCCCGCGCCTCGTCCAGCCAGGCCTGCAACGGATGGTCGTTGATCTGCACGGCGTCGGTGAAACGTACCTCGGCCGCCTTGAACTTTCCCTCTGGCTTCAGGCCCGGTGTCTCGAAGGATTGTCCGCTCCAGAACATCAGCCGGACGCTGTCCTTCAGCTTGCCGTACCCCGCAATCGGGTTCCCGTCGATGAACCAGACCGGGTGCGCGTGCCACATCCTCGACTCCGCCTCCGGCAGGCCACGGTCCAGCTCCGCGCGCAGCCGGTCGCAGATGGCTCGATCGCTCGGCTCCTGCGCGGCATGATAGGCGTCGATGGTCGCGTGGCCCATTCACACCCGCTCCATGTTGTAGTCGCCGCGCATGCCCGTCCCGTAGCGCTGCAGCGCGCCATCGGGACCGACCGCGTTGGGGCGATTGAAGATCCAGTTCTGCCAGGCGGTGAGCCGACCAAAGATCCGCGTCTCCATCGTCTCGGGACCGGCAAAGCGCAGGTTCGCCTCCATTCCCGTCATGGCGTCCGGGCTGAACGAGGCGCGCTCCTCCATGAAGATGCGGATCTCGTCCTCCCAGTCGATGTCGTCGAGGATCATCGTCACGAGGCCCAGCTCGTCCGCTTCCTCGGCTTCCAGGCTTTCGCCCACGTGCTTTTTCGCCGCGTCCACCGCCTCGGGCGTGCCGAGGAACCGCGTCTGCAACCGGGTGAGGTCGTTACCCATCGGGACGGGGCCGAAATTGGCGTCGGAGAGCGTTCTGGCGGCCGTTGGCCGGTTGTCGCCCTCGAACTCGTCCTCCATCATGTAGGAGCGGTCGACGGCGAAGAGGAGCTCGGCCAGAACGCCGGCAAAGCAGGATCCATGCTCGATCAGCGCCACGAGGCTGCGCGAGGTCACGTCGATCCGTTTCAGCGTGCGTTTCCAGTACTGGATCACCTCATTGGCCAGCCAGTGCTCGCGGTTCTCCAGCAGCAGCGCCTCATGGGCCAGCACGCGCTCGGGGTCGCCCTGACTGCGGAAGACGATCAGGCCCTGCTCCATCTCGTTGAGCCGCAGGTGGAGGATCGCGTCCTCCAGTTCGCGGCAGGCCCGCAGCATCCAGGCTTGTGCGCCCTGCGCCGTGAACGCATCCATGTCGGCGGGCGCGTCCTCGTCGGGACCCTTGATCATGATCGTCGCGGTGCGCGCCTTGCGATCCACTGTCACCTCGACCGTGGAATAGGTCACCGCGCCGTCCTCGCCAAAGGTCCGGTCGAGCGGGGTGAGGTCGATGCCCTGCGCCACGTCCGCCTTGCCGCTTTCGGCGGCGAAGGCGGCAGCGCGTTCCCTGACCAATTCGTCGAATTTCGCGTTGGACACGACCTCGTCCACCAGGTTCCAGTCCTGCGCCCGCTTGCCGCGCACACCTTCCTCGGTGGCGCAGAAGACGTCGGCCCGGTCGCGCCGCACCTTGCGCTTGTCGGTCACGCGGGTCAGCCCGCCCGTGCCGGGCAGCACCGCGAGCAGCGGCACCTCCGGCAGCGCCACGGACGAACTGGAATCGTCGGTCAGGATGATGTGGTTGCAGGCCAGAGCCAGTTCGTACCCGCCCCCCGCGCAGGACCCCTTGACCGCAGCCACGTATTTCTGCCCGCTGTCGGCTTCG
>CBDUPF010000398.1:0-1657 GCA_965369035.1 uncultured Aliishimia sp.
ACATGGACATGAACTACCGCGGCATCATCAACATGCTGGTGATGTGCGGCTGCATCGGCCCGGAGGGAGGTGGCTGGTCGCATTACGTGGGGCAGGAAAAGCTGCGCCCGCAGACCGGCTGGCAGCCGCTGGCCTTCGCGCTGGACTGGAACCGGCCACCACGGCACATGAATTCGACCAGCGCGTGGTATGCCCACACCGACCAGTGGCGTTACGAGACCCTTCGCGCGGGCGAGATCCTGTCGCCCACCGCGCCGGAGGGTGACTGGGACATATCCCTCATCGACTACAACATCCGGGCCGAGCGCATGGGCTGGCTCCCGTCGGCCCCGCAACTGAAGACCAACCCGCTCGAGGTGGCAAAGGCGGCGAAGAAGGCCGGCAAGGACATTCCCGCCTATGTCGCCGAGCAGTTGAAATCCGGCGACCTGCAGATGTCCTGCGAAGACCCGGACGCGCCGGAGAACTGGCCGCGCAACCTCTTTGTCTGGCGCTCCAACCTGCTGGGCTCGTCCGGCAAGGGGCACGAGTACTTCCTCAAGCACCTGCTGGGCACCGATCACGGGGTGATGGGCAAGGACCTGGGCGAGGAAGGCGGCGTGATGCCGAAGGAGGCCGTCTGGCACAAGGAGGCGCCCAAGGGCAAACTCGACCTGCTGGTGACCATCGATTTCCGGATGTCCACCACGGCGGTCTATTCCGACATCGTGCTGCCCACGGCCAGCTGGTACGAGAAGAACGATCTGAACACCTCGGACATGCACCCGTTCATCCATCCGCTCCAGGCGGCCGTGGACCCGGCCTACGAGAGCAAGTCGGATTGGGACATCTTCAAGTCGATCGCAAGGAAGTTCTCGGAGGTGGCGCCCGAGGTGCTGGGGGTCGAGACCGATATCGTCCAGCTTCCACTGCTGCACGACACGCCGGGCGAGTTGGCCCAGGCCCATGTGAAGGACTGGAAAAAGGGCGAATGCGACCTGATCCCCGGCAAGACCGCGCCGAACTACATCGCGGTGGAGCGGGATTACCCGAACCTCTACAAGAAGTTCACCTCCGTCGGACCGCTGCTGGAAAAACTCGGCAATGGCGGCAAGGGCATCACCTGGGACACCAAGGTCGAGGTCGGGCACCTGCGCGACCTCAATGGCGAGGTGCTGGACGAGGGCGTCTCCAAGGGTCACGCGAAACTCGAAACCGCCATCGACGCGGCCGAGATGATCCTGATGCTTGCGCCCGAGACCAACGGCGAAGTGGCCGTCAAGGCATGGGAGGAGCTGGAAAAACCCACCGGTCGCCATCACGCCCACCTGGCCGAAGGGGCGCATCACACCAAGATCCGCTTCCGCGACATCGCCGCCCAGCCGCGCAAGATCATCTCTTCGCCCACCTGGTCGGGTATCGAAAGCGAGGAGGTCTGCTACAACGCGGGCTACACCAACGTGCACGAACTGATCCCGTGGCGAACGCTGACGGGGCGCCAGCAACTCTATCAGGATCACCTGTGGATGCGCGCATTCGGCGAAGGCTTCGTCAGCTACCGCCCGCCGGTGGACCTCAAGACCATCACCGCCGCCGTCAACAACGACGCGGCCGAGAACAGCCCGCACGTGGTGCTGAACTTCATCACGCCGCACCAGAAATGGGGCATCCACAGCAC
>CBDUPF010000399.1:0-1559 GCA_965369035.1 uncultured Aliishimia sp.
GGACCGGCCACCGGGATCAGTTCGTCGTAGAACGACTTGTCCAGCGCCTCCTGCAGGACCCACGGGATGAAATCCGGCGTCCAGCCCTGGATCGGGTGCGGCTCGAAGTTCGGATGCCCCTCCGTCGGCTGATGCGCGTCGTTCCGCGTGTTGACGTAGCCCGAGGCCACCAGCGCCGCGTTGGCCGGTTCGGTGAGGATCAGCTTGGTGTCCGGCCGCTCCTTGCGCAGCACGCGCCCGACGCCCGAGATTGTCCCGCCCGTCCCATAGCCCGAGACGAAGTAGTCCAGCCGCTCGCCTTCGAAATCGGCGATGATCTCGCGCGCGGTGGTCGCCTCGTGTATGTCGGCGTTGTCCGGCGTCTCGAACTGGCTGGCGAGGAACCAGCCGTTCTCCTCGGCCAGTTCCTTGGCCTTCTGGTACATGCCGAAGCCCTTGGCCGCCTTCGGGGTCAGCACGACCTTGGCGCCGAGAAACCGCATCAGCCGCCGCCGCTCCACCGAGAAGCTGTCGGCCATGGTGACGACGAGCGGGTAGCCCTTGGCCGCACAGACCATGGCCAGCCCGATGCCGGTGTTGCCCGAGGTCGCCTCCACCACGGTCTGGCCGGGCTTCAGCCGACCGTCCCGCTCGGCTGCCTCGATGATGTTGAGCGCCAGCCGGTCCTTGACCGACCCTGCGGGGTTGAACGCCTCGAACTTCACGTAGATCGTGACGTTCTTTGGCGCGATGCGATTGATCCGGATCACTGGCGTGTTGCCCACCGTCTCCAGAATGCTGTCGTAGCGCTGACCGCGCCCGTTGGTCGTTCGGATCGCCATGGAAGTCCCCCTTTCCTGTTTCCGCTTGCGGGCAACATAGGAACAATCGACACGGGCGCGCCAGAGGCACGCCCGAAATCAGGACCAGAATTCTTCGGATGGGCTCAGGAGGAGTAATCTTTTCCCAGCATGTGGTCCATCGAGATGGACGGCTGATCGCAACCCGCCTCCCCGACGATACGCGCGGGGATGCCAGCCACGGTCTTGCACGGCGGCACATCCTCGAGCACCACGGAACCCGCCGCGATCCGCGAGCAGTTGCCGATCTTGATGTTGCCCAGAACCTTGGCCCCCGCGCCGATCAGAACGCCGTTCCCGATCTTGGGATGGCGGTCCTGCTCCTCCTTGCCGGTCCCGCCCAGCGTCACCGAATGCAACATCGAGACGTTGTCGCCCACGACCGCGGTCTCGCCGATCACGATGGAGTGGGCGTGGTCGATCATGATGCCCTTGCCGATACGCGCCGCGGGGTGAATGTCCACGCCGTAGATCTCGGACAGGCGCATCTGGAAGAAATAGGCCAGGTCCCGCTTGCCGTCGGCATAAAGCCAATGCGCCACGCGGTACCCCTGCATCGCCTGGTAGCCCTTGAAGTAGAGCAGCGGCTGCAGCAATCGGTGGCAGGCCGGATCGCGCTCGTAGACGGCCACGAGATCGGCGCGCGCGGCGTCGATCAGCTCCGGCGCGTCCTCATAGGCCTGCTCGACGATCTCGCGCACGACTACCATCGACATCTCG
>CBDUPF010000400.1:0-1544 GCA_965369035.1 uncultured Aliishimia sp.
ATCACTGCGGGACTCGACGGGATCGAGCGGGGGCTGGAACCGACGGAGCCGACCATGGGCAATGCCTACGAGGAGGCGCATGGCGACCCGATCCCCACGGACCTTGCAGAGGCGATTGCGCTGGCGCGCGGGTCGGAATGGCTCAAGGACGTGATGGGCGAGATGCAGTGGGAGCTCTACTGGCAGATCGCGGAGCGCGAGCTGGAGTTCTTTGGCCAGCAGGTCACGCAGGTCGAAACCGACCGCTATCTGAGGACGCTCTAGGATGAAATTGGGCCGCGTCACCGGGACCGTCACGGCCACCGCCAAGGATGCGCGGCTGACCGGCCTGAAGCTTCTGATCTGCGACATCGTCGACGGCAAGGGCAAGGTGCTGGAACCCGCGCATGTCGCTGTCGATACGGTGGGCGCGGTCATCACCGCGATCGTGGACCGGGTACAACCTGGCTGAATTTTCCAATCGGAGGAGTAACTGACAATGGCGAAACCGGCAGCAGGCAGGCAGCTCTGGGCATGATCGAGACGCGCGGCCTCGTGGCGTCGATGGAAGCGGCGGATGCGATGCTGAAGGCGGCGAGCGTCAGCATCGTGGACCAGCACAAGGCGGGCGGCGGGCTCGTCACGACGCTGGTGCGCGGCGAGGTGGGGGCGGTCAAGGCCGCCGCCGATGCGGGTGCCACGGCCGCCAAAAAGGTGGGCGAGGTCGTGTCGGTGCATGTGATCGCACGCCCCCATGACGAGTTGGAGGCGATCATCGAAGCGTTCGGGTCCTGAGGGGCCGGGCACGCGCGAAAGGATGATGCATGTCAACGAGATTGCCGATTTCGCCGAAGCCGCCTCGCGGCCGGCCGGACAGGGGGCTGCGGTCGCCGTCCCGTCCCATGATCGCGTGGCGGTCCTGAGCGGTGGCGTGGACTCGCGGCTCTTCGCGGCGCTCTGCCAGGCCGAAGGGGCCGGGGTCACGCTGTTCTCAGTCTATGGAAACGAGCTGGAGGCGATGCGTTCTGCCTCCGGCATTGCGCTGCGCGATGCCGGGCCGGTTGGGACATACCAGGTGGACCGGGCTGGCGCGCCGTCGGTGCAACTGACCGCCGAGCTTGATGCATCTGTGCGCGTCGCGGAGGCGATCTTTCTCACCGGCCCAGTCCACAAGCCGCGCACCTATGCCATGGTGCTGGCCGATCACCTAGGCGACGGTCAGGTTCTCGTGCTGGCCCCTGGGCTCAGCCTTGGCGCGCTGGAGACCGCGTGGCTTCTGCGGATCGGCGGGGCCGTGGGGGATATCGCCATTGTGGGGGCGCAAGCGGCCCCGTTCCGGGTGGAGCCGGAAGGCGCTGTCCTCCGTCTTTCTCCTTGCGGGCCGGTCGCAGCGGCCACACTGCCGCGCGGTCGTGACGACGTTCTGCGCGGGCTGGCGCGCTTCCTGCCCAATCTCGACCCGCGCGACAGCGTGCTGGCCTCGGGGTTCGCCGACGGCTCCGCGCTGGTGGAATTCCCGCCCCGCTGATGGCGGCCCGGCACTCGGGTCCGGTGCGATCCCGGTG